>CAIZPS010000056.1 GCA_903934925.1 uncultured bacterium | reverse complement strand
GTCACTGGGTGCACGCGAGTGGTCACTCGCCGTGCGCAGTGACCACTCGCGGTGCCCAGTGGCCACTCGCGGCAAGCGCGCAGCGCTCAGCCGGTGACGGAGCGGGTGATCTGCCAGGCCACCAGGAACGCTGCAACGCACGCGACGGGCAGCCCGGCAGCGGCGGCCCAGAACGCCGATCGGTGCGACGGCCACAGCCGGGTGGTCTCCCAGCCGAATCCCGAGAACGTGGTGAAGGCCCCGCACAGTCCGACGAGCAGCAGCGTCCGCAGGTCGCCGGTGGTCGCTGCGAGAACCACACCGGCCACGAGCGAGCCCAGGGCGTTGACACACAGCAACCCCCACGGGAACGCGCGTGCCGAGCCCGGCCCGGCGACGCGCCGGGTCACCCACAGGTCGAGCAGGTACCGCAGCGGGGCTCCGATCGCACCCCCGAGGGCCACCGCCAGGACCGCGCTCATGCGGGGGACCTTCGGGCGGCGACGGCACTGCCGATCCGCACGGCGGCGAGGCCGGCCACCACGGTCAGCGCCAGGTAGCCGACCGCGACCGCCGGGCGTCCGGCGTCGAGCATGACCCCGGTCTCCAGCGCCACGGCGGAGAAGGTGGTGAAGCCGCCGAGCACTCCGGTCACGAGCATCGGCCGCCACCAGCGCGGCCGCCCTTGGAGGAGGCCGGACGACAGCAGTGCCCCGATCGCGAAGGCGCCCACGAGGTTCACGATGAGCGTGGCCCAGGGCAAGTCCCCCGGGTACGTCGCCGGCATCGCCTCGTCCACGCCCCACCGTGCCAGAGAGCCCAGCACCCCGCCCAGCGCGATCGCAACGAGGACGGGCATGGGGCCCAAGTAAAGCGAATGCCGGGGCGGATTGGACGACGAGCACGAGACAGGGCACAATTAGCACTCGCTAACCTTGAGTGCCAGATCAGTTCCCGGAGGACCGGTGCCCACCTACGAGTACGCCTGCTCGGCCTGCGACGCCACGCACGAGGTGCAGCAGAAGATGACGGACCCCACCCTGACCGACTGCCCGGTGTGTGGGTCCCCCGGGGTGCGCAAGCTCTTCACCGGCGTCGGCGTCCACTTCAAGGGTTCCGGCTTCTACCGCACGGACTCCCGCTCGGGCAGCGGTTCGGGCGACTCCGGCAGCAGCTCCGGCAGTGGTTCCAGCAGCAGCTCCGGCAGCAGTTCCGGAAAGGACTCCTCGTCCGGGTCGTCCTCCAGTTCGTCAGGCGGTTCATCCTCCGGCAGTTCGGGCGGATCCTCCGGCACCTCGTCGTCCACAGCCTCAGCGGGAGCGTCGACCAGCTCCTGACCTGTGGACAGCGGTTCGACCACGCTCGCCGGTTGACCTAGCGTCTCCCCGGTGAACGTACCGATAGGAGCGTCCTGGAGGCGGTCCGCCTTCCGCTTTCGTCGACCCCTGGCCGCCGCACTCGCCGGCCTGGCCGTCCTGCTCACGATCAGCACTCTCACCTCGACCCCCGCACCGACGCCCACTGCGTCCGCCCGAGACTGGTCCTCCCCCGGCGAGGTGACGGTGCCCGTGCCGCTGGCGGTCCGCTCCGTCGCCGACATCCTCGATCCCGGCGACATCGTCGACCTCGTATCGGTAACCGAGGACGGCCGCGCCCAGGTGGTCGCATCCAGGGTCCGCGTGGTCGAGCAGCCAGGCAGTGGTGCCGGCGGCTTCACACCGGCCGAGGCGCTGCTGCTGGTGTCGGTGCCCGCGGGTGATGCCCTTGACCTGGCCGCGGCGACGGCTCGGGGGGGCATAACCGTCCTCATTCACGGCAGCACGCCCACTACGGCGCTAGATTCTCAGGCGTGATCAAGGGATTCCGCGACTTCATCCTCCGGGGCAACGTCATCGACCTCGCGGTCGCGTTCGTCGCCGGCGCCGCTTTCACCGCCCTCGTCGGCGCCTTCTCCACGGCGCTGATCGGCCCGATCGTCGGGATCTTCCTCGGCGGCGGCATTGACGCGGGCACGGTCACGATCAACGGCCAAGTGATTGACTTCACCGCATTGATCAATGCCGTGATCACCTTCGTCATCACGATGGCCGTGCTCTACTTCGCCTTCGTCGCGCCGATGAACGCCTACCGCCGGCGCACAGGCAATGGAGACGAAGTCGACGTCACCCCGCCCGACGTCAAGCTGCTCAAGGAGATCCGCGACCTGCTCCAGGAGCAGCGCGGCTCGCAGTGAACTGACGCGATGTCCGCGTCAGCGGCCGTGGTGCGGAGGCACCTCCGCCAGTAGGCGCTGGTCGGAACTGCCGAATCCGCCGGCTTCGTCTGTCGTGACTTCCGGCAGCAGTTGCTCCTCGGGAGCAGGCGTCGAGGATGACGTCGATCCCAGCGACGTGAGCGAATCACCGATCGCCTGGCCGAGACCCTGAAGCTCCTCGCGCGTGATGACGAAAGGTGGGGAGATCTGGAGAGCACCATCGGCCAGGAGCCGGGTCAGAACGCCGCGCTCACGAAGAGCGGCGATCAGACGGGTGGGGATGGTGGGGTCTTCGGAGACGACGTCCTGGTCGATCGCGACCGCCGCGAGGAGGCCCACCCCGGAGCGCACCTCGCGCACGTACGAATGGCCGCGCAGAGGCACGAAGGCGGCGGTCAGGGCGAGCTGCAGTGAGGCCACCTGATCGACGAGCCCCTCCTGCTCCAGGATGTCGAGATTGACCATCGCCGCCGCAGCCGACGTGGCGTGCCCGGAGTAGGTGTAGCCATGCCGCCAGACGTGGCCGGACTCCTTCCAGAACGGCGCGGACACCGTCTCGCCGACGAGCACGGCACCCATCGGCAGGTAGCCGGAGGTCAGGCCCTTCGCCGTGAGCACGAGGTCCGGCTCCAGACCCTCGGAACCGAACCAGCGTCCCGTGCGCCCGAATCCGGTGATGACCTCGTCGGCGACGAAGAGGACGCCGCGCTCGCGGCAGATGTCGCGCACCGCCGTCAGGTATCCGGGGGGTGGTGCGTACACGCCCCCGGCACCGATGACCGGCTCGCAGAAGAACGCAGCGACACGTTCGGCGCCGATCTCGTCGATGCGATGGGCCAGTGCATCGGCATCGTCCCAGGGCACATTGGCGATGCCAGTCTCGAGCGGGCCGTAGCCGGCGCGGTTGGCCGGGATGCCGCCGAGTGAGGTGCCACCGAGGTGCATGCCGTGGTACGAGCGGTCACGGGTGATGAACACCGTGCGGTCGACGGAGCCCTTGACCTGCCAGTAATGGCGCACGAGCTTGACGGCGGTGTCAACGCTGTCGCTTCCGCCGCTGGTGAAGAAGACCTTCGCGTTGGGCATCGGCGCCAGGGCGGAGAGTCGATCAGCAAGGTCCAGGGTGGACCGGATCGCGAAGTCTCCGAAGACGGAGTACGAGGCGATCGTCGACATCTGCCGGGCTGCCTCGACGGCGATCTCGGACCGGCCGTGGCCGACGTTGCAGTACCAGAGTCCCGCGGTGGCGTCGAGGTAGGTGCGACCGGACTCGTCCTGCACATACGCGCCGGTGCCGGAGGCGAGAACGAGATCGTGGCCCGCTACGACGGACATGTCAGCGAAGGGGTGCCAGAAGGCCGAGGGCGATGTGCTCATGGATGAACTGTAGAGGTGAATCGGACCCGGTACCGTCCCCTTTATGGCTGGACGAGTGATCTGCTTCGGGGCGACAGGCTTCACCGGGCGCCTCACGGCCGAGGTGATGGTCCGAGCGGGCATGGCCCCGGTACTTGCCGGAAGGTCGGCCGAGGCCCTCGTCGACCTCACCGGGGAGCTCGCTGGCCTGGGCCCGATCGACCGGCCACCGACCTGGCAGGTGGCCGATGCCCAGGACCCGGACTCGGTTCGGGCTCTGCTCACGTCACCGGATGACGTCCTGGTGACGACCGTCGGGCCGTTCCTTCGGTTCGGGAGTGCCGCGGTCGAGGCTGCCATCGACGCGGGTTGCGGGTACGTCGACTCCACCGGGGAGCCCACCTTCATCCGGCGCGTGTTCGAGCAGGACGGCCCCGCGGCCGAGCGGACGGGCGCACGGCTGCTGACCGCCTTCGGGTACGACTACGTCCCGGGCAACCTCGCGGCGGCGCATGCCATCGACGACGCACGCCGGGCCGGTCGCGTCCCAAGTGTCGTCGAGGTGGGCTACTTCGTGCGCGGTGCCATGCACATGAGCAGCGGTACGCGGGCCAGCATCGCCGGGATGGTCGACGCGCCGCCGTTCGCGCTGCGCAACGGAGTGATCGCCGCCACGCGGGGAGAGGTCATCACCTTCGACGTCGAGAGTCGTGAGTGGCAGGCCATGCCCGTCGGCGGGACAGAGCACTTCACCCTCCCCCGCGTCGACAGTGACGTCCGCGATGTTCATGTGGGACTCGGCTGGGCCGGAAAGTGGACGAAGGCCGCGCATGGCGCGGCGGGGGCAGTCAACGCAGCGGCGAGCATGCCCGGAGTCGGAGGTCTCGTGCGCTCGGGCATCGAACGGGTCAGCGGCGAGGAGACGGGCATCGGTCCCGATGCCGCGACCCGTCGGGAGTCCAGCACTCTCGTGGTCGCCCGAACCCGCGACGGCGTCGGCCGCGAACTCAGCCACGTGGTCGTCACGGGACCGAGCCCCTACGACCTCACCGCGGAGCTGCTCGCGTGGGGCGCGGCGATGCTCCTCAACGGCCGAGCGCGCGGAGCTGGCGCGCTGGGTCCGGTGGATGCGTTCGGCATGGACGACTTCGTCGAGGGGTGCGCCCGGATGGGCCTGCACCGTGTCGACTAGTCCGGTCGCCGACCCGAGAGATCGGACCGCCCTCCCGGAGTCCGACTGGCGCGATCGCGAGCACGCTCACCGTGAGCGTGTGCAGCCTTGGGTCGCGCCGCGCCAGGCCCGGCGCTCCCGGGGCGAGACGCATCCGGTAGACGACTTCCTCTTCGACTACTACCCCTACTCCGTTGCCCGACTGACGACGTGGCATCCCGGACACGGGACCGAGGTCACCGGCCGCGTCGATCGCTTCCTGCAGCATCCCGCGTACCGTCGGACGCCCGACGGGGCGACAGTCGACGCCGGTCGCGCAGCAGGCCGAGGGTCGCGACTCGACCTTGCGATCCGACTGCTCGAATCGACGGCGCGACGGGAGCCCGAGTTCGGCTGCTTCGGCATGCATGAGTGGGCCATGGTCTACGGCCTGCCTCAGCCGGAGATCCGGCACGCGAGCCAGCCCCTGCGCCTTGCACCGGACGAGATCGTTGACATCGTCGACTCAGTGGGCCTGCGATGCACCCACATCGACGCCTACCGCTTCTTCACTCCCGCGGCAGCCGAGCGAAATGCGCATAGACCCACTCGGACCACCCAACCGGACCTCGAACAGCCGGGTTGCGTGCACGCCACGATGGACCTCTACAAGTACGCGCAGTGGTTCCATCCGGCGGTCAGCAGCGAGCTGACGGCCGACTGCTTCGAACTGGCTCGACAGGCCCGCGAGATCGACATGCGGGCCACCCCCTATGACCTGACGGACCTCGGATACGAGCCGATCAGGGTCGAGACGATGGAGGGGCGTCGCGAGTACGCCCACGCGCAGCGCGATCTGCTCGAGCGCGCCACAGTGCTGCGGGAGCGGCTCACTTCGGCGCTGGAAGATCTGCGCCACGAGATCCTCCAGCCGATGATCGGACCCGGCAGTTCCCAGCCATGAGGGTCAGCGCGCATCCCTGCCGTAGAGCAGCCAGCGCACTCCACCGCGAGCAAGCAGCAGCACGACTACCAGCACGGTGACGGAGACGAAACCGCCCAGGCTGACCTGGTCGGAGAAGACCCTTGCCACGATCTCCAGCACGAGGATCTTGCTTCCAGCCGCCACGGACCACAGCACTCCCGCCCACACCACCTTGGTCGTCGGGGAGTCCGCGCCGCGAAGCCGGGTGAGAATTCGTCCCTTGAGGACGAGGACCACCTCCAGGCTCACCTTCAGAAGCAAGGCGGTGAGGAGCGACAGGGTGAAGGTCTCGCTGATGACATTGGGGACGTACTCGATGGCGAGATTCAGCACGACCACGTAAACGAGGACGTCGACGGCATCGGCAGAATGGCCCCTGATCCAGCGCGCCGCCGGCCCGGAATCGGTCATGGTCATCCGCCTAACCTTCCTCGGCACTGTCGGTGGTTACCCCCGTCAGGGCAGACAGCGGACAAAGCCTGACTAAGGGTGGCCATGTGCGGCACGATAGGGCCGTGACGGCGGAACATCGGTCCTGGACCCTTCTGACCAACCATGGCCGGATCCTGCTCATGCTCGCCCGCGACCAGGATGCCCGGCTGCGGGACCTCGCCGACGAGGCGGGGATCACCGAGCGCTCCGTCCAGGCGATCATCAGTGATCTGGAGGCTTCCGGCTACGTCACCAAGCATCGCGTCGGGCGGCGCAACACCTACAAGGTGAACCGCCGGCGCCCCTTTCGGCACTCGGCCGAGTCGGGCCATCAGGTGGGCGAGCTGCTCGACCTGTTCGCCACCGAGTGACCCGTCTCACATTTCAGGATTTGCAATACCGGAAATCTTGATCCACTATTAGCCCCTGACGACGAGGGGAGTGTGGGATGGGCTTCGAGGACGCTGCGCAGTTGGCGGTGCGCAACCTGACCTCCATTCCGGTTCTGGCCTTCGTCGCCGGTGTGCTCGCGATGAGCGTGCTGAAGGCCGACCTCAGGCTCCCTGAGCCCGTCTACCGGGTGATGTCCTTCTACCTGCTGCTGTCCATCGGACTCAAGGGCGGGGTCGCCCTCCGCGAATCAGGCTTCTCGGGCCTGCTCGCCCCTGCGGCCATGGCCGTTGCGCTGGGCGTGCTCATTCCGCTCATCGCCTTCCATGTTCTCGGAGTCCTCACGCGCCTGGATCGCACCGACCGCGGAGCGATGGCCGCCCATTACGGGTCCACCTCCCTGGTCACGTTCACGGCGGCGATGGCCCTCGTGACGACCATCGGCCTCCCCTTCGAAGGGCACCTGGCAACTCTCGTGGTGATCCTCGAGGTGCCGGGCATCATCATCGGCCTGGCCCTGGCCAAGCGTCGGCCGTCCCAGCGCAAGCCACTGCCGCGTCGTGCACTCGTCGGCGCCGGGGCCCCCGATGACGGCAGCCCCGAGCGCTCCGACGACGGGAGCAACACATCCGCATCGCCCAGCGACGCCAACTACGGTCGCGGTGACGATGGTGGGTGGACGGACGCCATCCGCGAGGTCCTGACCGGCCCGTCGATCCTGCTCATGGCGGGAGGGCTCATCATGGGCGCAGTGGCCGGACCGATCGGCTACGAGCCGGTGGCCCCTGTGTTCACCGGCCTGTTCACCGGGGTGCTCGCGCTGTTCCTGCTGCACCTCGGCGCAGTGGCCGGCAGCCACCTCGGCACCATCCGTACCGCAGGGCTGGGGCTCGTCGTCTTCGCCCTGGCCTTCCCCATCGCAGCAGGGGCCGCGGGTGTCCTCGCCGGAGCCGCCATCGGGATGACAACGGCGGGAGCCGCCATCCTCGGAGTCCTCTGCGCGAGCGCGTCCTACATCGCTGCACCGGCAGCCGTAGGGCTCGCGCTACCCAAGGCCAACGGCGGGCTGTGCATCACCAGCAGTCTCGGCATTACCTTTCCCTTCAACCTCGTGGCCGGCATTCCCCTGCTGGTCGCCCTCTCCATGGCGGTGAAACCAGCATGACGATCGACCGCAGCTCAGCAGCGGCACTCGTGACCCACGAGACCGACACCCTGGCCGACCTCGGCATCGGCTATCCCGCGAACCACTTCGCCTGGCGCGTGATCCTGGACAGCGCGCGAGAGCGCGGGGCTCGGTCGCTCGTCGAGATCGGCGTCGGAGGTGGCAACGGCGTTCCGCACGTTCTCGCAGCAGGGCTTGACTTCGCCGGGATCGACAACGTCCCCGAGAAGGTCGACGTCACGCGCGCGATCCTGCGTGATCTTGGAGGCGACCCGGCATCGGTCGTCGTCGCCGACGCCGAGGACGCCGCCTCGATGGCTGCACTGCCCGGCGCCGGCAGCTTCGACACCCTCGTCGGGCTGGGGATCATGCCGCATGTGGATGACCGCGCTGCCGTCACCGCGAACCTCGCTGCACTCGTGCGGCCGGGCGGTGAGCTCTTTCTGGAGTTCCGCAACAGCCTGTTCTCCCTGGTGACGTTCAACCGCTTCACCCGCAGCTTCATCGTCGACGACCTGCTCGCCGGCAGGTCACACCAGATCAGGCAGCGAGTCGGGGACTTCGTCGCCGAGCGCGTCGACATGGCGCGCCCGCCGCTGCCCAGCAGCGGGCACGAGGCCTACTACGACAACCCGCTCGCGGTGGTGCCGCAGTTCGAGCGTCTGGGCTACGACGAGGTGTCGGTGCACCCGTTCCACTACCACGCGGCGATGCCCGTGCTGGAGTCCTCGGATCCGCAGGCCTTCCGCGACGAGTCGCTGGCCATGGAGGATGACGACAGCGGTTGGCGCGGGCTGTTCCTGTGCTCGGCCTTCCTGCTCAGACTGGTCACTCCCGCCTAGAGCCGTGCAACCCTGAAGCTAGAGCGGCGCGAGGCTGAATCGTCCCCACGCGACGAAGAGCAGCAGAAGCAGCAGCACGATGGTGAACACCATCTGTCCGGTCTCTCTGCGGCGCAGGTGATGGATGGTCGCCAGCACCATGATGACGGCCAGTCCAATGGACGCCAGAGGTGTCAGCACCACGAGGATGCCGAAGACCGCGGGCAGGACCAGACCGAGGCCACCGAGGATCTCCAGCGCACCGATCGCCCGCACGGTGCCGGGCGAGTAGTCGTCGACCCACGGCATGCGACGCGCCATGGTCTCGTACGGCTGGAACGCCTTCATGGCGCCCGCGGCCAAGAACATGATCGCGAGAAGGATCTGCAGGATCCAGAGGAGCAGCGACATCAGTGACTACTTCGCCTTGGTGATGCGCTCGGCGCGGTAGGAGCGCCAGGGTCCGGGCAGGACCCAGATCACCATGCTCAGGATCCACACGATGACGGTGCCCCACAGCCAGCCCCAGCCGCTGATCGACAGACCGTCGGTCAGGAGCACCGTGAGCAGCAGCGCGAGGAAGGTGGAGATGAGTCCCGTGAGTGGGACGATCGTCGCCGCCTTCTTGTCCAGGCCCTTGAACACGAGCCATGTGAAGAAGGCGCTCAAGATCGCGAAGACGACGAGGCTGACGATGAAGCCGATCGGGCCGTTGATGGAGAAGTTGCTGCCCAGGAGCAGCCACGCGAGCAGCAGGCCGATGGCGTTGCCCCCCAGACCGAGGAGCCATCCGAGTAGGAATCGAGGCATACCTGACCGTACCGCCCGGATCGGCCTCCACCCGTCACCAGCGTGGCAGGGATTTCCCCGGGTTCAGGATGTTCTCCGGATCCCACGCCTGCTTGATCCGCGGGTGGAGGGAGGCCGCCACGTCATCGAGCTCCTGGGCCAGAGCATGCTGCTTGAGGCTTCCCACGCCGTGCTCGCCGGTGATCGTTCCGCCGCAGGCGAGTGCGACTTCGAGAATGTCGTCGAACGCGAGAAGTGCCCGCGCGGCCGCCGCCTCGTCGCCGCGCTCGGTGACGATCGTGGGATGCAGGTTTCCGTCGCCGGCGTGCCCGAAGGTGCAGATCGTGACGTCGTGGCGCGCCGCGACGTCCTGGATGCGCACCATCGCGTCGGCGAGACGTGAACGCGGCACCGCAACGTCGTCCAGCAGCCAGTCGCCCGTCGCCTCCATTGCCAGGATCGCCATGCGGCGCGCCCCGAGGAGCATCTCGGACTCCTCCTCGGTCTCCGCGCGATATGCCTCCGTCGCCCCCTGCTCCTGGCAGATCGCGATGAGCCGATCGGCGTCCGCCGCGGCACCGAGTCCGGAGTCCGTCTGCGCGACGAGGAGGGCTCCGGCCGAGACGTCCAGGCCCATCGGCCGCCAGTTCTCGACGACGCGGATCGTCTGCTGGTCCATTACCTCGAGCATGCTGGGCGTGAGCTCGACCATGATCGCCGCGGTCGCTCGGCCGGCGGCGGCGATGTCGTCGAAGACCGCCACCGACGTGATGGCCGGTGGGGGAAGCGGCCGCAGGCGCAAGCGGGCCATAGTGACGATGCCAAGAGTGCCCTCTGACCCGACCATCATGCCGGCGAGGTCGTAGCCCGCCACGCCCTTGATGGTGCGTCGACCCAGCCGAGTGATGCGGCCGTCGGCGAGCACGACTTCGAGGCCGAGGACGGCGTCGCGCGTGACCCCGTACTTGACGCAGCACAGGCCCCCGGCATTGGTGTTGACATTCCCGCCGATAGAGCAGAAGTCCTTGCTGGCCGGATCCGGTGCGTACCACAGCCCATGACCCTTGACGTGGTCGCGCAGTTCGGTGTTCATGATCCCGGGCTGCGTCTCGACATAGCCATCGGTGCCGTTGACCTCCAGCACGTCGCGCATGCGCTCCACGCAGACGACAAGAGAGCCGTCGATGGCATTGCTGCCTCCGGTGAGCCCCGACCCAGCTCCTCGAGGCACGACGGGGACGCGGTGGGCGTGCGCGGCCTGCATGACCGCCGACACCTGCTCGGTGGTACGAGGGAACACCACCGCGAAGGGCTCACCAGCGACCGACCCGGTGGACCTGTCACGCGTGTAGGAGCCGAGGATGTCGGGGTCCGTGACGATGTCGCGGTCAGCGAGGGCAGCATCGCAGGCTGCAAGCACGGAGTCCTCGGGAGTCACGGGTTGCACGCTAGCGTGAGAACGTGGAATCGCACTTGCGGACCTTCCTACTCGGAACGACGCACGTCGACCGGGAGAGCATCCTCATTCCAGGAGCCATCCGTGCTGCCGTGCTCGTCACGGTAGCCGTCTCTCTCGCGATTCACGCGGGCAAGCCGAACGCCGGCATCCCCTTGGCCATCGGCGTAATCTTCGTCGCCCTCGCCGATTCGGGCGAGAGCGTCGGGCGTCGCTGGCGAACGATGTTGTGGACGACCCTCTGGTTGATGGGTGCCGCCCTCCTCGGAGGGCTTGTGTCGGACATTTCTCTGCTCGCCGTCATCGTGTCCGCATTCGTGGCCTTCGCCGCCGGACTCGCCGGCGCAGCCGGCCCGCGCGCAGGCGTCGGCGGCGTGCTCGCACTCGTCGTCTTCATCGTCTTCGCTGGCGCTCCCCAACTTCCGCAGGCCACCTTCGACTCAGCCCTGCTCATCGGGCTGGGCGGTGTCGTCATCACCGCCACCACCGTCCTTCCACGATTGATCGTTATGCGTGGGGCAGTCACGGTTGCCCTGGGCCCAACGCCGGCAACGTGGTCGCGCATCCGCGAGCATGTGCAGACTCGGGATGCCTTCCTGCGCCATGCCGTCCGGCTGGGAATCCTC
Source organism: uncultured bacterium (assembly GCA_903934925.1). Lineage (GTDB taxonomy): Bacteria > Actinomycetota > Actinomycetes > S36-B12 > S36-B12 > UBA10649. The sequence goes on along the minus strand of CAIZPS010000056.1, from coordinate 21,712 downwards.
ATCCCCCTCGCCAGCATCATCGAGATCGCCTCCGGCTTCCCGCACGCCTACTGGCTGCCGATGACGATTGCCTGGGTGACCAAGCCCGACGTCGCTGGCACCGTCACCAGGGTGGCCGCCAGGATCCTCGGCACCGTTATCGGCCTATTTGTCGCCGCGATCCTGCTGCTCGTTTTCGAGGTGTCGGGGTACGCCGCTGGTGCGGTGGTCGCCATCGCGGGCGGGGTCGCGGTCGCCTTCATCTGGGCCAACTACGCCATTGGCGTAGCTGGCATCACCGTCCTTGTCGTCGTGATGTTCAGCTTCGACGATCGTTCTGTTCCAGAGGACCTCGCCTTGCGGATGCTCGCCACCATCATCGCCGCCATCATGGCGATCGGCGCCTCCTACATCTGGAGAGGGGACTCGACAACACCCACTCATCGATGACGTGACATCATTGCCACCGCCCTTTCGGGCACCGGCCCCGTAGCTCAGGGGATAGAGCAGAGGTTTCCTAAACCTTGTGTCGGAGGTTCGAATCCTCTCGGGGCCACTCGCGAAGGCCTGAACCGCTTCTCAGGCGCAATAAACACAGTTTCTACGATGGTTTGTTGTGTTTATTGCGTTTAGTGTATGCTGCGGTCGTGACCCGAAGCGATGACTGGCTCACCACGGGTCAAGCGGCACTGATCATCGGCTCGACCCGGCAGCATGTCGTCGACCTGTGCAATCGAGGTCTGCTGCCCTACACGCTCGTCAATCGCCACCGACGGATCAAGCGCGCTGACCTGGAAGGCTTCTCGGCTGGGTCACGAGGGATGACGAGGGACCAACAGCGAAGCTTCCGTCTGGCCATGGCTGTAGCCGGCCACCTCGTGACCGATCCCGAGGGAACGAAGGCTGTCGCACGCGCGCACCTTGAATCCCTGAGTTCCGGCAGCAGTCGCCGCCGCGGAGGCAAGTGGCGTGACAAGTGGGTTGCACTCCTGGATGGCCCGCTCGATGACTTGCTGAGCGCACTGACAGCCGACACCGTCGCCTCTCGCGAACTGCGCCAGAATTCTCCCTTCATCGGGATCCTGTCCGATGAGGAACGTGACGCAGTACTCCGCAACCTGCCGCGACCAGCGAAAGTCGATGTGTGAGACGCGACGAACTGGAGCACCTGCTTCGCGCGGCATCCACTATCGCTGAGCGCCGTGACGTTCTCGTGTTGGGAAGCCAGGCGATTCTCGGCACCTACGATGAGGACGAGTTGCCACCTGCGGCGACCATGTCAGTCGAGGCTGATCTGGCCTTTCTGGGCGACGACGACCAGACGATCGCCGACCGCGTCGACGGGGTCATCGGCGAGGACTCGCACTTCCATCGCACACACGGCTACTACGGCCAAGGAGTAGCCCTCTCCGTGGCATTCCTGCCTGACGGCTGGTTCGAGCGGCTTGTCATCGTCGATGGGTCGAATACACATCCCGGGCGTGGCTTGTGTCTGGAACCACATGATCTTGTGATCGCAAAGCTCATCGCTCACCGAGAGAAGGACCTCGAGTTCGCAGCAGCCCTGATCGATGCCGGTCTGGTGATGCCCGACACCCTCCTACACCGGCTTCACATCACCACTTCGGCCGCGCCTATCCAGATTGAACGTGTGAGAGTTTGGCTTGAGCGTCAGCGCGGATGACGGCTACCTGAAGCAAGCCCGCACACGCTCGTCGCCTGTTGCGAAAGATCTTAAAACCTTCTCACGCGCGGTAGCTGAAGGCCAAACGCGTGCGTCGGTGGGCGATCCGCCATCCCTCGCTCGTCCGCACGAATCGATCCACGTACTCCCCCACGTGACGAATGGGGCCAATCGGGGCCAGTTCGCGGTCGAGGTCCGCTGCCGAGTCGACGGGGTGGTCGAAGACGTGGCGGAAGTTGATGAAGTAGGTGAGTCCCTCGGCGTGATCGGCATCGGTGATGGCGACGTCGATGTTGGTGCAAATGTGACGGGCAAGCCACGAATCTCCCGCCAGGCTCTCCGCCAACCGCGTCCTGATTTCCTCGCGTCCGCGGAAGGATAACCCAGCAGTCGGGAACTCCCATACGCCGTCATCCGCGAACAGCTCCCAGATCTCATCTGCGCGGCCCAGATCGATCAGGTGCGTGTACCTGATGATGAGACGAGTGCAGTTGTGGATGTCGAGGAGTTCCGACACTGATGTGACGTCAGGCATGGTGGATCTGCGCCACGAGACGGCCGGACATCCGATGGTGCTGCAGGTCATCCAGTCCCGCGGGGATGTCCTCGAAGTCGATCATCGTGACCACCGGGCTGACCTGCCCTGACGCCAGCAGCTCGTATATGGCTGCGACGTCCGCCTTCGTCCCGCCGGACGAGCCACGGATCTCCGCCTGGTGATGGATCATGTCCATGGTCTGGAGCGGGATCTCCATACGAGCCATGCCCACCAGGACCACGCGACCCTGCTTGCGAACCGCCTTGACCGCGTTGGCCGTCGTGGTGCCGTAGCCCGCGTAGTCGACGATGAGATCGAAGCCCCGGCCCTCCCACTCCAGCACGTCCTTGACGACGGATGTCGCGCCGATCTCCTTGGCCATGGGCCAGACGGCCTCATTGACCTCGGCCACGTGAACGTCGCAGCCGAGGATGACCGCAACCCGGGCCCCGATCTGACCCAAGCCTCCGAGGCCGATGATGCCGACCTTCATTCCCGCCTTGGCCTCACCTCGGGTCACGAGGGCGTGGTAAGACGTCATCCCCGCATCGGTGCCGATGGCGGCGAGGGCGAAGGACAGTCCGTTGGGCATGGGGACCACATCCTCGGCGAGACACAGATGCTTCTCCGTGAATCCACCGTTGCGCCGGTAGCCCGGGGCACCGTTGCCGTTGCTCGGGCACACGCCGACGCGATCACCGATCCGAACATCCGTCACGCCTGCCCCCACGGCGCTCACCACACCGGCAATCTCGTGCCCGATCACCATCGGCCGCGGGGTGATGTACTCCAACCATGACTCGTCGGTCATCGCACCGACGTCGGAGTGGCACAGGCCTGCGGCGACGACGTCGAGCACGACCTCGCCCGGCCGCGGAACAGGCTCGGGAATCTCGGCTCGCTGGAGCGGCTGGTGAGTCTCAGTGAACTGCCATGCCTTCATGAGCCCATCCTGCCGCGGGGAGGGACGCGGCGCTCCGCCGGCCGTGACGATGGCGTCGATGACAACCGCAGCCGTTGCAGCGCTGGATCGTGCATCGAGATCAGTCTTCAGGCGACGCGCGCCATGGTGCCTGCGATGATCGCGTGACAGGCAACGCCAGGTCGCGTCGGATCAGACTCGTGCTGTCGGGTTTCACAGTCGAACGCCCCTCAGCGGTGCAACGAGGCTGATGTGCCTCCTGAGCATGCACCTGTTGCGGCCGCACTATCCAAAGGATGAGATGACAGCGAGGACTTGGACCACCAGCACTCCAAAGGCAACGATGACGCCGATCACTACCGCAGATGTGGCCAGGCCTGAGCCACCCATGCCCGCAGACCTCGTTGCCGCGCGGGCCTTCCGACCTGAGCTGATTGCCAAGACAGGAAGAGCCAAGGAGAGGAGAGCAACCAGTCCCACAAACGCGAACGCGAGGACCTTGGTCCAGACCGGGTTGGCTGGCTCGTAGGCGATCATCGCGGCACCGAACCAGGCGGTGAACTCGATGAGGAGCAGGATCGGGCACAGGATCAGGCTCACCAGAGCCAGCACGAAAGCCGTGACGGGCCGCTTCATGGCGTGCACTTCTGCATAGCTCCCACAGCCTCACCGTAGCGCCCACACATGACTTGCCCAAGGGATGCGCTTCGACTTCTCGGCAGCGGGAATCAGCCCGGGGCCACCACCTAAGACGGCTTGAAAGTCCATCACGGTTGCGGACAGGACCGCTGGCTTTGCTTGGCCAAGATGCGGCCGGGGAGCTTCTTGGCAGACCACTACAGGGAGTGACCTGCCGGATCTTCCAGCATCGCTCGAATTTCATTCGCGGCTCGGGCCATATCGACCCCGTCCGAAAAGCGATGATCGAAGGTGAAGCAGAGATTCACGATCGGTCGAATCTCCACTCTTCCATCGACGGCAACAGGGCGATCTACGGCAGCGCAGACGATGATCGCCATTGGCACGTGCATGTGACTCACAAGAGGTGGGAAAGCCATCTCCACGCCATGCATTCCCAGGGAGGAAATGATCGCGCGCCCCATGGGAAAGGCATCTGACGGAATCAGCTTCGTCTTTCGCCCAAGTCTGTTGTTGATGAATCCATTGAGCTTCACGACTCCGGCAAGCAGTGGTGCGGGAGTCAAGTCCATGACTCGGTTGGCCGTGTTGTGGGACTCGTCACCAGCGCGGCGGAAGTTCTCCGCATATCTCGCAGTTTCAAGCGCGATATCCAGCAGGCTCTTACGGTCGACCTGGGAGATCTTGACGGCGCCCAGATCCTTGCCGTCATCGGTCGCGACGAGGATGCCGACTGCCTTTTCCTTGTGTCGGTAGAAGCGTCCAGCAAAGAAATGCCCATTGAAGTCGTACTTGTCCTGAAGGGCAATCGTTCCGATGGCTTTGGCCGCAGCATGCGTGATCGATGTTCGGGCCAGCCCACTTCGCTCGGCCCCCTCATTCATCTCTGTGATGTAGGCGATCAGATTGGTGGCGTCAAAAGCCAGGACCGCTCGCACTTTGCCGTCATTCGGGGCATCCCACATCGAGAACATCAGCTTGCGCCTCGGCGAAAGCTCTTCTGGATAGAACACTGTCACTCCTTACGTCGAGGCACCTCGACGATACTTCCGGTGCATTGGGTGAGGCCAGATCCGCCCATTGACTGTGACTCATTCTGCTATGCCCCAAAGCCCCTCATGCCGGGTAGCCGAATCTGGCACCCGAACATGCAACAGATGCCTCCCGGCACATGCGCGTGGATGTCCAAGGGGTGGAATCAGGCGTTCCGCGGATCACAGCATGCAGGAACCCCGGGGGCGAGAGTTTGTCGCCCCCGGGGTTCTTGAAGTGCAGCTGCTACTGGATGCGGTTGTTCCAGCGCGTGGGCCCCGGCTTCGACGCCAACAGCATGAAGACGAGCGACACGATCGGGCCAGCAATCGGAATCAGCACGATCCACGCCCACCAGCCGGTGCGATCGGTGTCGTGGAGTCGTCGAATCCAGACTGACAGGCCGGGGAGGAAGAGCGCAATGGAAGCGATCGCACTCACCGGACCGATATTCGTCGTCACGTTCGTGGAGAACACGGCGGAGTCGATGACGGCGGCCACGATGGCGACGATGAAGGCAAAAAGGGTCCACCACCAGTACTCGGATCGGGTGGACCGAGCGTTCCAGACCACGTAGCCCCTGAAGCCCTTCTTGATCGCACCGATGAAGCCAGTCTTGGAAGGTTCTGAGTACTCGACTACTACGACTTCTTCCATGGACATTGTTGCCTCCTGATTTCATGAGCCGATGTCTCAGGCTACTGCGCATCGCGAGCAGCTCCGCACGTTTGGGCCCCGCGAGTCTGTGGCTCGTGTGCCTTCGCACAGCACGATCAACACGTGATCTTCGCCCTGTTGCCCAGTGGACCAGGCTTCGGCAGCGGGTGCCCGACCGGCGCTAGCAACCGTCCAGGCCGCAATTTCCGAAGACCATCAAGAGGTAGTAGACCTGCGCCCCCAGCACGCCCACCGTGACGATCGCGGAGATCACGACCCCAGCCGTCGCCAGACCCGACCCCCCGTCCGGTGTCGACTGTGCAGCGGATCGCGCTCTCATTCCGACCCGGAGGGCGATGACCGGAATCGCGACGGTGACCAGTGCGATCAGGACCACCAAGGCAATCACCAGGGCCTTGACCCAGATGGGGTTGGACGGCTCATACGCGACCATGCCCGCGAAGAACAGGGCACTGAGCTCGATGATGAGCAGGATCGGGCACAGGATCAGGCTCACGATCGCCAGCACGAAGGCTGTGCCGGGCCGCTTCATGGCGTGCGCTTCAGGGTGACGCTCATGACCACACGGTAGTACGTACTTGTCTCCTGTCCAAGGAAAGCGCGCACACGCTGGCCCCACCCCTGCCGGGCCATCGCCCGTACCAGAACTCCCCACCCGGTCCGGTGGATCACCATGTCCTTCTCGTGGATCACCATGCCCTTCTGGTGGACCACCATGCCCTTCTCGTGGATCACCATGCCCTTCTCGTGGATCACCATGCCCTTCTGGTGATGGTCACGCACGCAACCCTCCTGTAGTTTGCAGCCAGTCCCGCCGATGTGAGCATCGGATGGCACCCGACAGCCTCACGAGCGGAGATCACCCCATGACGTCTCATCGCCGACATCGCCTGCTGGTCACCGGAGCTATCGTCCTTGCCGGATCGATCATCGGGATGGCGCCTGTGGCCGCCGAGGACTTCATCGACTGCACCCCCCGCCCGGACGGCAGCGCCCTGCCCGTGGCATGCAGTCTGGCACCGGGACAGGGCGAGAATGAGGAGTCCTTTGACACCTCACGGCTCCCGGGACTTCAGGTCACCCCGGGCGCGGCGCGCACCGCGACGTCATTCAACATCGGTGAGATCGCTGCCGCGCTCGGCAACTACGCCTCCATGCCGATGTTCTACGTCGACTTCGGTGACGGCACCGGCTTCGGGAGCCCAACGGACCTCAAGGCACTCACCTCATTCCCCTCGACTCACGTGTACGTGAATCCGGGCAACTACGCAATCACCGGATACGCCTCCTTCGCTGGCCGCACCGAAAGCTCGTCGGCGACGGTCACGATCGCCGCACCCAAGGCCGAGCCGACCCCCGAGGTCACCACATCAAGCTGGGAAACGGCTCCCACCCCCGAGCCCGACAGCGTCATTTCGGTCACCTCCACCGGCCGCGATGGCACGCTCACCGTCGGCACGGCAGCAGCCGTCATCGTGGAGCGAAACTCCAAGCCGGCCGCCCGATCGGAGGCCAAGGCTCCTCAGGTCCTCGCGGCCTCTGGCCAGACCGTGCTCGTCAACGTTCCGTCCCTGCCTGCTGGGAGCAAGGTCAGCGGCAAGGTGCGCATCGGCTCGTCGTGGTCAGCCCTGCCCCCCACAAGCGTGGCACCAGACGGGACGGTCACCCTGCCGGCGATGACATTCAAGAAGGCCGGGACGTACCCGGTCAAGCTGAGCGTGGCGGGTGGGCCGGCACGTTACGTCAAGGTGAAGGTGAAGTCGCGGGCTTAGCCCCTCTCAGCACACCCCTCTGGATCCGCGCCATGCGGCATGCGCCCGCGACGATCACAACGAAACGCTGCAACGCTGGACCTCGGCTGCGCGCAGGCCCATGAAGGATGTCAGCCGGACAAGGATCGGGTGACCGCCCACGTCAGCTGGGACGCGGCGACGCAGGCGCTGGATGTGTGGCGTTGGCACAACGACCTCCACTCCTTCGCGCGTGGATCAGTCGGCCACCGACCAGCCGCGACTCACGTACACGAGGGTTCGTGTGCAGACCGGACCTCCCGTGCCTCCATGGGGCCACTGGGCCCAGGAGAGCGTCCAGCCTCCTGACACGGCGGCTCCGTAAGCGAAGGCTCCGTCTCCGGGAATCACGCAGCCGCCGTCCACTGACGGCAGGAGCTGCTGCAGGATCGGCGGAGGCGCCTGAGAGGGATCATGGTCGACCGGTAACTCCTGCAGGAAGGGGAAGCCGCCGTTGATCGCAGGATCGATCCCCCAGATCGTTGAGGTGCTCCGGCCTGCGCTGATCGACCAGCCCGTGTAGGTCGTGATGTCCTGCAGTTCCGAGGCACTCTTGAGTGCCGCACCGGAGCTGCTGCCGGCGCCGACCTGACTGCTCAGCCCGGCAGTCAGCCCGGACTGCGCGAACACAATGAGGAATGCCCCTGAGTTGTTGTAGCCGGTGACGATCCCTGGCCACACAGCCTGCGCCGCATTGACGATGCTCACTCGCCCCAGGACATATTGGATTGACGCATGTGCGTCGCTCCTGCCGATGACACCGCCGATGGAGTTGGGCGAGAAGGTGTAGGTCGTCGGGACGGTGATGGTTCCGCTCACCCAGGAATTGGAGACAGCACCGTCTGTGAAGCCGATGAGGCCCCCCATGCGCGCGAGATCACCGGCCGCTGCGCAGTTGATCGTTCCCGTGGCGGAGCTTCGCTCCACTGCCCCGTAGACCTGACCCACGAGCATCGCGGCGAACTGGGCCTGGGAACCGCACGTGATCGTCGCATTGACGAGGTCGAGGTTGCGGATGGCAGCGGACCCACTTGTCGACAGGCCGATGAAGCCGAGTTCGCGGGCCTGACTGCTGGTGCTGACTGCTGACGCGTTGATCGTCAGGTTCGCGAGCGCGTAGCCATTTCCGTCGTAGACACCTTCGAAGGGCTTGTAGAGCGCCGACCCCGGCGTGCTGAAGCCGATGCCGTGCGGCCACGACGACGCGAGGTTGATGTCGTTCACCTGCCGGTACGCACACGAGTAGTAGCTCGGGGTCGTGGTGTACCCGCCACGCAGGGCGACGAGATCGGCTTCCGTCGAGATCAGGAAGGGCGAGGTAGTCGTTCCCTCGCCCCCAGAGAAGGCGAGACTGCCATCGCCGCAGGCTACTGCCTGTGCCGGAGGAGCCGAGAGAACGATGGTGCCCACGGCAGCTGCGAGAGCCGTCGCGACAAGGATTCGGATGACGCGCACTCCTGCACGGTCGTCACCACGGTGACCCGAGGCAAGGATCGACTGGGGAAATCCCCTAGCCAGCCGTGACTGCGCGCCGTGGCAGGTGCAGCGTCATGCTTCGTCCGCCTTCCGGCCGAGTCTCGGCCTCCGTGGACCGCGCCACGGACGCCAGCCACGTCGATCCAAGCCCGTGCTCGCGGGCTGCGACCTCCCTGCGCCCGTTGTCGGCCACGGTCACCGTGAGCGACTGTGGGTCGACACCGATGGTGACCGTGATCAGCGAGGCTCCGCCGTGGCGCACCGCGTTTGCGATGGACTCGTGCACCACGTCGGCGAGCAGGCTCCACTCCGACGTCGACACGTCCTCACCCGGCAGCCGCAGGTCAACGTCCGCAATCCCGCTCCAAGCCTCTGCAGCCGAAGTCAGTCGCAGCCGTCCGTCGGAAGGTGAGGAGTCCTGCGACGATGCCTCGTCGATCGCACGCCTGGCACGATGCAAGGCCGCGTGCGCTCGCGTTGGATCGTCGAGCTCGGCCGCCAGCTGCAGTTGCAGAGCAGCCGCCGTGAGCACAGGCTGGACGGAGTTGTGCAGCCGGGTCGCTGTCGCGGCATCGACCTCCCCCCTCATCAGCTCCCCCAGGTGGCGATCCCAGTCAGGCTCGGCGAGACGAGCGCGCAGGTCGGAGATGGTTCGGGCCCGGTCGACGCTCATGGTCATCGCCGCCGCCACCCCCACGGTGATCAGTGGCAGTCCCAGGGCGACGGGGATGGGTGAGAGCGGCTGCCCCAAGCCCAGCGCGGTGATAGCCGCCTCGCCCGCGAGCGCAGGGACCACGAGAACACCCAGGTACCGAACAGTGGCCGCGGCGCGAGGTCGCGTGCGCAGAGCATGCGCCACGGCCAGCGCTGCGCCATAGGTCAGAGCCACGGTGATGCCGACAAGCGCCCCCTGCCAGGCGCCGTGCAGCACCAGCGAGCCCCACGCGAGGAGGACGACGCCCGCGGCCGTCATCGGAACAGCAGGTACCTCTGCGGTCAGTACTCGGCCGAGGAGATCTCGTCGCCCGTGGGCCTGCGGTGCGACCGGCCGTGGCCGGAACCACAGGTCGTGGCTCAGCGGGCGCAGTCGCGTCTCGATCGCCTCCTGCAGCAGGGCAGCCGTGCGCGCGTGATCCTGTGACTCCTCTCCCACGATCGCGCGCAACTCCTCCGACGTCTCTGCCAGCCGCTCAGACGAGGCGGCCCTGGCTGCTGAAACCGCGCTCTCATCGAGCAGACGGCCGTGGAGTTCCCGTGCGACCAGCATGGAGAGGAGCCCGTCGACTTCGCGTCGATAGCGATCGCGGGAGGCGAGCGCAGCTCCGATCACCAGCAGCCAGATGGCCATGGTCACCGCCGAGGAGATCGTCCTCGTCACCGCGTCTTGCGACTGTCCCAGCAGCGCGATCGTGAGTCCTCGCGCTGCCCCAGCAAGGAGGACGACGACGATCGTGACCGAGCGCGGCGAGCGCAGGTGCCCGGCGAGGCGATTCCCGATCGCCATCACCAATCCCATGGGGAACTGGGCCACCAGCCCGATGATCATCCATCGCACAGCCTGGTTCGCATCGGATGTCGCCGAGGTCGCGGCTAGTGGTGCGGCGACGATGCCCACCGGCGTCACGAGCAGCCACGATCGCAGGCTCAGGCACTGTGGGGAGCCGATGAGTGATGCCCAGCCACCTCGCATGTCAGGTGAGCTTTCCCGCGAGTTCAAGGTAGGCCCGCGCGAGGCGCACTCGTTGGTTGTGCTCGGGATCGCGGGGCATGTCGAAGGCTTCGTAGAGGCGTGTGATCGTCTGCTCGACCGCGCTGACGCTGACTCCTCGTTCCGTTGCGATCGCCTGCGTGCTGAGACCCGCGGCGAGCGATCGGAGTACCTGCACCTGCATGTCGCTCAGTTCGGGGAGCGCATCCGTCGACAGACGACGGTCACGTGTCGGCTCCCGCACGACCGCGGTGATCCAGTCGCGGAGCACGTGCAGATCGGTGACGTCAGCCTTGGCGAGATATCCGGTGCCGGTGGGGGGAGGGACGATGCCCGGTGCCACGAGTCGAGGATCCCGGTAGGTCGACAGCAGTAGGAGACCGATGTCCGGCTGGGCCACGCGGAGCGCATGCGCGAGGTCGATGCCGGTCGGTCCGGGACCCAGATCCAGGTCGAGCAGCGCGACCTGGGCGGAGACGGACGGTTGCAGGGCAAGTGCCTCGCGAGCCGACGAGGCACGCCCCACGACGTCGAGGCGGAGGTACTGAAGGGCGGCGCAGACGGTCGTCAGGGCAAAGGGGTCGTCTTCGACCACCAGGACGCGGCACCCGATCACGGGTTGAGGGTGGCACGGGCCCACCTCGTCATGGGACAGGGGTCTAGGGCTTTCCCCACCCGAGGCGAGGTCACCGGGCGTCGCGGATCGTGACCCCATCGGATGCATCACTCCACTCGATCGTGAACCTGCCGCCCGGGAGCGAGACAGCCGCGCGCACAGATCCACGTGACGGGATCCACCTGGCCGTGCCGCTCACCGGGAGGTCCTCGAAGAAGCGGACCTCGTCGAGCCGCATGGTCACCTCGTCATCATCGATGTAGCTCGCGGTCCACGTACCGCCGCGCAATCCCCGACCACGATCGGACCACAGTGCTCGCACACGATTGACGACGTCAGCGACCGTGAGCACCGCCGCCCGGCCCTCGTCGATCCCCTGCGCGGTGCGCGCAAAGGTCTCGTGCTGCTGCGGGCGCGGATTGGCACAGGGCGCGGGGTCGACAGCTACGACGGCCTCCGGATCCTGGAAGAAGGACCGCACGAGTTCTGCTGCGCAGGGGACGGTCGCGCCCATCGCCTGCACGTGCACGCCATAGAGCACCTCGACGTGACGGGATCGAGGGAACTGAGCCGCAACCATGTCTCCCTCCGCCGTGGTCGTGATCGTGTCGAGGCTGCCCGACAGCACGAGCACCGGGACGTCGGGGTAGACACCCGATGGTGGAGCCGGTGGACGGGAATCGCTTGGGGCCAGCTGCGCCCAGGTGAGGCAGTCGTAGAGCGTCTCCCATGAGGAGTCGACGTACTCATCGATCGTGAACGGGGCGAACAGGCCCGGGGTCGACTTCCGCGCCTCGGCGATCGCCTTGCGCAGCTGCTCTCGGCGCACGGGAGTCGCAGCCGACATGTCGTAGAGCAGGGGGTAGTCATGGCACGTGACGGCAAGGAACTGCCCCGTACTGTTCTCGCGCGCCGTCTCCGCGTAGCCGGCCGGGTACTCGACCTCGGCCACGAGGCGGCCGAGCGGCAGCGGATCGCCCGCCAGCGCCGCGCGGACCGCAGGATCGAACTCGCGGTAGGTCGCGTCGATATAGGTGCCGTTGAAGGCGACGTCCAGCACATTCTCGGGTGTGATGCGTACGCGGTGCCGTATTCCGTCACCACCCGGGGCTGTCACTGCAAGCGGCTTCTTGCGCAGCCGATCGAGAAGCCTCGACAACTGATCCACCGTGCCATCGGGATATGCGCTGCACACCGGATCGGCATCGCACACCTGAGTCAGAGCCCTCGAAAGCGCCGGACCCTGCGTCGGGTACCACGCACTCTCACCCGTGACCGGGTAGGCACCGTCGAGCACCAAGCTGCGGATCAGAGCCGGATGCCGGCCCGCAAGCACCTGGGCCATGAAGGTTCCGTAGGAGTCTCCGTACACATCGGCCTGCTGGAAGCCGAGAGCCGCGATCAGGGCTGCGGCATCGTCTGCCGCCTTGGCCGTGCCGTAGTCATCGACATTGCTGCCCAACTGTCGTGCACAGGTGCGCGCAGCCTTCAGGAATCCCCCGATCCCTCGCTGCAGGGAACGGCAGTTGATCGCACCAGATCGGCCGGTGCCCCGGGCGTCCATGACGAGCATCGCCCGCTGCGCCATCAGCGGACCAAGCATCTGGGCGTAGGCGTCACCGGAGTCGATCCCGCCGTATCCGGGACCGCCCTCGAAAGCGGCGATCAGCGGCCGGCCGAGCACGGCCGCGAGCTCCGTCGAGTTCGGTCGCGCGCTCGCAGGCAGAGTCAAGGTGAAGTGGATGGGCAGGGAGGACGAACTGCCCGCATCGATAGGCCTCTGCAGGGAACCGCACCACGCGCGTGTGCCCGGATAGGTGACGGACTCGCACCGCTCCAGGCGCAGACCGTTGATGGTGATCTCATCAGCACCCACCGCTTGCGTGGTGGGGGCACCTGGAATCACCACGATGACGGCCGCAAAGACGGCGGTCATCACTCCGCGGGACCTCAGGCGAACCGGTCCCCGATGGGCCCGTGTGCGTCGCACGCGCTCACCAAGCGGGGTCCCCGTCATGACTTCGATGGTAGGCGGCCGACGGCAGCATCAGAAGCACATCGCCCGCATCCCTCATGTGAGAACACGAGCGAGAAACTCCCGAGTCTCCGGGCGCTGCGGCTCATTGAAGACCGCCTCAGGCGGCCCCTCCTCCCACACGATGCCATCGCGCAGGAAGCACACGCGGTCGGCGACGTCTCGCGCGAACGCCATCTCGTGCGTCGCCATCACGATGGTGAGCCCACCAGACGTCAGCTCCCGGACGGCCTCAAGAACCTCGCCGACGAGAAGAGGGTCGAGTGCGGAGGTGATCTCGTCGAACAGCATCAGCTCCGGCTGCATGGCCAGGGCGCGGACGATCGCCACGCGCTGGGCCTGCCCGCCGGAGAGTCGATCCGGGTAGTCGCCGGCCTTCGCCTCCAGTCCGAAGCGCTCGAGCAGGACGAGGGCCTCCTGCCGGGCCTGATCCGCTGGGACCCTGCTCACCTTGCGTGGCGCGAGAGTGATGTTGTCGAGCACGGTCATGTGCGGAAAAAGGTTGTAGGACTGGAAGACGATGCCGACGCGACGTCGCACCTGGTCGAGGTCCACGCGAGGGTCACTCACCTCGACCTCGCCGTCAAGCACGATCCGACCGGCGTCGACCGCCTCCAGCCCGTTGATGCAGCGCAGCAGCGTCGACTTGCCCGAGCCGGAGGCGCCGATGAGCACGACGGCCTGGTGGGCATCGACCCGCAGGTCGATACCGCGGAGCACAGGCTGCTCCTCGAACGACTTCCATACCCCGGTGACGTCAAGAAGGGAGCTCATGCAACACCTCCGGCTCGCTGACGTCTGGCCATTCGCGCTTGGACCCAGTCCGCGAACCGGGTCATGGGGATGGTGAGCGCGATGAAGATCAGGGCAGCGGCCACATAGGGCGTGTAGTTGAAGGTCGATGACGCGTCGATCTGCGCCTGACGCAGGACTTCGATGGGCCCGAGGACGGCGACGAGGGCAGTGTCCTTCTGCAGCGAGATGAAGTCGTTGAGCAGCGGCGGTACGACGTTGCGGATGGCCTGCGGGAGCACGACGTACCTGTTGGTCTGGCCCACGGACAGCCCCAGGGAGCGAGCCGCCATGCGCTGGCTCGGATGCACCGAGCCGATCCCTGCGCGGAACACCTCGGCGACATATGCGCTGTAGGACAGCACGAGGGCGGCGGTGCCCCAGAAGACTGGGTCCGACGGGACACCCTGTAACTGAAGTGCAGGGACGCCGAACCCGAGCAGGAAGATGACGAGGATGGTGGGCACGCCGCGGAAGACGTCGACGTAGATCGTGGCGATGACGCGCAGGGGCAGGAAGATCGGTGCGCGCAGGGTGCGCACGAGCGCAATAACAAGGCTGAAGACGAGAATCAGCGGCTCAGCGATCAGGAAGATCGTGACATTCAGCATGAATGCGTCGAGCAGCCCCGGGAACGACTCGACGAACTGCTGGCCGTTGAAGAACGTCTCCTGGACGATCGGCCACCCGGTGGTACGAGTGACGAGCAGGACGACGACCACCGTGAACCCGACGAGGCTGGCCATGCCCACGAGCGCATTGCGCCGAGCAGTACGTCGCACCAGCGCCTGGCGCACCGGATCGTGGTAGGCCACGGGTGCACCAGGCGCTGGCGGAGTGATCGTCATCGTCGATTTCCGACGGTGTCGGGTGCTACTCCGTGAAGTACGGCGCAGCGTCGCCGGCGAGCCACTCGTCCTGGATCGCCGGCAGCTCGCCGCTTGCCGCGAGGTCGTCGAGCACGAGGTTCACGCACTGCACGAGCGGGTTGCCCTTCTGGAACAGCAGGCCGAACTGCTCACCACCTGCGATAGCCGGGAACTGGCCGACGATCTTGGAGTTCTCGATCTCCACCGCGGTGATGTAGTAGGCCGTCGGCAGGTCGACCACGATGCCGTCGATCTGGCCGTTGTTGAGGGCGCTCTTGGCATCGTTGGTGTCGTTGTAGACATACGGCTCATCCGCCGGCTGCACGACCTCGGTGATGAAGTCCAGGCTGGTGGTGCCGACCTGAGCACCGAGCTTGGCCGCCTTCAGTTCCGTCAGGGTGGCTGCACCCGCGATAGGCGAGTCGTTCAGAGCCACGATGGCCTGGTTGACGGTGTAGTACCCATTGGAGAAGTCGACGGCCTTCTGGCGCTTCGGGGTGATCGAGATCTGGTTGATGTCGAAGTCGAAGTCCTTGTCGCCCGGGGCGTACGACTTGTTGAACGGCACCACCGTCCAGGCGACCTCTCCGGGGGCGAAGCCCAGGCCGTCGGCCACGGCGTAGGCCACCGCGGACTCGAAGCCCTGACCGTTCGTCGGGTCGTCGTCGACGAAGTACGGCGGGTAGGCCGGGGAGTCTGTGCCGATGGTGAGCGCACCAGGGGTGATGAGGGTCAGGTTCTCCTTGGCGCACTCCGGCGGGAGAGCGGCTTCCTCGACGGCGGGTGCCTCCTCCGCAGCGGGTGCCTCCTCCGCAGCAGGTGCCTCCTCGGCGGCGGGCGCCTCCTCTGAGGGGGCGGCCTCGGCGGGGGCGGCCTCGCTGGACGCAGGGGCGGGTGCCTCGGTGGCAGCCTGCTCCTGGGCGCAGCCGACGAGCAGGGCGCCGACGGACACCAGAGCCAGGGCCGGGATCAGCACGCGGCGATGGGCGACAGTCATGGGTCGAATCTCCTTCGGGTCCACGTCGGTCGCGTGGACGGAAGGCAGTCTGTCAGAGCAGCGGTTGCCGGCCAGCCGGGGCCACCGGCGGATCAGTTCCGGGTCACCAGTGACCAGCGCCACTCCGGCGACGCGGCGGTGGTGGTCGCGTCGATGGTCACCGACACCGTCACCGGCCCGCTCGAGTTCCCCAGGGTCGCGGGATTGACCACACCCTCGAAGACCGGGTAGTCGCCGACCCGGCTGAGTGCGAGGTTCGCCGTGCCGCTGCCGCTGGGGTACGTCACGGTGCCGCTGGCTCCCCCGTCAGCCACGACGCTGGCGACCAGACTCCGCCCCGCGGCGACGGTCACCGTTCGGGTCACCGACAGTGCACTGCCCGTCGCAGTTCCCTCGTGCAGTCGCGTCGACGACGCACTCGGGTTGGTGAGGGCCGTGGTGGGACCGGCGGGTGCCGGAGCGGCAGCCAACGCCAGTGCAGGCCTCACATACTCGCTGAAGAGCCGCGAACTCCCCGGCATGTCCGCGTGCTGGATGCCCGGATTGATCCGTCGCAGGACATTGACGGCCTGGGCCTGCGTGCTCCATGAGGGCACGAAGAGATCACCGGTGTTGGCGTCGAAGCAGGTCGAGTCGTAGTGATCGGAGTACAGCGAGGTCGTGAACGTTCCCGGATACTGCGGATAGGCGAGATTGAACGTCTCCATCGCTTCGTGCGTGAGCTCGGCGTTGGCGGGCACGGCCCACGCTTCCGAGCATGACGATCCACCGTTGGGAGTCCCGAGAAGAACGACGGACCGGATTGCCGCCTGCACCGCTGGTCCGTTCGTCGAGTCGTGCAGCATGCGCCGGATGATGACGCCACCCATCGAATGACCCACGACGTCGACTTCATGCGCGTTGAGGTCCGACATGCGCTGCTGGATGTACGTCCAGGCAAGAGCGGCATTCTGCGAGATCGTGTTGACGGCGGCGTACGGCGCCCACATCGAGCCGGTGTTCATCGTCGACACGGCATACCCGCGCCACTGTGCGTGAGACGAGACGAGAAAGTTGCCCGAACCCGTGTACCCGTTCCACATACTCGATGTGGACCACATTCCGTGGACGAGAATCACCGGACGGGGCGCAATCACGACCGGCACCGCGAATGTGGTGGCTGAACTCGCCACCACCGACCGAAGTGTCGGTCCTCCAGCTGATCGCAGTTCCAGCCGGGGACAGCCTTGACGCACGGGCTCTCCACGCCGGACCACAACGGAGCGACCAGAGGATCGCGCGAGTGCGCTCACGAGTTCTGACAGTTGCTGCAACGTGGGGCAGTCGGTCGCGCGGGCGACTGAGGGCCGCACGATCGCGATCACCCGGGATTCCGACGGCATTGACCGGATCGCGGCCCTGATCGCACGTCGGTCGCCATCGGGCCTACCGGACATCACCAGTCTCACCGGACGAGACGGCGTAGTCGCGGTCGCGGTGGCGGTCTGCGGTTCCTTCGACGAGGTCAACGAGGGTGATGGCGTGGCCGAGGGCGACGGTGACGCCGTGGGCTCAGCAGTCGGGGTGGGCGCGGCAGGTGTGGGCCCGGGAGGTGTGGGCGTGTAGGTCACGCTCACGTCGAGGTGATCGGCCGTGTTGCGCACCTCACCGGTCAGCCATGCGCCGTACGACAGATCGAGGGGAACCGTGACCGTGCCCGCTCCCTGGGGCACGTCGGCGGACGAGTCGCCCACCGTATCGGTGTGGCCGGGTAGCGTCACCGTCGTGCGCACGACTCCCCGGCCCGGGGAGTCGACGGTGAGCACCAGACGTGCCGGGGAACCCTCATAGACGGTGGTCGTGGCCACCCACGATGTCGGCGCGAACACCGCCTGCACCTCGAGGGTGGCACTCGTGACCACGAGTCCGCCGGTCGATACCGGCAGGGCCACAGCGGTGCCGGGCAGCATCCAGGCGGCGATGGCAACCGCCATCAGCTCTGCGATCCGCCTCATGCTGCACCTCGAACAGGACATGGCCCTTGGCCGCCCGTGCGGCGGTCCACCGGACCATCATGCGTCACGCTCCGCTGCCGCCTCGACAAGCGGCGCCACGTCGTGGGTGTCGACGCCCGGGTCACGGTGACGCACGGGCCAGCTCTCACTGGCGACCAGAAGGGCGCCGACGATCACGGCGCGGGTCGACCAGAAGGCGAGCAAGACCGGCAAGGGGGCAAGCTCCGCGGCATCGACCCCTGGCCACACGGAGACGACGAGCAGCAGGAGCGGCATCAAGGCAGCCGAACCGACGAGTCCCCAACCGGCCAGCTTCGGCTGCAGCACCGCCGTTGCCAGCACACCTGCGATGGCCGCAGTACCGACCGCGATCCATCCGCCCGCGCCAGCACTCTGCAGCATGGTCCCGACGCTCATCGCAATGTGGGCAGCGACGTCGAGCCCGAGGAAGACGAGAGCGACGATCCACGGCACCACGTGACGCGGCCGCCGCCGTCCGCGCGAAGCGGCCCAGCCGAGAAGCGCCAGGCTGTAGACCAGGCCGATTCCCACGACTACATACATGGTCGCTACCTCGCAGTCGCGCCGTGCGAGATCGTCGTGGACCCCGGACCAGGGAACACGAGCGACTCGTGCCCGTCGTCAGACCAGCGCACGAGGTATGGCGGCTCACCTTCCTCGCCTCGCACCTCGATGATCTCCCCATCCCGAGGGGGCTCACCGACGTGATGGCTGTGGACCACGATTCGATCCCCGACATGTGCAGTCATCTCGCCTCCCAGCAGAAGTTCCTGCGGACGACGGTAGGAGACGTGTCACATGTGTTGCGCTCCGTACGGACGGCTGCTTGGTCACTGATCGGGCAGAGGTGCCGCGAAATCTCGCCTACTCAATGGTCCGCCCGCTGGGCTCCGCACTGCCTCGTTGCGCGCGATGAACTCGATCTGACTCGTAGGACGAGCTGACTACGAGAACCAGGAGCGGATGCGTCGACCCATGTTCGAGAAGCCGCGCTTCACCGCGCGGCCGGCGCGCATGGCGCCCCGACCAACCGCTCGCCCGGCGCGCATGACGCCCCGACCAACGGCCCGCGCTCCTCGCTTGACCGCCCGCCACAGGCGCTTCCACCACGGCACATGCTGCTTCGGCCCGGGCGCAGGTCCGGGACCCGGGCCGGGGCCGGGGACCTGTGGATGCAGCACACGAGCATCGGCCTTCGGCTTGACCTCGGGAGCGGCGACGAAGGCGTTGAACTTGTCGGCTCCCTTGTCGAGGAGCTGGTCGCCGCCCATTTCGTAACCTTCACCCTGGGCATTCTCGACGACCTTCTCGCCGAACGGCTTCTCCTCCTCGGCTCGCGGATCGTGAGCGCCGTCCTCCTCCTTGCCGGCACCTTCCTCCTCGCCGCCATCGTGCTCGTCACCACCACCAGCGTGCTCGTCCTCCACGACCGGGCCACCGCCGCCATCGTGCTCGTCACCACCACCTGCGTGCTCGTCCTCCACGACCGGACCACCGCCACCGGCGTGCTCGTCCTCCACCTCGGGAACCGGGCCGTCGTTCGGCGCAGCCACCATGGCGTTCTGCGAGGCATCACCGTGGGGGCCGGGAGCGACCTCGTCGTGGGCTACCTCGTCGTGAACTACCTCTTCGTGTGCCTCGCCACCACCGTCGATGTCGCCACCACCGACATGACCTCCGCCGACCTCCTGGTTGCCGCCGACACCAGCGCTGTGGCCGACCTCGTGCGGCTCGCCGCTCAGATCGGGCGCGCCGACGTGCTCATCGCCGCCGAGATCGGGCGCGCCGACGTGCTCATCGCCGCCGACCGCGGGCTCGTCACCCACAAGTGGCGAGGCCTTGTCCTCGGGGGCCGCAGGGCGCTCATCACCACCGCCGGACGAACCGCCGTCCTCCTCCTTCTCGCCGAGCCCGATGCCGTCCATGATGCCGTCCTTGACAGCATCGGCTCCGAGAAACGCCTTTCCGACGTCGGCGAGGGCTCCGGCGATCGTGGGGGTGCTCTTGTCCGGACGCCTCGTCGTGACAAAGCTGGAGGTCTTGAGGTCCTCACGCCTCTTGCCGCTGACGACGTCGCGGGAGTGGGTGCGCTCGCGCTCCTCGGCCGCAGCATCGGCGGTCAACGCCTGGACGCCCTTGCCCACGCCCGTCATGCCCGACGAGATGACCTTCTGCAGGCCGTCACCGGCGAGCCCTGCGCCCACCGGGGCACCAGCGATCTTGGCTGCCTCCATGCCGATGCCGACCGCGGCCGTGGCCGTCGACTTTGCGTACTTGCCCTTCTCCTGCAGGTCTCGCGCAGCGTCAGCGGACCCGCTCACAATGTTGCCGAAGTCCTCGGTGTGCTCGCCGAACTTGTTGGCGTAGTGGGCGATCGTTCCGGAGGTGGTGGCCTCCATCTTGGCCGGATCCTCCATCCGATCGATCATCCCGCCAACCCGGTTGTAGTGGTTGATCGTCTTGCCGGCGTGCTCGTCGGTGAAGTTCTCCGCCGCCGTGGCGCCCGTGCGGATGTCGGTGATCTTCTGCTCCTTGGCTGCACGCGCTGCCGTCTCGGCACGCGTGAATCCACCATTGGCGCGCGCGTGGATGTCACCCACCTGACCGTCGAACTCCTCGAGGGCCGACTTCGTCGCTGCACGATGATCAGCGAGCTTCTTGCGTCCCTCGTCGAGTGACGGCTGCAGCGCATCGATCTGCCTCTGCAGATCGGCGTGCTTGGCTTTGCGAGCATCGGTCATGAACCTCGTGGGCTGCTGCGACTTAAGAGCTTCCACCTGCTTTCTGATCTGCTCCTTGGACTCCCGAAGCTGCGCCTCGGTGGCCTTGGCATTGGTCTCGTGGGTGGACTTCGCCGCAGAGATCCGCTCGATCTCGTCCTTCTCATCGTCGGTGAGCTTCGAGCCCTGATGCAGGATGAATCGCTTGGCCTGACCCTTGAGACTCCCGGCATCACGGCCTGCATGCTCGGCCGTCCGGGCGGTCTTCTCGTCGTCGAGCTCCTGCTGAATGCTGCCGATGTCGGCCTTCTGCTCGTCGCTCAGTTTGCCCGCGGTGCTGAAGCCACCCGTCTGCACGGCCCGCTTGAACTTGCCGTAGGTCGAGCCGTGCATCGCGTCCTCGCGCTTGACGACATCGCCCTCCTCGTAGTCCATGACGTCGGGCGCTGCCTTGCCGAGCACCTCGTCCTTGGAGTACTCCTCCGGGCCGACGCGCATCGTGAGGTCCTGGTAGGCGCCGAGCTCAGCCTGATCACGGGCACGCGTGCCCGCAGACTGGAAGGTCTTCAAGGCTGCGGCCTTGCGCTCAGCAGAGCCCTTGGTGGCTGACTGGAAGTCGGTGACCTTGCCGGCGAGATCGGCACTGGACGCCTCGTTGCGCTCGACTGAGCTGTCAAAGCCCTGCTTGATCTTCGCGTCGTTCGCGATCATCGCCTGGCCGCTGAGATCACCGAGCACAGCGGCGTTCTGGACGATTCCGCGGACGTCGCCACCGGTGGCGACCTTCGCGCCCACCCCGAGAACCTTCGCGGTGGTGGTGTCCGTGACGTCGAGCACCTTCTGGGCACCACCGCGCACAGTCTGGCCTGCCTGCCCCAGGTCACTGGCCTCCGCGAGCGCCTTCTGCTTGAAGTGGGTGCCGGCCGGCGTCTGCTCGACGGGAGCCCCATCGCCGGCGGCGGCTCGATCCGCAGCCTCCTTGGCGGCACGGGCCTTTGCCAAGGCACCGATGCGCTTGGAGCGAGAGGCCTGGAATCGGCGCGAGAATTCTGCGACCTGCTCGTCATGGCTCATGGTGGTGGCCGGGCGGTTCGTCTGACCGGCGACGTAGGCGTCCATGACCGCCTGCTGCTCGGGAGTCCTCTTCGCCGCCTTCTGACGACGGGCCTCGGCAACCTCGTCAGGCGTCAGATCGGGCCCCGGCATGACCGGAGCATAAACC
>CAIZPS010000055.1 GCA_903934925.1 uncultured bacterium | reverse complement strand
GTCATCGGGGGTATCGCCCAGGGTCGTTGGGAGGGAGAGCGCATCAGCGGCGACATCGTCCCGCCCGGCGGGGACTGGGCGCTGCCGTCGGCAGACGGCACGATCATGCTGCTGGAGGTGCGCCAGGTGGTGCGCACTGATGATGACGCCCTCATCTACGTGACGTACCACGGACGAGCCGACCGAGGCCGTGGCACCTACACCGTGGCGCCCACCTTCGAGACCGATGACGAGCGCTACGCCTGGCTCAACAGCGTGCAGGCGATCGGACAGGGTCGCAGTGACGGCGACGACCTCGTCTACGAGATGTTCGAGGTGCGCTGATCCGCTCCTGTTACTGTAGTGCCGGTAAAGTAACCAGGGGAGGTGTTCGACGTGTCGCCTGTTGCCATCGTGACCGGCGCTGGTGCCGGCATCGGCCAGGCGACAGCGCGCATGCTGTATGAGCGAGGCCACCGCGTGCTGGCCGCCGACGTCGCGGAGGAGGCCCTCGCCTGGACCACGGAAGTCCCGGATGTCATCCCGTTCGTCGGTGACGTGAGCACGGAGGGCGCCAACGAGGCCATGGTCGCGGCTGCGCGAAAGGCTTGGGGGCGCCTTGACGTGATGGTGCTCAACGCCGGCATCGCGCGCCGGACCCACTGGACCGCCGACGACGCCGTCGAGGCCTTCGATCGCATCATGGCGGTGAACGCGCGAGGCGTGGTGCTCGGCATCAGGCACGGCGCCCCGGCTATTGCGGAGTCCGGCGGTGGCGCGATCGTGGTCGTGGGTTCAACCTCGGGAGTCCGTGCCGATCCGGAGCGGTTCGCCTACGACGCATCGAAGGCAGCCGCGATCAATGCGGCCCGTGCCGCAGCCCTCGACTGGGCCATTCGCGGCGTCCGCGTCAACGTCATGGCACCCGGTCCCACGATGACCGGGATCCTGCAGGGCGGTCGGGTCAGCGCTGAGCACCTCGCCGAGCTCACTCGCAACATCCCGCTCCAGCGCATGGGCACACCGGAGGAGCAGGCCGAGGCGATCTGCTTCCTGGCCTCTCCGGCAGCCAGCTTCATCACCGGTGCCGTCCTCATGTGCGACGGCGGCGTCACCGCGCAGGCGGGGATCTTCCCGCCGCCCCTGAAGGAGAATGCATGAGCGCATACGACTTCGATGTCGTCGTGATCGGCTCGGGAGCCGCCGGTCTCTCTGCAGCCCTTGCCGCGAGTGAGGACGGCGCCTCCGTGCTCGTGGCCGAGGCGGAGAGCATCATTGGCGGGTCGTCGCGACTGTCAGGCGGCCTGATGATGGGTGCCGGCACGCGCTACCAGCGGGAGCTCGGGATCGAGGACTCCTCCGAGGCTCTCTTCCACGACTACATGACCCTCAACCAGTGGAAGGTGGAGTCGGCCGTGGTCGAGCGGCTCACCCAGCGAGCCGGGGCTGCAGTCGAGTGGCTCGGGGACCACGGCGTGGAGTTCTACGACCAGATGGTCTACGGCGGGGACGAGACGGTGCCGCGCGTGCACTGCCCGATCGGTCGCGGGCAGGCCGTCGTCGACATCCTCTATGCCCGCTGCCGCGAGGCCGGCGTCGAGTTCGCCCTCGGCCAGCGCATCGACCGCCTGATCGTGCAGGACGCAGCCGTGCACGGAGTGGCCGTCGGCGACGACGAGATCACCGCGGGCTCGGTCGTGGTGGCCAGTGGAGGGTTTGGGGCCAACGACGAGAAGCGGCGTGAGCTCTTCCCCTCGGTGTACGACACCGGCTGGTCGTACTACATCGGCGCGGACGGCGCCCGTGGCGATGCTCTCGACTTCACGCGTGACGTCGATGCGCAGATCACCGGCTTCGATCGCGGGCTCCGTCTGCTGCACACCGACTTCGATCGGATGTACGAGGCATACATCCCCGGCTGGTTGGTCCTCGTCAACCGCGAGGGGCGACGGTTCTGCAACGAGACAGCGCCCTACGGGATCATGGACGGGCTGCTGGCCGAGCAGGGTGATGTGGCCTTCGCGATCTTCGACCACCGCCGGCTGGTGGAGGCGACCGAGCTCGGAGTGGCGCGCTACAAGCAGTCCATCCCGGGCTCGACGAAGAGGCAGAGCCCGCACTGGAACCTCGACATCATCGAGATGATGCTGAAGGAGGGGAAGGTCCAGGTGGCTGACACCGTCATTGAGCTCGCCGTGAAACTCGGTGTACCGCCGGCGCCCTTGCAGTCCACGGTGGAGCGCGTCAATGAGCTCTGCGCCATGCACGAGGACGCTGACTACCTGAAAGACCCGAAGTTCCTCGAGCCGATCGAGGAGGGTCCCTTCTACGGAGTCGAGGTGCGGCCGGCGACCTGCTGCTTCACGGCCTGCGGGCTGCGGATCGACCGCGACGCCCGGGTGCTCGACGCCAGCGGCCGACCGATCCCGGGTCTCTTTGCTGCTGGCGAGGTGACGGGAGGCGTCATCGGCCCGCGCTATGTGGGAAGTGGCAACTCCTACGGAAACTGCGTGACGATGGGTCGCGTGGCCGGCCAGTCGGCGGCGTCAGTGGCCGCCACGGGTCAGGAGGGGTGATGGCCATGCGGATCGAGGACCGTGAGGGGATCCGTGAGGCGACCCTCCGCTACGCGCGCGGAGTGGACCGTCTTGATGCTGATCTGATGAAGAGCGCCTACTGGCCTGACGCCACCGACGATCACGGCCGGTTCGTGGGAAATGGCTGGGAGTTCTCGGAGCGCGTCGTCGGCACGCATGACCGATGGGCGAGCACCATGCACTGCGTCTACAACCACAGCATCGAGTTTGATGACGACAGTCACGCACGCGGTGAGCTCTACAACGTCACCTACCTCGTGCCGCGCGATGCTGGCCCCTGGTCGGTATGGCTGGGCCGCTACCTCGATCGCTATGAGAAGCGTGACGGGGAGTGGCGGATCATCCACCGCACCTGCGTGCACGAGGCGACGACCACGATCGATCACCTGCCGATTGCCGGTGACATGTCGAATTTCCGCAAGGGTGAAGCCGATCGGCCGCGAGGAGGCCGGGACCTCGGCACCTGACGCCGTTGGCGCGTGCGGCAGTGCCGATAGGCTCGCAAGATGTCTGCCCCGCAGGAACTGACCGTCGCCCGTCATCTGGCGCACCGACTCCGAGGTCAGGGCGTGACCGAGGCCTTCGGCATTGTCGGCGACTACGTGTTGAAGTTCGTCAGTGAGTTGACTCACGAGGGCATGCCAGTGCTGGTCACGATGGATGAGCAGGGCGCAGGATTCGCGGCGGATGCCTACGCGCGGGTGCGCGGGTTGGGCGTGGTCGTCTGCACCTACGGAGTCGGCGGCCTGAAGCTCGCCAATGCCACGGCCGGCGCATGGGCCGAGCAGGTGCCGCTGCTGGTCGTGAGCGGCGCGCCCGGTGTGGGCGAGCGCCGGGACGATCCCCTCCTGCACCATCGCGTCAAGGACTTCGACTCCCAGTTGCAGGTGTTCCGGGATCTCACCTGTGCTCAGGCCGTGCTCACTTCGACGCACTCGGCGGCCGAGGAGATCGACCGGGTCATCTCGAGCGTGCTCTCAGAACTGCGCCCGGGCTACATCGAGGTGCCCCGGGACATGGTGGGCCGGGTCATCGAGCCGCCGGAGGGCGGACTCGACGTCCGGCTGCCGGCGCTGGACCCTGATGCGCTGAGTCATGCGGTCTCTGACGTGGTCGCCCACGTGCGGGCGGCGAACACGGTGGTCATCCACGCAGGATCGACCGTCCAGCGTCGCGGGGTGGGCGATGCCCTGCACCGCCTCGCCACGCAGGGCGGCATCCCCGTCGCGACCAGCTCGCTGGCACGAGGGGTCTTCCCGGAGCGCCATCCGCTGGGCATGGGCGTGTACCTCGGTGCCCTGAGCCCGACACCCGTCGTCCAGCGTATGGAGAGCGCGGACGTCTTCCTCAGCCTTGGCGTCCTCCAGACGGATCTGACGCTGGGTGCCTTCACCGCTCACATCGATCACGAACGACTCATCCTCGCCACTGAGAGCGACGTCACCGTCGGGCACAGCACCTATCGCAAGGTGCCGTTGTGGGCTTTCCTTCCCGCGCTCGCCGATGCTCTGGCCGGTGAGTCGCTCACGGTCGAGCACGCACCTCTGCCGGGACATGGTCCTTTCATCGCTGATGACCGGCCGCTGACTGTTGCTGATGTGGTCCATGCCATCGAGTCGCACGTTGACGAGCGTCACTCGCTCCTGCTCGATCCCGGCGAGGCGCTCTTCTCGGCTGTCGACATGCGCGTCCCGACATACGCGCACGCCAGTGCCTACTACGCCACGATGGGATTTGCGGTGCCCGCCGCTCTGGGTGTCGGGACGGCGGATCCGCAGAGGCGACCGGTTGTCGTGGTGGGGGATGGTGCGTTCGCGATGACCGGGCTCGAGGCCGGCACCTGCGCACACCACGGGATTCCCGTCATCGTGGTCGTCCTCGACAATGCGGGCTACGGGACGCAGCGGCCCATCGTCGACGGTCCCTTCAATGACATCCCCGCCATGGCGGCGGACCGCCTGACCGAGGTCTTCGGCACCGGGCGGGGATTCCTGGCGACGACGGCGCGAGAGCTTGACGACGCTCTCGCCTTCGCGGTCGCGTCCAACGAGCTGAGCATCATCAGGGTGCGGCTGCCCCGGGATGGTCGAAGCGCGGCGCTGGAGCGGCTGGGCGAGGCCCTGCGCGCCCGCGCCTAGGAGATCGTCGGCTCAGCTGCAGCGGCGAGGCCGGTCAGTCGACCGAACACCAGAATCGGCCCGAGCGTTCCGCCTGCGCCTCCGTAGGCCATCGCAGTCGGCGCGGCAGCGACATTGCCCACCGCATACAGGCCCGGTATCGGCTCCAGGTGCGTGTCGAGCACGTGGCCGCTGGTGTCGGTGCGTGGGCCACCGCTCGTGCCGAGGGTGCCGGACTCCACCTGCACGGCGTGGAAGGGTCCGGTATCGACTCGACCGAGGGTGGACGCCTTGAGGAACCGGTGATCGCCATCCCCGCTCCAGCGGTCATAGGCGCTGTCGCCTCGATGGAAGTCCTCGTCGGCCTCGTGGTCGACGAAGCCGTTCCAGCGGTCGATCGTCCTCTCAAGCCCATCGGGGTCAATGCCCACCTGCTCGGCGAGCGCGCGAACGGTGGGCGCCGTCGTCACCCAGTCGGGGACGGGTGATCCGGCGGGAGCGCCGAAGGTGCCGTACTTGACCGCGTGCGCGTGATCGAAGACCAGCCACGCCGGCAGGTTCGCGTACGTGAACGTCACGGGATCCAGCTGGTGGAAGGCTCCGCCGAGAGCGTTGTAGTTCGTCGCCTCGTTCGTGAATCGTCGACCCGCGCGGTTGACCATGATCGAGCCGGGCAGGGTGCGCTCGCGGTTCACGAGGTTCGAGCGCTGCTGGCCGAAGGCGGTGTCGCCGGGGATCCGGACTGCAGGCACCCACCAGGCCTGGCCCATGTTGCCGAGCTGGGCCCCCACGCGCATGGCCATCCGCAGTCCATCGCCCGTGTTCGTCGGCACGGAGGTGGGGGCGGTCATGGGTCCGCGCAGGAAGGCGGCAACGAGATCGGCATCCCACTCGAATCCGCCGGTCGCGAGGATCACGCCCCGACGGGCGCCGACCACCTGCTCGCCTCCGTCGACCAGCAGCCGGACTCCGGTCACGCGTCCGTCTTCTACGACGAGGTCGGTGGCCTGGGCATTCACGACCGGCTCGACGCC
>CAIZPS010000054.1 GCA_903934925.1 uncultured bacterium | reverse complement strand
CGCAGCGAAGTCGTCGGCGAAGCCTGCAGCGACTAAGCCCGTAGCGAAGGCGGCAGCCACGAAGCCTGCAGCGACCAAGCCCGTAGCGAAGGCGGCAGCGACCAAGCCTGCAGCGACCAAGCCTGCAGCGACCAAGCCCGCAGCGAAGGCGGAAGCGTCGAAGCCGGTGTCGAAGCCCGCGACGAAGGCACCGGCGGCGCCCGCGGTCGACGTGCCTGAAGCGCAGGTCAGCGAGCCCATCGTGAAGTCCCGTCGTGCCCCGGTGAACGGGCATGTCGCCCTCGTCGCCGCCGGCCCGGGTGCCGCCGACCTGCTCACCGTGCGAGCGGTTCACCTGCTGTCCTCCGCCGATCTCATCGTCGTCGACGCCGACGTGGCCGACCTGGCTCGGCTGCATGCGTCGACCGAGGCGCAGGTCGTCGTCGCCGTTGACTCCGCTGGTCTACCGCTCGACCAGGCCGGTCGTTCCGCGTTGGTGATCGAGGCGTCCCGCGCCGGTCGCTCCGTGGTGCGCCTGATCTCTGGTGATCCTGTTCTCGACGGCTCCTTCCTGAACGAGGCCGCAGCCCTGCGCAAGGCGCGGCTGGACTTCGAACTTGCTCCGGGCGTCAGCGAGGTCATGGGAGTCCCGGCCTATGCGGGTTTCGGGCTGACTGGCGGCAAGACTCGGCAGGTCCGCATCGTCGACGCGCACGACACCCAGGTGCCGTGGGCAGACCTCATCGACCCGCGCACGACCCTCGTCTTCATCGACGGTGCGGACCGCGCCGCAGACATCGCCGAGCACCTGCTGTCGGCAGGCGCGGATGACTCCACGCCGATCGCCGTGACGCGACGCGGCACGACGGTCGATCAGCGAAGCATCGTCGCCACGCTCGCGACCATCCGCATGGTCACGAAGACCTCGCGGCAGGCCGGCCCTGGTGTCGTGGTCGTGGGTCACGTCGTCGACCAGCGCGACAAGCTCGACTGGTTCGAGACCAAGGCGCTGTTCGGCTGGCGCGTCCTCATCCCGCGCACCCAAGACCACTCCGGTCCCATCATGGAACTGCTCCGCCTGCACGGCGCCGTGCCGGTCGAGGTGCCGACCATCTCGGTGGAGCCGCCGCGCACCCCGCAGCAGATCGACCGTGCGGTGCACGGGCTGGTGCAGGGACGCTACGAGTGGATCGGCTTCACCTCCGTGAATGCCGTCCGTGCGATCCGCGAGAAGCTGCAGGAGTACGGCCTCGACGCACGGTCCTTCGCCGGGCTCAAGGTCGCTGCCGTAGGAGAGGCCACGGTCGCCTCGCTCGTCGAGTTCGGGGTGCGCCCCGACATCGTTCCGGACAGTGAGCAGACGACGGCGGCGCTGCTGGACGAGTGGCCGCACTACGACTCCCTGACCGATCCGATCAATCGCGTGTTCCTGCCCCGCGCAGATATCGCAACCGACACACTCGCCGCCGGGCTCGCCGAGCTGGGCTGGGAGGTCGAGGACATCACGGCCTACCGCACCGTCAGGGCTGCACCGCCTCCGGCCGACACGCGCGAGGCGATCAAGACGGGCGGCTTCGACGCCGTGCTGTTCACGTCGAGCAGCACCGTGCGCAATCTGGTGGGCATCGCGGGCAAGCCGCACCACACGACGATCGTCGCGTGCATCGGGCCGCAGACAGCCAAGGCTGCCGAGGAGCACGGCCTGCGGGTCGATGTGCTGGCGGATCTGTCAACGATCCCATCGCTGGTCGATGCCCTTGCGGCTCATGGTGAGTCGATGCGACTCGCGGCGCTTGAGTCCGGCGAGGGCTCGTGGCGCCCGAGCCGGCGACGCACGGCGGCCCGGCGGCGGGCCACCTGACCATGGCCTCCGATGACCGCACGGTTGTGCACCTGCTCCGGCACGGTGAGGTGTTCAATCCGGAGGGTGTGCTCTACGGCCGGCTTCCCGGCTACTACCTGTCCGATCTGGGTCGACAGATGGCCGTACGCGCGGCTGATGCCCTCGCCGACCACGACATCTCTCATGTCATCTCCTCGCCAATGGAGCGTGCGCAGCAGACGGCCACGCCTGTCGCGGATCGACACGGGCTTTCGATCCAGATCGACCCGCAGCTGATCGAGGCCGACAACATCTTCGAGGGCCAGAAGGTCAGCGTGGGTGACGGCGTCCTCAAGCAGCCTCGCACGTGGCGCTACCTGTACAACCCGTTCAAGCCATCCTGGGGTGAGCCCTACGACGAGGTGGCAGCGCGCATGACATCGGCCGTCAGTGATGCGCGTGAGCTCGCGCGTGGGCATGAGGCGGTGCTTGTCAGTCACCAGCTGCCGATCTGGATCGCGCGGCTGGCGGCTGAGCAGCGGCGACTCTGGCATGACCCCCGCAGTCGCCAGTGCTCCCTGGCCTCCCTGACATCGCTGGAGTTCCGTGGGGACGCGCTGGTCTCCATCGCCTACACGGAGCCCTCCCGCGATCTGCTCGCGAGCGCGAGCAAGATCGCCGGCGCATGATGGCATCATGCGCCTGCATTCGATCCTGATCCCTGCTGGAGCCCTCATCGCCGTCGCACTCCTGGTCGCCGGCTGTGGCGGATCAGCTGAGGCCGAGGCCGGCTCCGTCCCCGAGGCAGGGTACGTAGCCGGAGACGGATCGATCGTGCTGGTTCCCCCGAGCGAGCGGGTAGCGGCACCGGATGTCGTAGGCCCCACGCTCGACGGCGAAACGTTCCGACTTGCCGACCACCGGGGCGACGTGGTGGTTCTCAACGTGTGGGCCTCGTGGTGCGCGCCATGCCGAGCCGAGGCACCAACCCTCGCCGCGCTCTCGGAGGAGCTGCAGGCCCAGGGAGTGACGTTCGTCGGCCTCGACACCCGGGACTCCGATGCGTCAGCACGTGCCTTCATCGATCGGTTCGGCATCGAGTACGCCAATGTCATCGACCGCGACGGGCAGCTCCAACTGCTCTTCAGCGACACCCTGCCACCGCAGGCGATCCCGTCAACGCTCGTCATCGATCGCGAGGGACGGGTGGCCGGCCGCGTGCTGGGCAAGGCGAGCGAGTCGGCGCTGCGCGGCATGATCGAACCGATCCTGGCCGAGAGCGAGCCGGATACCTGATGGACGGCATCGTCGAGGTGGTCTCAGGGGGAGCCCTGTGGCTTGCTGTCCCGATCGCCTTCGCTGCCGGCCTCGTCGCGTTCCTCAGTCCGTGTGTCCTGCCGCTTGCTCCGGGCTACGTCTCCTACATCACGGGCTTGACGGGCGCCGAACTTGCGGAGGGCAGTGGCAGTCGACGGCGCGTGCTCGCCGGCAGCATCCTGTTCGTCCTGGGATTCAGCATCGTCTTCGTCAGCTACGGCATGCTGTTCGGAGGCATCGGATCGGTGCTCCTGGAGTACGCGGATGTCATCAACCGCGTACTCGGTGTGGTCGTCATCGTCATGGGACTCGCCTTCATGGGGCTCATCCCCGGCCTGCAGCGGGAGTGGCGCATGCATCGCGCACCCACATGGGGGGTTGCGGGAGCCCCGCTGCTCGGGGTGCTCTTCGGCATCGGCTGGTCGCCCTGCATTGGTCCGACCCTCACCGTGGTTCAGTCGATGGCTTTCACCGAGGCCAGTGCAGCGCGCGGCGCCCTGCTGTCCCTCGTGTACTGCCTCGGCCTGGGGCTGCCCTTCATCCTCCTGGCCGTCGCCTTCAGTTCCATGGCCCGTGCGATCGGCTGGGTCCGGCGGCACTACGTGTGGGTGATGCGCATCGGGGGCGGCATGCTGGTCCTCGTGGGCGTGCTTCTCGTCTCGGGCCTGTGGTCCGACTTCACGGTGTGGCTGCGCGTGACGCTGCCCGGATTCGAGACGGCGCTGTGACCACCGACTCCGCCGTGCGCACCGACGACACCGCTCCGCTGCCGCCCCTGGGCTCGACCGGTTTCCTGCGCTGGCTCTGGCGCCAGCTGACGAGCATGCGCACGGCACTGATCCTGCTGTTCCTCCTGGCCGTCGTGAGCATTCCCGGCTCGATGCTCCCGCAGCGCGGCACCAATCCTCTGAGGGTCGACCAGTGGATCGAGCAGAACCCGACCACCGCCCCCGTACTGGATGCCCTGGGCTTCTTCGACGTGTATGCCGCGCCGTGGTTCGCGGCGGTGTACCTGCTGCTCTTCATCTCCCTGATCGGGTGCGTGCTGCCCCGCATCGGAGTGCACCTGCGGGCGCTGCGCACGCCGCCTCCCGCTGCCCCGCGCAACCTGAGCCGCCTTCCCGCGCACGCCCGGTTCCGGCTCGACCGGCCGCCCGGCGAGGTGCTGGACGATGCCGCGACGCTGCTCCGATCGGAGCGATGGCGCGTGCGCACGTCCCCCGGTGAGTGGGTTGCTGCGGAGAAGGGCTACTGGCGGGAGACCGGAAACCTGGTGTTCCACCTAGCGCTTGTCCTTGTCCTTGTCGGCATCGCCGTCGGTGGGGTGCTGGGCTGGCGCGGAAACGTCGTCGTCCGAGAGGGGTCCGGGTTCTCGAACACCCTCACCCAGTACGACGCCTGGGGCGCCGGTCGCATGATGTCGGCAGACCAGCTGGCCCCGTTCTCCTTCACTCTCGACGACTTCCGCGTGGACTTCGAGCGCGGCGAGGCGCAGCTTGGGGCGCCTCGGCTGTTCGAGGCTGACCTGACGTACCGCGCAGAGCCGGGATCCACACCGGAGCAGACGACGGTCCAGGTGAATGAGCCGCTCGTGGCCGATGGGGCCAAGGTCTTTCTGGTCGGGCACGGGTACGCCCCGCGCTTCATCGTGCGTGACTCGCGCGGGTCGATCGTGTTCGACGACACGGTCGTGTTCCTGCCGCAGGACGGCAACTTCACGTCCACGGGCGTCATCAAGATCCCCGACGCCGAGCCCTCGCTTGGCTTCACCGGACTGTTCCTGCCCACGGCCGCGCTCACCGAGGAACTCGGGCCGCACTCGATCTTCCCTGCTCCGGACTATCCCGCCGTCTTCCTGTCCGCGTTCACGGGCGACCTCGGCATGGACTCCGGTGCCCCGCAGAGCGTCTACACGCTCGACACCTCGTCGATGGAGCAGGTGGGCCTGGAGTCGCTCATTCCCGGCGACACGTGGCAGCTGCCCGAGGGCCTCGGCTCGATCGAGTTCGTCGACTTCGATCGGTGGGCGTCCTTCCAGATCGCCCATGACCCGGGCAAGGAGTTGGCGCTGCTGTCGTCCGTCGTCGCGATGCTCGGCCTGATGATCTCCCTGTTCGTTCGCCGCCGCAGAATGTGGGTGCGCGCGACGGCCACCGAAGACGGAGGTACGCTCGTCGAGGTCGCAGCCCTGGGCAAGACGGAGGCGGTCGATCTCGAACCCGACGTAGTGCACGTGGCAGCGCGCATGCAGGCCCGTGAGGAACCACGAGGAGGTCAGGCGTGACCAGCGTCCAACTGGCCGAGATGAGCAACGCGTTCGTCTACGCCACCATGGTCACGCTCGCGATCGCGATGGTCGCCTTCGCGGCCTCCTTCGCCGCTGGTCGCCGTCCTGTGGCTCCGGTCGTCACGCCGGTGATGGAGGGTGCGGGGGGCACGGCCCTGCTCGTCCGGGAGGAGCCCGCCGAGAGTGTTCAGCCCGGACGTCGGGCGGGCAACGTCGGCATGTCCCTCACCTGGCTCGCCACGTTGCTGCTGCTCGTGGGAGTCGTGCTCCGGGGAGTCTGGGCCGGGCGTGTGCCCTGGGGCAACATGTACGAGTTCTCGATCACGGCGGCGCTGGGCGTGCTCGCGGTGTTCCTCGTCATGTCGATCAAGCGCGACCTGCGCTGGCTGGGTCTCTTCGTCGTCATCCCCACCCTGCTGTGGCTCGGTCTCGCCGTCACCGTCCTCTACACCGAGGCCGCGCAACTGGTGCCGGCTCTGAAGAGCTACTGGCTCGTCATCCATGTCTCCGCCGCCATCGTCTGCTTCGGCGCATTCACCTTCGCGGCTGCGACGGCATCGCTTGCTATTGCGAGGGGCCGAGTCGAGTCACGTCAGGGCACGACTGACGTCATGGGGTGGGCGGCACGCCTGCCCACCCGCGAGCGGCTCGAGCGGCTGACCAACGTCGTCGTCGCGTTCTCCTTCCCGCTCTGGACCTTCGCGGTGGTCGCCGGCGCCATCTGGGCCGAGAACGCCTGGGGGCGCTATTGGGGCTGGGACCCCAAGGAGACGTGGGCGTTCATCACCTGGGTGGTCTTCGCGGCCTACCTCCACGCCCGATCGACCGCAGGGTGGCGGGGCAACCGTGCCTCATGGATCGCCATCGCCGGCTGGATCTCGTTCCTGATCAACTACTACGGCGTCAACTTCTTCGCGAACAGCCTGCACTCGTACGCCGGCGTCTGAACTCCTGCAGGATCAGGAGGTCGCCTCGCCCTTGCCGCGCCGCTGCTTCATGCGCTGGCTCCAGGCGTCGTCGCCGATCTTTTTGAGGAAGGCTGGATCGTCATCGGGGGCCACGGGGCCGCGGCGTCGGCGGCGGTTCGAGCCGGGGGAGTTCCAGACCTTGCCCAGCAGCAGCCACAGCAGGCCGCCGATGATGGGCACGAGGATGACGAGGATCAGCCACACCCATCGGGGCAGGGCTCGGGTCTCTCCGGACCGCGTGCGCAGCACGTCGATGATGCAGTAGATGTAGAAGGCGACCGCAAGGATCGCTCCCGCCACCCGCAGCACAGTCACCTCCCGGTCCGGACGAAGGACTCCAGACTACGGGACCGCGGTCAGCATGCACGTCGCCCGGAGGCTCACGTACGGTAGGGCAATGCCCGAGACCCGCTCCTCCACAGCGCGAGCGGTCATCGTGTACTCGGTCCTGAGGTTGGTGATCTTCCTCGCGGCCTGGGCGCTGGTGTGGTATCTGACCCCGCTCGACGCCCTGTGGGCGGCCGTCGCCGGGCTGCTCATCTCCGGGGCGGTCAGCCTCGTCGTCCTCGATCGCCATCGCGGCCGTGTGGGCCGGGCGACGGGACGCTTCTTTGCCCGCATCAACGAGCGAATCGACGCCGCGACGAGGGCCGAGGATCTTGACGAGTCCTGGCCGCCGGCCGAGGGCTCACGCGACAGCGAGCAGGAGCCCGAGCACAAGACCGTAGGCCAGCACGAGGACGCTCGTGCCGGTGAGGGCGGGGATGAGCCGAGGCCCCTCGGCACCGCCGAGCACGGTGCGCAGGGGGGCGATGGCGAGCAGGCCGGTCGCGCTCGTCAGAACGATGAGCGCTGACGTCGCGGGCACGAGCAGCACCGGCGCAGCGAGGGCCCCTGTCACCAGTGCCGCATAGAGCATCCGCGTTCGTTCGTCGCCAAGTCGCACGGCGAGTGTTCGCTTGCCCACGCGACTGTCGCCGGGAATGTCCCGAAGGTTGTTCGTGACGAGGATGGCGCAGATGAGCATCCCCACGCCGAGAGAGGCCAGCACGTCGGTGCTGGTGATGGTCAGCGTCTGCACGTATGCCGTGCCGATCACCGGCACCGGTCCGAAGAAGAGGAAGACGAAGACCTCACCGAGACCGGCGTAGCCGTAGGGGCGCGGTCCGCCCGTGTAGAGCCAGGCCGCGGCAATGCAGGCGACTCCCACGCCGATGAGCCACCACTGCCGGGTCAGGATCACCAGCACCAGTCCGAGGACCGCCGCTCCGAACAGGGAGAGGTACGCGGCAGTCCGCACCGCACGTGGGCTGGCCAGTTCCTGCCCTACGAGGCGCACAGGCCCGACCCGGACGGTGTCGGTGCCCCGAATGCCGTCGCTGTAGTCGTTGGCGAAGTTGACGCCCACCTGCAGCAGCACGGCGACACCGAGGGCCAGTGCGACGCGCACCGCGTCGAAGGCCCCGGCGTGAACGCCGAGCCCGGCTCCGACGGCCACCGGCGCGATCGCGGCCGGCAGCGTGCGCGGCCGTGCGCCCTGCCACCATTCGCGCGGTGTTGCCATCAGTGGTCCTCCTGTCCGGATGCGGCCCACTCGGTCAGCAGCCGGCGGTCAACCTTGCCATTGGGCAGGTGTGGCAGCGACCCGACCCGGTGCATGGCCGGCGCGGCGAGTCGGCCGAGCCTCTGGGCGGTCGCCTCGCGGGCATCGTCGACAGCGCGTGGGGCTCCGTCCCGTGGGACGACGAAGGCATGCAGCGCCGGCTCGCGCGCCGGATCCGAGACGACCACGACCGCTGCCGCCTCGATGTCCGGATGATCGACCAGAACCTGCTCGACCGCAGTGACCCCGATGTTCACGCCATTGATGACCACGACATCGTCTGCTCGGCCGATGATCGTGATGCGCCCGTCCGTCTCGATCCTGCCGATGTCCGGGGTGCGGAATCCGTCCGGACCGAACAGCTCCTGTGTCAGGGCTGGCTCGCCCCGATATCCAAGAGCAACGGTGGGTCCGCCGACGATGAGTGCGCCGGAGGCGTCGTCGATCCGGACGTCCACGCCGTGGAGCGGTCGGCCATCGAACACGCACCCGCCCGCTGTCTCGGTAGAGCCGTACGTCGACGTCAGAGACACCCCGAGCGCCTCGGCCACGTCACGCAATGACTGACGCAGGGCGGACCCGCCCACCAGGATGCGGGAGCACTGTCGCAGTGCTTCGGTGCCGGCCTCGCTCGACATCAGGCGTGCAACCTGAGCAGGAACCAGCGACACGCGAACGTCCTCGTCGTCCCGGCGAGCACGGTCCACGGCCTCGGCGAAGGCATCCGGTGTGAACGGGCCGAACCCGCCGATGGAGGGCACGACGACGGGCTCGCGATCGGCGGCGAGCGCGCGCACCAGCACGTTGAGTCCACCGATCGACGTGACTGGCAGCGCAAGGACCCACCGGGGGCGCTTGCCTGGTCCGTTGACGGTCTCGTTGAGTGCGGTGAGGGATGCTGCCGAGTGCAGGACGCCGCGTGGCTGTCCGGTTGAGCCGGACGTCGCGATGGCGACGGCGACGTCATCCGATTCCAGGGGGAGGTCATCGGGACGCAGGGCGGCGAGGATCCCCATGACGTAGTCGTTGGAGACCGTGGAGGAGACGGTGGGCACAGGGGCGATCGCGGGACCGACTCCGCTGAGCGCCTCGGCGAGCGCGGGAAGCAGGCGCGCGGGACCCTCCGTGCCCGGAGGCACGGGAACGCGGAGAAGGCTGCGGCTCACCATCTGCACGAGCGTAGGCCGAACGGTAGGTTTCCCATCATGGACACCCGGACTCGCTACGTGCTTCCCCCGGTCGCGCCTGAGGGCTCACCTGCTCTGGTCGATCCCGCTCACTCGTCGGCTGCTGCGGGATGCGAGTGGCGCGCCGAGGGCGACTATGGCGACATCCGGTACGAAGTGTCGACAGGTGAGTCAGCAGGGATCGCGAAGATCACGATCGATCGCCCCGCACGTCGCAACGCCTTCCGCCCGCAGACCCTGTTCGAGCTGCAGGATGCCTTCAACCGCGCCCGGGATGATGACGAGATCGGCGTGATCATCCTGACCGGCCAGGGCGACCTCGCCTTCTGCTCCGGCGGTGATCAGGCGATCCGCGGTGACGACGGCTACATCGGCAGCGACGAGATTGCTCGCAAGGGGATCGGCCGACTCAATGTGCTCGACCTGCAGATCCAGATCCGGCGGACGCCGAAGCCAGTCATCGCGATGGTGGCCGGCTACGCCATCGGCGGAGGCCACGTACTGCACGTCGTGTGTGACATGACGATCGCCGCGGACAACGCCCGCTTCGGCCAGACCGGCCCACTGGTCGGGTCGTTCGACGGAGGTTACGGCTCCGGCCTGCTGGCGCGCACCATCGGCCAGAAGAGGTCACGCGAGGTGTGGTACCTGTGCGAGCAGTACGGCGCTGCACAGGCGTTCGACTGGGGCCTGGTCAACGAGGTGGTTCCTATCGAGGACCTAGAGGTAGCGACGGTCGACATCGCACGGCGCATGCTTGAGATGTCGCCGCTCGCCTTGCGCATGCTCAAGGCCTCGCACAACGCCGCTGACGATGGTCTCGCCGGAGTGCAGCAGCTCGCGGGTGACGCGACCCTGCTGTTCTACATGACGGAGGAAGCACAGCACGGGCGTGACGCCTACAAGAACAAGCAGCGCCCGAACTTCAGTCAGTTCCCCAAGCGCCCCTGATGTCGGAGCGGCCCACCCTGTCGGACCTCCTGAGCACTGCGGTTCCCTTCGCCGTTCCCCTGCACCGGGAGTTCCGTGGCCTGCGACTGCGTGAGGGTGTCCTCATTCAGGGTCCGTCAGGCTGGGGTGAGTTCGCGCCCTTCGACGACTACTCCGATGTGGCGGCGGCCCGGTGGCTGGAGAGTGCGATCGAGGCCGCATACGGGCAGTGGCCCGAACCGGTGCGTCCCGATGTACCGGTCAACGCGATTCTCCCGGCCGTGCCGTCTGCGCTCGCAGCGGACCTCACGCGTGCGGCGGTGATCGATCATGGTTGCACGACCATCAAGGTCAAGGTCGGCTCTGCGGACCTGGCCGATGACGAGGCCCGGGTCGCTGCCGTCCGGGAAGTCCTGACGGAACTCCTCGGAGCGGGCCGCGGATCGATCCGCATCGATGCGAACGGCGCCTGGGACGTCGAGCGGGGGAGGCAGGCCCTGGCATGTCTCGCAGCTTTCGACCTGGAGTACGTCGAGCAGCCGTGCCGGACACGGGAAGAGTTGGTCGACCTCCGGTCCCGTGTCGATGTGCGGTTCGCGGTCGATGAGCTCATCCGTTGGGCGGATGAGCCCGTCACCGGGGTGCGCGATGTTGCCGACGTCGCGGTGCTCAAGCCGGCGACCCTCGGGGGAGTCGAGGCGACGCTTCGTCTTGCCGAGCGACTCGACGTGCCCGTGGTCGTCAGCGGCTCCCTCGACACCTCGGTGGGACTCGCGACGTCCATCGCTGCTGCTGCCGCCCTGCCCGACCTGCCGTATGCCTGCGGGCTCGGCACCGGCACCCTGCTGGCGGACGATCTCGGTCAGCCGGTCCTGCCGGGCGGCGGGCGGGTGCCGGTCGAGAGGGTCTTCCCGGATGAACCGGCCCTCGAGCGGGCCCGGGCGCGCATCGGCGAGGAGCGTGCGTCCTACTGGCACCAGAGGCTGGCGGCAGCCTGGTCCGTGAAAGGGTGAGCGGCGTGAATCCCTCCACCGCCGAGGCCATGGTCCTCGTCGACGAACTGCTGCGGTGCGGCGTCACTGATGTCGTTCTCGCGCCTGGCTCCAGGTCGACGCCCTTGGCGCTCGCACTCGCCGCCGCCGAGACTCGCGGCGACCTCACGCTGCACGTGCGTCTCGACGAGCGTTCCGCCGGCTACACCGCTCTGGGCATCGGCAAGGTGACGGGCGTACCTGCGGTCGTGCTCACGACCTCGGGCACGGCGGCGGTGAACCTCCACCCGTCCATCGTGGAGGCCGACGAGTCGGGAGTTCCCATGCTCGTCGTCACGGCGGACCGCCCGCCGCGACTGCGCGACGCCGGTGCGAACCAGACGATCCGACAAGCCACGACGTTCGGATCCGACGTCCGGATCAGCATCGACCTGGCGCCAGCTGTGCGCGAACCCGGGCAGGTCAGATACTGGCGATCGACGGTGGCGCGCGCTGTCGCCATGGCCACGGACGCACTGCGCCCCGGGCCGGTTCATCTCAACGTCCCCTTCGACGATCCCCTCGTGCCGGACGGCGACCTCGAGTGGCCGGAGGACCTCGACGGCAGACCCGATGGCCGCCCGTGGACAGCCGATGCTCGATTGGTTGCCGGCATGAGCACGCCCCTTGATGACGTCCTTGGCGCGCTGCTCGACGATGTCGTCGTTCCCGCTCGCGGCGTGATTGTGCTCGGCGACCATCAGGACGCCGACGCGGTCGCCCTCGTCGACGATCTCGCCGACGCGCTCGGCTGGCCGGTCATCTCCGAGCCGAGCGGCAACGGTGCCGGGTGCAGCACCGCGCTGAGCCACGCGACCCTCCTGCTCGAGGATGACGGGTTCGCTGAGATGCACATCCCGGACCTTGTGCTCACGGTGGGTCGTGTCGGACTCAACCGCTCCGTCCTGCGCATGGTGAGCCGCGCCGGCCTGCATGTGGCAGTCGACAGTCGGCCCATGTGGAGCGATCCGACACGATCCGCCGACCTCGTCGTCGCGTCGGTTCCTCTGCCGCCGGTCGAGGCGGAGGTCGACGAGGAGTGGTTGGAGTCCTGGCAGCGCGCCGATGTGCTTGCCGCTGCTGCGGTGGAGACCGCCCTCTTCGCTGCCGATGATTC
Organism: uncultured bacterium; assembly: GCA_903934925.1. Classification (GTDB taxonomy): domain Bacteria; phylum Actinomycetota; class Actinomycetes; order S36-B12; family S36-B12; genus UBA10649. The sequence continues at coordinate 36,121 of CAIZPS010000054.1, read as the reverse complement.
GCTCACCGGAATGCACGTGGCGCGCGTGGTCGCGACCTTGGTGCCGGACGGTGGCCTGCTGTTCGTCGGCCCGTCGTGGCCGGTGCGGCACGTGGGATCGTTCGCCGCGAACACCGTTCAGGAGGCCGCCGTACTGGGCAACCGTGGCACATCCGGCATCGACGGATGCGTCTCGACGAGTTGGGGAGCTGCTGCGGCGCTGCAACGCAACGGCGGTGCGGGTGCGATCGCGTTGATGGGCGATCAGACCTTCCTCTATGACGCCAACGGCCTGCTGGTGCCGGCGGAGGAGGAACGCCCCGATCTCGTCATCGTCGTGGTCGACAACGACGGTGGAGGAATCTTCTCCACGCTCGAACAGCGCCAGGCCGTCGAGCCGCCCGTGTTCGAGCGGGTGTTTGGCAACCCCCTCGGTGTCGACATCCCGGCGATCGCGAGAGCCCTTGGTGTCCAGGCCGTGGTCGTCGACACCGCTCCTGCACTCCAGTCGGCACTGGAGGACGCCCTAGGCCTCGGGGGAGTGCGGATCGTCGTTGCTCGCACGGTGGAGCGGGCGCAGGAGGCGGAGATCCTCGCGGAGGTGCAGCGCGCTGTCCACTCTGCCCTGGAGTCGGGCTGAGCTCCACCCCAAGGCCCCGTTTCTCCCGCTTAGCGGGACGAACGGGGGTTTGTGGCGCTTAGGGGGCTCTTCAGCCCCGTTTGTCCCAACCTCTGGTCATGGCTCTGGTCATGGGGAGAAGTGGGGACTTGGGGGTTCCGACAGGATGATTCAGCCCCGTTTGTCCCGCTAAGCGGGAGAAACGGGAGCGGGGGCTACTCCACGGCGCCGCGGATGGGCTGCAACTTCGCGCGCGACTCTGCGAGTTCGTCCTGCGGATCAGAGCCGGCGACGATGCCGCAGCCGGCGAAGGCCCGTATCCGATGCTCCGCAACGTCGATCTCCGCGCAGCGCAGGGCAATTCCGAATTCACCGTCGCCGTGGCGGTCGAACCAGCCCACCGGGCCCGCGTAGCGGCCGCGGTCCATCCCCTCCAGGTCCCGAATGAGGGCGAACGCACGCTCCGTGGGCGTTCCGCAGACTGCCGCCGTCGGATGTAGCGACGCGGCCAGCGCGAGCACCGTCGCCGAATCTGCGAGTCGACCGGTCACGTCGGTGGCCAGGTGCTTGACGTTGGCCAGTGGCAGCACACGTGGACGCTCGGGAACATCGAGGTCGGTGCAGTGGGCGGCTAGGGCCTTCGCAACGGAGTGCACGGCGTACTCGTGCTCCATGGTGTCCTTGTCGCTCGACAGCAGCGCCTGCGCAAGCCCCTCATCGTCGTGCCCACTGCGGCGACGAACAGTGCCCGCGAGAACTCGACTGGTCACGAGATCGCCGGTGCGACGCACGAGAAGCTCGGGAGTGGCACCCAGCAGGTTGTCGACGCAGAAGGTCCAGGTGGATGGGTAGTCCTCGGCAAGTCGCAGCAGCAGGTGTCGGGGATCGAGCGGCCCATCGACCTCGCCGATGATGTCGCGAGCGAGCACGACTTTGTCGAGCTCGCCGGCGTTGATGCGACGCACCGCCTCTGCAACGGTGGCGGCCCACTCATCAGCCGTGCGGCTGCCGTCGAGCCACTCCACTGAGTTCGGGGATTCGGGCACGGATACGGGCGGCGGTGCCTTGAGAGCCGCGGGGTCGTCACCGACTGTGGTGATCCACGCCTGACCCGATCGGCGGCCGACGATCACGCGGGGCACGATGACGATGGACGTCGAGGCCTCGTCATCGAAGGAGAACGAGCCGAACGCCACGGGGCCTGTCCCCGGGGCGCTAACCGAGTCATCGACGTCGAACGAAGCACAGAGGTTCGACCACCAGCGCTGAGTGCGGCTGAATCTCTCGGGTCCACGGACCTCCAACCGTGCGGCGACCCCCCAGCCGATCAGCCCCTCGCCGTTGCGCACCCAGGCGACAGGGTCATGAAGAGGAAGGCGGGCAAGGAGATTCTCGGGATCGACGATCGACCGGGTTGTCACGCGGAGTCGTTGAGTGCTGGCCTGCACCGAGAGTTCCGTGGCGACGTGAGGCGCGGATGCCGGAGTCGTCACGCTCTTAGCGTAGGGGCAGTGCCGTGAGGTGGCATGTCCAGCGAGGTGGTTGGATTCCAGCGTGCCACGAGCAGATATGGACAAGACCCCCGGTGACGTCGCCGCGATGTTCGACGACGTCGCCGAGCGCTACGACATCACCAATGACGTGCTGTCTGTCGGCCAGACTCGGCGGTGGCGCAGCGCGGTGCTCGAGGCTGTTGATCCCCAGCCAGGGGAGCGGGTGCTCGATCTCGCTGCGGGAACCGGGACCTCAAGCGTCCCGTTTGCGCAGGCGGGTGCCACCGTGGTGCCGGTCGACTTCTCGCTAGGGATGCTCGAAGTCGGGAAGCGCCGACACCCGTGGCTGCCGTTCGTTGCCGGTGATGGGATGCGGCTGCCCTTCGCCGACGGCGTCTTCGATGCCGCGACCATCTCGTTCGGCCTGCGCAACATCCATGACCGCATGGCCGGCCTGTCCGAACTGCTGCGCGTGGTGCGGCCGGGAGGCCGACTCGTGGTGTGTGAGTTCTCTCACCCCACCTGGGCCCCATTCCGCACGGTCTACACGGAGTACCTGATGAAGGCCCTGCCGGCAATCGCTGAGCGGACCTCGTCCAATCCGGAGGCATACGTCTATCTCGCCGAGTCCATCCGCGCGTGGCCCGATCAGCGGGCACTTGCACGCGACCTGGAGTCCGCGGGGTGGACGAAGGTGCAGTGGCGGAATCTGAGCGGCGGCATCGTGGCGTTGCATCGCGGGTGGCGCGAGGGATGAGCCGCGCGTTGCGGGGCGAGTCCCGCAGTGGCAGCGCCATGGGTTCGCGGGTGGCGCGAGCGATGAGCCGCGCAGCGCTGTCTGATGCCCGACAAGGTGCCGGGCACAGGGCACACGCCGGGTGAAAGCGGTGTCAGCCGACCACTATGCTGTGCTCGGTCGTGAACCATTTCACAAACGCGCAATTCGTGAGGAGATCCGGGCGTGAACGTCTACATCCCGATCCTCGTCCTCGGCCTACTCGCCTTCGGCTTCGCGGTGTTCTCCGTTGCGGCGGCCACCTTCACCGGGCCCAAGCGCTACAACCGGGCCAAGTACGACGCGTACGAGTGCGGCGTAGAGCCCACTCCGCAGCCGGTCGGGGGCGGTCGATTCCCGGTCAAGTACTACCTCACCGCGATGCTCTTCATCATCTTCGACATCGAGATCGTGTTCTTGTACCCGTGGGCGGTCGCCTTCGACCAGCTCGCCCTCTTCGGCCTGATCGAGATGTTCCTGTTCATCATCACCGTCCTCGTGGTCTACGCCTACGTCTGGCGGCGCCGCGGCCTCGAGTGGGACTAGGGAGCCAGCCATGGGCCTTGAAGAATCCCTGCCGTCAGGAGTTCTCCTCACGACGGTCGAGAAGTTCGCCGGATATGCGCGCAAGGGCTCACTGTGGCCCGCCACCTTCGGCCTCGCCTGCTGCGCTATCGAGATGATGGCGGCGGGTGGGCCCCGCTTCGACATCGCCCGCTACGGCATGGAGGTGTTCCGCGCCTCGCCGCGGCAGGCCGACCTCATGATCGTCGCCGGGAGGGTCAGCCAGAAGATGGCGCCCGTCGTGCGTCAGATCTACGACCAGATGCCCAATCCGAAGTGGGTCATCGCCATGGGCGTGTGCGCCTCGAGCGGCGGCATGTTCAACAACTACGCGATCGTCCAGGGCGTCGACCACATCATCCCCGTGGACATCTACCTTCCGGGCTGCCCGCCCAGGCCGGAGATGCTCTTCGACGCCATCCTCAAGCTGCACGACAAGATTCAGGACACCAAGATCGGTGCCCATCGCCGCGAGGAGATCGTGGAGTTGGAGGCCATGGCCCTTTCCGCTCCCACCACCCTGGAGATGAAGGGCCTCATGCGATGACCGAAGCTGAACGCGCGATCGTCCCGCAGGGGATCGAGGAGCTCGAGATCATCGGTGTGCGCCACGGCTCCTTCGGCACATCCGCCGGCGGCGACACCAGCGGGTTCGGTGGCCTCGTGGAGCCGATCGTCATGCCTGCCCCGGCTCGACGTCCTTTCGGCGGATGGTTCGACGAGATCTCCGACGAACTCGAGCTTTCCCTTCAGGCGGCGGGGCTGCCGGCAACCGATGCCATCGAGAAGGTGGTCATCTACCGCGATGAGATCACGTACCACGTGCGCCGGGAGCACCTCATTGCCTTCGCAACCGTCCTCCGCGACGAGCCTGGACTGCGATTCGAGATGTGCCTCGGCGTGAATGGTGTGCACTACCCGGGAGAGACCGGCCGAGAGTTGCACGCCGTCTACCACTTCTTGTCGATCACCCACAATCGGCGCATCCGCCTCGAGGTGTCGGTGCCTGAGGGTGACGCAGTGATCCCGTCGCTGTACGCCGTCTACCCCACGTGCGATTGGCACGAACGCGAGACCTGGGACTTCTTCGGCATCGTCTTCGACGGCCACCCCGCTCTCACCCGCATCATGATGCCGGACGACTGGCCCGGCCACCCGCAGCGCAAGGACTACCCCCTCGGCGGCATCCCCGTCGAGTACAAGGGCGGCACCATCCCGCCCCCGGACCAGCGGAGGTCGTACAACTGATGTCGACCGACAACGTCACCTTCACCAGCGCCGGGTCGGACGAAGCTGACTCGTACGCGGGGTCCTACGACACGACCGACGGCCGCATCTACACCGTCTCGGGTGGTGACTGGGACACCATCGCAGGCGCTCCTGAGGGCGAGCACGACCGCATCGTCGTCAACATGGGACCACAGCATCCTTCTACGCACGGCGTACTTCGCCTCATCCTCGAGATTGACGGTGAGACCGTAACCGAGGCCAGGGCAGGCATCGGCTACCTGCATACCGGCATCGAGAAGAACATGGAGTTCCGCTCGTGGGTGCAGGGCGTCACGTTCGTCACCCGCATGGACTACCTGACGCCGATGTACAACGAAGCGGCGTACTGCCTGGCGGTCGAGAAGGCACTGGGCGTCACTGACCAGATCCCTGAGCGCGCCAACGTCATCCGAGTCATGATGATGGAGCTCAACCGGATCTCGTCCCATCTCGTCGCCCTCGCAACTGGAGGTATGGAGCTTGGGGCCCTGACGGCCATGGAGTTCGGATTCCGGGAGCGCGAGCTCGTCCTCGACATCTTCGAGATGGTCTCCGGACTGCGCATGAACAGCGCCTACATCCGCCCGGGTGGAGTCGCCCAGGACCTCCCAGTCGACGGTGCACAGAAGATCCGCGAGACGATTCCGCTTCTGCGCAAGCGCCTCAAGGACACCGCTGACCTCCTCGTCGACAACTCGATCTGGATGGGGCGCACGGTCGACATCGGCTACCTCGATCTCGCAGGCTGCATGGCTCTGGGGATCACAGGGCCGGTGCTGCGCGCGACGGGGCTTCCTCACGATCTGCGCAAGAGTCAGCCGTACTGCGGCTACGAGAACTACGAGTTCGACGTCATCACCAAGACGACGGCCGATGTCTACGGGCGCTTCCTGATCCGCATCGAGGAGATGGAGCAGTCCCTGCGGATCGTCGAGCAGGCTCTTGACAAGCTCGCTCCCGGCCCGGTGATGATCGAGGACAAGAAGATCGCGTGGCCCGCCCAGTTGTCGATCGGCAGCGACGGCCAGGGCAATTCGCCTGAGCACATCAAGGAGATCATGTCGGAGTCGATGGAGGCGCTGATCCATCACTTCAAGCTGGTCACCGAGGGCTTCCGTGTTCCGGCCGGGCAGGTCTATGCGGCCGTCGAGTCGCCCAAGGGCGAGCTCGGCTGCCACATCGTCAGCTCCGGAGGCACTCGGCCCTATCGCGTTCACTTCCGCGACCCGTCCTTCACCAACCTCCAATCCGTGGCCGCAATGTGCGAAGGCAGCATGATCTCCGATGTCATCGCCGCGGTCGCGAGCATCGACCCGGTCATGGGCGGCGTGGACCGCTAGGCGACAAGGAAGAGACGACATGCCCATCAGCCAGAGCACCCGCGACGAGCTCCAGGAGCTGGTCGCCCGGTACCCGCGGCCGCGCTCGGCCCTCATGCCGATGCTGCACCTGGTCCAGAGCCTCGAGGGGGAGGTCACCCCCGAAGGCATCGCCCTGTGCGCCGAGATGGCGGGGGTCAGCTCCGCGGAGGCGACTGCCGTTGCATCCTTCTACACGATGTACAAGCGCCGCCCGGTCGGCAAGCACCACATCGGGGTGTGCGTCAACACCCTGTGCGGGCTGCTCGGGGGCGATGCGGTCTACGACGCCCTCAGCGAGCGCTTGGGCGTGGGGCACGATCAGCCCACGGCTGACGGCGAGTTCTGGCTCGAGCGGATCGAATGCCAAGCGGCCTGTACTCATGCGCCGGTCATGACCGTCGACTGGGAATTCATGGACGACGTCACTCCCACCTCGGCCGTCGATGTCGTTGATCGCCTGCAGCGCGGTGAGACGGTGTTCTCGACACGGGGTCCGGTCATCCGCGACTTCCGAGCGACTGAGAAGTCGCTCGCATTCCCCGAGGACGGTCTTGCCGCGGAGGGCACGCCCGTCGACGACAAGATGCTGGTCGGCCTGCGTCTGGCCAAGGAGCTTGGCATGTCCGCACCTGCAGTTGCCACAGGACAGGAGGGCTGAGTCATGCCGTTGACCCCGGTCATCACTGAGCACTGGGACGATCCCGAGCTCTTCACCCTGGCCGGCTACCGGCGTCACGGTGGCTATTCGGCACTGAGCAGTGCCCTGGGGCAGGAGCCCGATGCGATCATCGCGACGGTCAAGGACTCCGGCCTGCGCGGTCGGGGTGGTGCGGGATTCCCCACGGGCCTGAAGTGGAGCTTCGTGCCCCAGAACGACGGCAAGGCCCACTACCTCGTCGTCAACGCCGATGAGTCGGAGCCGGGTGCCTGCAAGGACATTCCCATCATGATCGCGAATCCGCATGCACTCGTGGAGGGCGTGATCATCACGTCCTACGCGATCCGTGCCAATCACGCGTTCATCTATATTCGCGGCGAGGTGCCGGAGGCCATCCGGCGCGTCGCGCACGCGGTCCGCGAGGCTCGCGAGGCAGGCCTGATCGGGCGGGACATCCAAGGCAGCGGATTCGACCTTGAGATCGTGGTGCACTCCGGCGCAGGTGCCTACATCTGCGGCGAGGAGACAGCCCTGCTCGACTCCCTTGAGGGCTTCCGCGGTCAGCCGCGTCTCAAGCCCCCCTTCCCGGCGGTGGCCGGCCTGTACTCCTCGCCAACGGTGATCAACAACGTTGAGACGATCTGCAACATCCCGTACATCGTGGGGCGCGGCGTCGATTGGTTTCGTCAGTTCGGAACAGAGAAGTCCCCGGGCTTCAAGGTCTTCGCGGTGTCCGGCCACGTCAACCGCCCGGGCATCTACGAGGCCCCGCTCGGCATCACGATGCGCGAACTGCTCGAGTACGCAGGCGGCATGATCGACGGTCGAGACGTGAAGTTCTGGCTGCCTGGGGGGTCGTCGGTGCCGATGCTCACCGCGGAGCACCTCGATGTGCCCATGACATACGAGGCCATGGCCGAGGCCGGCACGATGCTGGGCACGGGTACCCCGATGATCTTCAACGACACCGTGAGCGTCGTGAAGGCGGTCACGAGGTGGCTGGAGTTCTACAAGCACGAGTCCTGCGGCAAGTGCACGCCCTGCCGCGAGGGCACCTACTTCATCACCGAGACTCTCGAGCGCTTCGAGCACGGCCACGGCACCGACCGGGAGATGGAGACCCTCGCCGATCTCTGCGGCCAGATCGCGGGTCGATCCTTCTGCGCGCTTGGTGACGCAGCGGCAACCCCGTACCCCGCCGCCATGAAGTACTTCCGTGACGAGTTCGTCGCGGCGACCACCACGCCGGTCGACGAGCAGTACGACCCGGCGGCGTCCTACGTCTTCACGGGAGCGGCTGCGCGATGACCGTCACCAGCAACAGTGGGCCCGGCTCAGACGTCGAGATGGCCACCGATCAGATCAGCGTGGTCATCGACGGAGTCGAGATGCGCGTGCCCAAGGGCACCCTCGTCATCCGTGCTGCCGAGCAGCTTGGCATCGAGGTTCCGAGGTTCTGCGACCATCCGCTGCTCGATCCCGTGGCCGCCTGCCGCGCCTGCCTCATTGAGGTCGAGGGCATGCCGAAGCCACAGCCCGCCTGCGCCCAAGTGCTCAGCGAAGGCATGACCGTCAAGACTCAGTACGCGTCCGAGGTCGCACGGCTGGCGCAGGAGGGGGTCATGGAGTTCCTGCTCCTCAACCACCCACTCGACTGCCCGGTGTGCGACAAGGGCGGCGAGTGCCCTCTGCAGAACCAGGCGATGTCCGTGGGTCGCCCGGAGTCGCGATTCGACGGGGAGAAGCGGGAATTCGAGAAGCCGGTCAACGTCAGTGCGCAGATCCTGCTTGATCGCGAGCGCTGCGTTTCTTGCGCACGGTGCACGCGTTTTGCCGAGCAGATTGCCGGCGATCCATCACTGGAGCTGCTCCAGCGCGGTGCCAAGCAGATGGTGGGCACTGCTGACGACTCTCCGTTCGAGTCCTACTACTCCGGGAACACGGTCCAGATCTGCCCTGTGGGGGCGCTTACCAGCGCGTCCTACCGGTTCCGCTCGCGACCGTTCGACCTGGTATCCGTGCCGACGACGTGCGAGCACTGTGCCTCGGGCTGCTCGCTGCGCACGGACTACCGCCGTGGAGTCGTGACCCGCCGACTTGCCTGGGACGACCCCGACGTCAATGAGGAGTGGAACTGCGACAAGGGGCGTTTTGCCTTTGCGTATCAGACGCACGGTCGCATCGAGTCTCCGCTTGTCCGGGAGAACGGCCAACTTCGGGTGGCGTCGTGGCCTGAGGCGATCAGCGTCGCAGCCCAGGGCCTGCGTGCCGCTCGCGGCAGTGCGGGTGTGCTTGTCGGTGGTCGGCTCACGGTCGAGGACGCCTACGCGTATGCCCGGTTCACGCGGACGGTGCTGGCCAGCGACGACATCGACTTCCGGGTTCGTGAGACCTCGGCGGAGGAGACGCAGTTCCTGTCGGCCGTGGTGGCCGGATCCCCGGTGTCAGCGACCTATGACGCTCTCGAATCCGCGCCTTTCGTCCTGCTCATCGCGCTCGACCCGGAGGACGAATCCCCGATCCTTCAACTGCGACTGCGCAAGGCCGCTCGCCGCGGCACGGACGTGCGCTCGGTCGGTGCAGTGGCTTCGCCCGGACTGGCCAAGGTCAATGGCTCGCTGATCGCGGCCAAGCCCGGTGACGAGGCCAGCGTGCTCCGCGGCCTTTCTGGCGACGTGCGCGCGCTCCTTGCCACTCCCGGCTCGGTGATCCTGGTGGGTGAGCGTGCTGCCGGATCCGCTGGAGCGCTGTCAGCAGCTGCCGAGCTGTCCCGCGCGACGGGTGCGAGTCTGGCATGGGTCCCCCGCAGGGCGGGGGAGAGAGGAGCCCTCGATGCAGGTGCCCTGTCCGGGCTTCTGCCGGGTGGGCGCCCGATCGAGGACCCCGCTGCTCGTGTGCAGGTGGCGGCTGCCTGGGGAGTCACCCCGTCCGACCTTCCCGCGACCAGCGGTCGCTCGGGCGTGGAGTTGCTGCAGGCCGCACAGGACGGCACGCTTCGTGCCCTCCTCGTCGCGGGAGTGGAGCCAGGCGACTTTCCTGATGCCGAGCTCGCGCTGGCCGCCCTTGACGCGGCGCCGTTCGTCGTGTCGCTCGAGAGCCACCACTCGGCCGTGACCGAGCGCGCCGATGTCGTCCTCCCCGTAGCCGTCGTGACGGAGAAGGCCGGCACCTTCCTGAACTGGGAGGGGCGCCCTCGCCCCTTCGCGCAGGTGTTCCGCGATGCGCTGACCATGGGCGATGCCCGCGTGCTGGCGATGATCGCGGAGGAGCTCGGCTTCACCCAGCAGGCCGACGTCCGCGCCATCCGCGCGGAGATGGGTGCCCTGGGCCCCTGGACCGGTGCCCGGCTCGAGGCGCCCGCGGTGCCTGCGGGACGGGTGCCGGACGGAGTCGTCCTCGCGTCCTGGCGCCAGCTCCTGGACTCAGGCCTCATGCAGGACGGTGAGCCGCATCTGGCGGCCACGGCCCGGCCGACCGTCGCGGTGATGTCGGCCCAGGCGGCGGCAGCCGTGGGCGACACCGTCACCGTCAGCGGTCCCGCAGGGTCGGTCACGCTGCCCGTGGAGCCCGGTGAAGTCATCGACGGAGTCGTGTGGCTGCCGATGAACTCGCCCGGATGCCACATCCATGCAGATCTCGGCGTCGTGCCCGGTTCAGCGGTGCGACTCTCGGCAGGAGGCGCATCATGACGGATTCGACCTTCGGCCTGTTCGGCACTGATCCGTGGTGGCTGGTGATCCTCAAGGTGCTCGCCATCTTCGTCATCCTCGTCCTGCTCACCCTGTTCACCATCTGGTGGGAGCGGCGCGTGGTGTCCCGGATGCAGAACCGAATCGGTCCCAACAGGGTCGGGCCGCAGGGCCTGCTGCAGTCCCTGATGGACGGCATCAAGCTCGCCCTGAAGGAGGAGATCATCCCCAAGTCGGCCCATCTGGCCGTCTACTGGCTGGCGCCGGTGATCTCCGCCACCATGGCGTTCCTCGCCTTCGCCGTCATTCCGTTCGGCCCCGAGGTCTCCATCTTCGGCGTGGTGACGCCGCTGCAGCTCACGGACTTCCCGGTCTCCGTGCTGTACGTGCTGGCCATCGCATCCATCGGCATCTACGGGATCGTGCTGGGTGGCTGGGCCTCCGGGTCGACATACCCGCTGCTTGGCGGCATCCGTTCATCCGCCCAGATGATCTCCTACGAGATCGCGATGGGACTGTCGTTCGTCGCCGTCTTCCTGTTCGCCGGGTCGATGTCGACCTCGCAGATCGTGATCGCACAGGAGCCGATCTGGTTCGCGGTCATCCTGCTGCCGTCCTTCCTCATCTACTGCACGGCCATGGTCGGCGAGACCAACCGCGCCCCCTTCGACCTCCCCGAGGCCGAAGGTGAGCTCGTCGGCGGATTCCACACGGAGTACTCGTCGCTGAAGTTCGCACTGTTCTTCCTCGCTGAGTACATCAACATGGTCACTGTCTCGGCGATGGCCACGACCCTGTTCCTCGGCGGTTACCTCGCCCCATGGCCCTTGTCGCTGTGGGAGGGAGCCAACCAAGGCTGGTGGCCGATGCTCTGGTGGCTGATCAAGGTGCAGATCTTCATCTTCATCTTCATCTGGCTCCGGGGCACCCTGCCGCGGATGCGCTACGACCAGTTCATGAGGTTCGGCTGGAAGGTTCTGATACCGGTATCGATCGCGTGGATCATGATCGTGTCACTCGCTCGCGTCCTCCGCGACGACGTCAGTCTCACGACGACGGAGATCCTCATCTCGGGTGCAGTCGTCATCGTGCTGCTGATCCTCGCCTCGTGGGTGATCCAGACGCGCGCTGATCGTCGAAACCGTGCGCGCGAGGACGCCGAGGCCGCCGCCGCTGCTGCCCCGTTCGACCCGATGGAGGCGGGCTTCCCCGTGCCACCGATGCCGGGGCAGTCCTTCACCTACACTTCGCGCCGCGCGGCTGCCCAGGGCAACACGATTGTGCAGGAGCCCGTGACGACGTCGCGTTCCGTCGAGGATCCGACCCATGACCCCGATGAGGAGAGCACCCATGGCTGAGGTTCCCCAGGCCGTACGGGGATTCGGTGTCACCTTCCTGACGATGTTCAAGAAGGTCGTCACAGAGCAGTATCCCGAGCAGAAGGTCCCGACGAAGCCGCGCTTCCACGGCCGTCATCAGCTCAATCGGTGGGCCGACGGTCTCGAGAAATGCGTGGGCTGTGAGCTCTGCGCATGGGCCTGCCCTGCGGATGCGATTCTGGTTGAAGGCGCCGACAACTCCGACGAGGAGCGCTACTCGCCCGGCGAGCGCTACGGCCGCGTGTACCAGATCAACTACCTGCGCTGCATCCTCTGCGGCCTGTGCATCGAGGCGTGCCCCACTCGGGCCCTGACCATGACGAACGAGTACGAACTGGCCGATGACTCCAGGGCGAAGCTGATCTTCGAGAAGCAGGATCTCCTCGCTCCACTGCTGCCGGGCATGGTGGAGCCTCCGCACGCGATGTACCCGGGCACCACGGAGCGCGACTACTACGCCAACAAGGTCACGGGGTCCTCTCCTGAGCAGTCGGGCGCCATCACTGGTGTGGTCGTGGTGGAGGAGTCCGCATGATCGTGATGCTGGCTGACGCGGCTACGGAGTCGAGCACTGGCGAGCAGATCGTCTTCTGGGTGACCGCCGTTCTGGCGGTTGCCGGAGCGCTCGGCATGGTCCTCTCTCGCAAGGCGGTCCACAGTGCCCTCTGGATCGCCCTGACCATGATCAACCTGGCAATCATGTACGTGGCGAACTCCGCCCCGTTCCTGGGCATGGTGCAGATCATCGTCTACACCGGCGCCGTCATGATGCTCTTCCTCTTCGTGCTCATGGTCGTCGGCGTCGACTCCTCGGATTCGCTCATTGAGACCATCAAGGGCCAGCGAGTGGCCGCCCTGCTCCTTGCCCTGGGCATGGCCATCCTCATCATCTGGGGCATCGGCAACGCCCTGACGGAGTCCCGGACGGTCGGCCTGGCCAGCGCGAACGAGGAGCACGGCGGCAACGTCCAGGGCATTGCCAACCTGATCTTCACCCAGTACCTGCTGGTGTTCGAGCTGACTTCCGCATTGCTGATCACGGCAGCAATGGGCGCCATGGTGCTCGCGCACCGCGAGCGCTGGAAGGCGCGCTTGACCCAACGCGATCTCTCGATCGCCCGGGTCCGGGGCCCAGGGCACGCAGGCAACCTCCCGAACCCGGGCGTCTTCGCGCGACACAACGCCGTCGACACGCCAGCGCTGCTGCCGGATGGTGGCATCAGTGAGATCAGCGTGCCGGCACCGGTTCGGGCACGCGGCGACGAGCGTCCCCTCGATCGCGTCGACATCGATGAGGTTCGTCAGATCAGCGAGGGCGAGACCGCGCTGCCGGGGGAGGGGAAGAGCGAATGAACCCGTCGAACTACATCATCCTCTCGGCTGTGCTGTTCAGCATCGGAGCTATCGGTGTGCTCGTGCGACGCAATGCCATCGTGGTGTTCATGTCGGTGGAGCTGATGCTCAATGCCGCGAACCTCGCGTTCGTTGCGTTCGCACGCATGAATGGCAATCTCGACGGTCAGACCGTCGCCTTCTTCGTCATGGTGGTGGCGGCGGCCGAGGTCGTGGTGGGCCTGGCGATCATCGTCACGATCTTCCGCACCCGACGATCAGCCTCGATCGACGAACCGAACCTGCTCAAGTACTAGACCAGCCCACAGACTCCGACGATGGATAGGACCACGCTGTGACCGAGTTGATGCCCGCTGAGGGGGTGTTCTCCCTCATCTGGCTGCTGATCGCCCTGCCCCTGGCCGGTGCTGTCGTGCTGCTCTTCGGTGGCCGGCGCACGAACTCCTGGGGCCCGTACCTGGGCGTGCTCACCGTCTGTGCCTCCGCCGTCCTCGGCTGGCTGATGCTGCTGGCGATGCTGCAGAACCCTCCGGAGGAGCGCACCTTCGACCAGAACCTGTTCACCTGGGTCTCCGTGGGGGGCTTCCAGGCCGACATGGCCTTCCAGCTCGATCAGCTGTCCATGGTCTTCGTCCTGCTGATCACCACGGTCGGCGCGCTCATCCACATCTATTCGCTCGGGTACATGGCCCACGACCCTGATCGACGCAAGTTCTTCGGCTACTTGAACCTGTTCGTGGGCGCGATGTTGATCCTCGTACTTGCGAACAACTTCCTGCTCCTGTACGTGGGCTGGGAAGGCGTCGGCCTTGCGAGCTACCTGCTGATCGGGTTCTATCAGTACAAGCACTCTGCAGCAGCTGCCGCGAAGAAGGCCTTCGTCATCAACCGTGTCGGCGATGTGGGTCTGAGCCTGGCGATCATGCTGATGTTCGTCACGTTCGGATCCGTCAGCTTCGAGGATGTGTTCGGGGCAGCTGATCAGGCGAGCGAGGGGACGCTGAACGCAATCGGCCTGCTGCTTCTCCTTGCGGCGGCCGGCAAGTCCGCCCAGTTCCCGCTGCAGGCGTGGCTTCTCGACGCGATGGAGGGCCCGACTCCCGTCTCGGCTCTCATCCACGCAGCGACCATGGTCACCGCGGGCGTCTATCTCATCGCGCGAAGCAATGCGATCTTCGACCTCGCCCAAGTGGCTGCCACAGCGGTGATCGTCGTTGGTGTGATCACGGTATTCATGGGTGCGATCATCGGTTCGGCCAAGGACGACATCAAGAAGTCGCTGGCCGGCTCGACCATGAGCCAGATCGGATACATGATCGCCGCCGTGGGCCTCGGGCCGATCGGCTACGTGTTCGGCATCTTCCACCTGCTGACTCACGGTGTGTTCAAGGCCGGACTCTTCCTCGGCGCAGGATCCGTCATGCACGGCATGAACGACAACGTGAACATGCGCCGCTATGGGGCATTGCGCACAGTCATGTTCATCACCTTCATCACGTTCGCTGCCGGGTGGCTGTCCATCCTCGGTATCCCTCCCTTCTCGGGCTTCTGGTCCAAGGACGAACTCATCCATGCGGCCTTCGAGGAGAGCGTGCTCGTTGGTGTCCTGCTCATCATCGCGGCGGGAATCACCGGCTTCTACATGACCCGAATGTTCATCATGACCTTCCTGGGCAAGGCCCGGTGGGAGGACGACGTCCATCCTCACGAATCGCCGAAGGTCATGACGATCCCGCTGATCATCCTCGCTCTCGGCTCGACCTTCCTGGGCATGGCACTTCTCTTCTGGGGCGACATCGAGTCCTGGCTCGAGCCAGTCGTGGGCTTCGAGTCGAAGGAGGCGCCGCTGTCGACCGCGGCGACCATCGGCATCTCACTCGCCGCAGTCATCGCCGGCGTGATCGTCGCCTACGTGATGTACGCCCGGCGACCCATTCCGATCGAGGCGCCGCGAGGCTCCTGGCTCACGCGTGCGGCACGTGAGGAGCTTTACGGCAATCAGGTGAACCAGGTGCTTGTCGTGACCCCGACACTCGTCGCCGCGAAGGCCGCCACGTCGATCGACGCCAAGGGAATCGATGGCCTCGTGAACGGCCTTGCCGCCCTTGTGGGCGCAATCTCCGGTCGCCTGCGGCGGTACCAGACCGGCTTCGTCCGTACGTACGCCTTGTCGATGGTGGGTGGCGCCGTGATTGTCGTCCTCGCCCTGGTTCTGGTGAGGGCATCGTGAACGTTCCCTGGTTGACCATCCTGATGGTGGTGCCGCTGGCAGGCAGCGTCCTCGTTGCCTTCCTGCCGAAGGGGCGGGGGCTGCTCGCCAAGCAGGTCGCCTTCGCCTTCTCTCTCGTAACCCTCGCCCTGACCGTCGCGATGGCCCTGCAGTTCTCGGCGGATTCGGCCGAGCGATTCCAGTTCGTCGAATCACATCCGTGGATCCCTGCCTTCGGGATCTCCTACGCGGTGGGTGTCGACGGAATCAGCCTGGTGCTCATCGCACTTGCGGCCACTCTGGTTCCCGTCGTGATTCTCGCGGGCTGGAATGACGTCGACGAGGGCAGCCGCGGCTCGGTGAAGGGCTACTTCGCCCTGGTGCTTGTGCTCGAGGCGCTGATGATCGGTGTCTTCGCGGCCACGGATGTCTTCCTCTTCTACGTCTTCTTCGAAGTCATGCTCATTCCGACGTACTTCCTGATCGGGCGATTCGGCGGTCCGCAGAGGTCATACGCCGCCGTGAAGTTCCTCATCTACAGCCTCGTGGGTGGCCTGCTGATGCTGGCGGCGCTGATCGGCCTCTATGTCGTTTCTGCCCAGGTGACCGGCACCGGGACGTTCGACTTCGGCGCGCTGGTTGGTCTGGAGATCGATCCGGATCTCCAGAAGCTGCTGTTCCTCGGCTTCTTCCTGGCATTCGCCATCAAGGCTCCGCTATGGCCGTTCCATACGTGGCTGCCGGATGCTGCGGCCGAGGCGAAGCCCGGAACGTCGGTACTGCTGATCGGCGTCCTCGACAAGGTGGGCACCTTCGGCATGATCCGGTACTGCCTGGAGATCTTCCCCGCAGCGTCGGAGTTCTACGCACCGATCGTCATCGCGCTCGCGCTGATCGGGATCTTCTACGGTGCACTGCTGGCTTTGCGTCAACACGACATGAAGCGCCTCTTCGCCTACTCGTCCATGTCCCACTTCGGGTTCATCACGCTGGGCATCTTCGTGTTCACGACCCAGGGGCAGAGCGGTTCGGTCGTCTACATGGTCGCCCATGGCCTGTCCACGGCCGCGCTGTTCCTCACGGCCGGATTCCTCATGGTCCGCGTCCACGGTTCGAGCCTGCTCTCCGACTATGGCGGCGTGAACAAGGCGGCACCCGTCCTGGCAGGCTTCTTCCTCGTCGCGGCGCTGTCCTCCCTGGCGCTCCCGGGCATGGTGTCCTTCGTGGGCGAGTTCCTCGTCCTGCTGGGGGCCTTCGAGCGATACATGTGGGTCGGCGCGGTAGCCACCGTGGGAATCGTGATCACGGCGGCCTACGTGCTGCGCGTCTACCAGAAGTCCATGACCGGGCCCCTGAAGCCCGGGCTGGAGGGAATGCGTGACCTGGGTGGGCGTGAGGTCACTTCGCTCGTCCCCATCGCGGTGCTGACGATCGTGCTGGGCTTCTTCCCGGCGCCACTGCTCAACGTGATCAATCCGGCCGTCGATCGAGTCATGAGCACGGTCGGCATGACTGATCCCACGCCGACGATCTCATCCACAGGCACGTCCTCCGAAGGGAGCGGGCAGTGAGCGCCCCCGCACTGGTCATGGCGGCCGAGGTTCAGTTCACCCTGCCGTCCGTCAACTACTACGCGATCGCCCCGATCCTGATCCTGTTCGGCGCTGCGGTGGTCTCCGTCCTGGTCGAGGCCTTCGTCCCTCGCGGTGGACGTCGTCCGACTCAACTCGTGCTGGTGATCGGAGCGATCGTCGCGGCACTCGTCGTCACGGTCGACCTCCGCGGCACTCGCCTGATCACGGGGGAGGGGGCCATCGCTGTCGACGGACCCACCCTCGTGCTCTGGGGCGCCCTCCTCGTAGTCGGGCTGCTGGCGACCTTCCTCATGGCCGAGCGTTCCGTCGATCCTCTGGGAGACGCCTTTGCTCCTCGGGCATCGGCGCTGCCCGGCTCGGAGGACGAGCAGCAGTTCACCAAGCGCGGATTCCTCCAGACTGAGGTCTGGCCCTTCCTGCTGTTCGCTCTCACCGGCATGCTCGTGTTCGCTGCGGCCAACGACTTCCTCCTCATGTTCGTTGCTCTCGAGGTCATGTCCCTGCCGCTCTACCTCCTCGCAGGGATGGCACGTCGCCGTCGCCTGCTCTCCCAGGAGGCGGCGCTGAAGTACTTCCTCCTCGGTGCGTTCTCGTCGGCCTTCTTCCTCTACGGGGCCGCACTGCTCTACGGCTACAGCGGCTCCGTGAACTTCGTCATCCTGTCCGAGACACTCGCGGCCAAGCCGGGCGAGGGGACTCTGGTCGCGGTGGGAGTCGCACTGGTCATGGTCGGGCTGCTGTTCAAGATCGCAGCAGTCCCGTTCCATCAATGGACTCCGGACGTCTACCAGGGGGCCCCAACTCCCGTCACGGCGTTCATGGCGGCGACGGTCAAGATCGCAGCGTTCGCCGCAATGCTTCGCCTGCTCTATGTGTCCCTCGGCGGCCTGCGCTGGGACTGGACTCCCATGCTGTGGATCATCGCCGGTCTCACGATGGTCATCGGGTCGGTGCTCGCCATCACGCAGACTGACATCAAGCGAATGCTGGCCTACTCCTCGATCGCCCAGGCCGGCTTCATTCTCATCGGCGTCGTGGCCGCTTCTCCGGAGGGGCTGGCCAGCTCGATCTTCTACCTGATCGCCTACGCGTTCACGACCATCGGCACCTTCGCCGTCGTGTCCATGGTGCGCAACGCGTCAGGTGAGGCGACGAGCCTTTCGGCCTGGGTCGGTCTGGGCAAGAAGTCCCCCGTGATCGCTGCGGTCTTCTCGCTGTTTCTGCTCTCCCTCGCCGGAATCCCGCTCACGAGCGGGTTCGTGGGCAAGTTCGCGGTGTTCTCCGCCGGTATTGCCAGCGGTGCGGCATGGCTCGTCGTTGTGGGCGTCATCGCCAGCATCATCGCGGCCTTCTTCTATGTCCGCGTGATCGTCCTGATGTATTTCTCCGAGCCCACCGAGGACACCGCCTCGGTCGTGATTCCGTCGACATTCACCACGATCGCGCTCACCGCCGCGACGGTGATGACCATCGCCCTGGGCGTCTTCCCCCAGTGGCTGCTGGACATCGTCGAGCAGGCGGGTGTGTTCGTCCGGTAGTACCTTGATGGAATGACCGACTCCCTGCGCGGCCTGCCTCTCCCGGATCCCGGGCTGGAGGCGGAGCTTGCGCTGGGCATGGCGCAGGTCGAGGAGGGCCTGAAGGAGGCCGTTGCGAGCGACGACCCGTTCGTCGCTGATGCTGCCCGCTACCTCGTCGATGCCGGGGGAAAGCGCTTCCGGCCGCTGCTGGTCCTTCTGGCAGCCCAGTTCGGGGATCCGTCCGCGCCCGGGGTGGTCCCGGCTGGGGTGGTGGTCGAGCTGACCCATCTGGCCACGCTGTACCACGACGACGTCATGGACGAGGCCCAACTGCGTCGTGGGGCCCCATCGGCCAACGCACGCTGGGACAACACCATCGCCATCCTCACCGGAGACTTCCTGTTCGCCCGCTCCTCGAAGATCCTGGCCGATCTCGGCCCGGAGGCTGTGCGGATCCAGGCGCTGACCTTCGAGCGCCTGTGCACCGGCCAGATCCGAGAGACGGTCGGACCTCGGGCAGACCAGGACCCGATCGACCACCACCTCGAGGTGATCGCCGACAAGACGGGCTCGCTGATCGCCGCATCGGGCTGGTACGGAGCGCTGATGGCGGGTGCCTCGGCCGAACACGTCACTATCCTCACGCAGTTCGGCGAGCGCATCGGTGTCGCCTTCCAGCTGGCTGATGATCTCGTCGACATCACGTCCGAGTCGATGCAATCGGGGAAGACCCCGGGCACGGATCTGCGCGAAGGGATCCCGACTCTGGCGGCGCTCTTCGTCCGGTTGAGCAGCGATCCCAGTGACGCGCGCTTGCAGGAGCTGCTGAGTCGGCCCCTCACGGACGATGGAGAGCATGCAGAGGCACTGGCGATGCTTCGTGCGCATGAAGGGGTGGTGCTGGCGCAGCGGCAGGCTCGTGCCTGGGCGGACTCCGCGCGCGAGCTTCTGGTCGACCTGCCGAGCTGTCCGGCCCGTGACGTGCTGGGCTCGCTGTGCGACTACGTCGTCTCCCGCACCGGCTGAAGCCTGCAGGGCGCTCCGGCGAGCGGCGACTTGCCAGCGCGGTCGTCTAGATGACTGATAGCGTCCGGTCATGACCCTTGAGGCCGCCGCGCCACCGCTGCGCCCGGTCCATGACCGCCCGACTCTCGTCTCCTACGCCACCATCGCGACCTGGTCGTGGTTCGTGTACGGGTTCGGGGCGAGTCTGGCCCTCCTGCGTGACGAGCAGGGCACCTCCGCGTGGCTGGGCGGCCTGCACAGTACGGCTCTTGCGGCGGGCGGAATCATCGGTGCCCTGCTCACACCGCGCCTGAACCATCGCTTCGGTCGCGGACTCGTCGGCCGCGTAGCCGCGATCGGAACGGCCCTGTGCATCGTCGTCTACCTGTGGCCGGGAATGCCGGTCGGCGGGACCCTGGGCTCGATCTTCGTGGCGTGCTTCTTCGGAAACATCGTGGTGGTGGTCGTCAACTCCTTCATCGCCGCGCATCAGGGTGCGGCCAGCCCGCCAGCGTTCACCGAGAGCACCGGACTCGCGGCACTCATGGGCCTGCTTGCTCCGCTGGGCGTCGGGCTCGCGGCATCAACGGTGATCGGGTGGCGCGGTGGGCTCCTGGTCGCCGTGGTGGCCTTTGCTCTCGTCGAGGTGTGGCGCGGCCGTCACCTCGCGGTCTACGGCGGCCCGGGTGAGGTCCGCACGCGCAAGGAGGCGGGCGCACTACCGAGTCGCACGTGGTGGGCGCTCGTGGCCGGCATGACCTACATTGGCGCGGAGTTCTGCCTGAGCCTGTGGGGCGTGGACCTCCTGCGCGAGCGGGCCGGCCTGAGTCCCGCAGCGGCGGCTGCCGGCCTCAGCACCGTGCTCGGCGGACTCTTCGTCGGCCGTGTGTTCGGTATCAGGCTGGCGGAGCGGTTCCCCGTCGAGCGACTGCTGAAGGTGTCGATCATTGCGGGACTGGTCGCCTTCATGATCGCCTGGGCGTCGTCAAGTCCCGTGGTCATCCTGTCTGCCATGTTCCTGACGGGAGTGGGTCTGTCGCTGGCCTGGCCCCTGAGCATGTCGCGCATCATCCGCGCCTCGGGCGGCAACCCGGACCGAGCGTCGGCGCTCGCCCTGGCCTTCACCACCTTCGCCATCGGGATGGCGCCCTTCGTTCTGGGCGCCTTCGCCGCCAGCACGGGCGTGCATCTGGCCTTCCTGATCGTGCCAGTCCTGCTGGCAGTCACTTTCGTGCTCGTAGCGGTGCGCCCGGTTCCCGACGCGGAATGATGCTCAGTCCGGCTCGATGACCTCGAGGCTGCTCGTCCGACTGCGCGCATGGCGAAGTCCGTCGATCGACATGACCAGCAGTGAGACCCACACGAGTACGAAGCCGACCCATCGACTAGCCGTCATGGCCTCCCCGAACACGGCCACACCGAGGATGAACTGGAACACCGGCGTGATGTACTGCATCAGCCCCAGGCTCGAGAGGGGGATCCGGTTGGCTGCCCCGCCGAATGCCAGCAGCGGTATGGCGGTGACGACTCCCAGCAGGATGAGGAGCACGGTGAGGCGGGCGTCTCCCGAGGTCAGATCGGACACGCCTCGCGTCGCCATGACCACCATCAGGACGACAGCCAGGGGAGTCAGCGTCGCCGTCTCGATGGTCAGGCTCTCGACTGCCCCGAGGCCCACCTGCTTCTTGATCAGTCCGTAGACGCCGAAGGAGACGGCAAGGACGATGCTGATCCACGGCGGCCGGCCGTAGCTGAAGGTGAGCACTGCGACGGCGAGGACCGCGATCGCCACAGCGGCCCACTGCATCGCCCGCAGGCGCTCGCCGAGGATGATCACACCCAGAGCAACGGACACGAGGGGATTGATGAAGTACCCGAGTGAAGCCTCCAGCACCTGATCGGAGATCACTGCCCAGACGTAGACACCCCAGTTGACTGCCAGAAACGCAGCAGCGATGGCTAGTAGGCCGGTGTTGCGCCGTGATCGGGCGGCCATCAGCATCTTTGCCCACGACCGCGTCACCGTGATGAGGATGGCGAGGAACACCAACGACCACACCACCCTGTTGGCGACCACCTCGATGGGGGAGACGTCGTCAAGAAGATGAAAGTAGAGCGGGAAGAGTCCCCAGAGCCCATAGGCGAGGATGCCGAGCAGGACTCCGGTCCCCGCCCGGCTTGCGGGCCGACGGGCCAGGCTCAGCTGACGTTCCAGGTGTCTCCGCCGGTGAGCAGGGCCTGAAGATCGCCCTCGCCCTGCTTGGCCTGCACCTCGGCAAGCTGCTCCCGCACGAGGCGGTCGTAGGACGGCCGCTCGATGTCCCGGAAGATGCCGATGGGTGTGTTCTCGAGGGTTCGTGGGTTCGACAGCCGGGAGAGCGCGAAGGCGAGGCCGGGATCCTTGGCGTGCGCGTCATGCCGAATGACGGCGTCCTCGCCGACCTCCGCAACATCGGCGACCGCGATATGGCCGTCGTGGGTGCGAATGACGCCCTTCTCCATGTCCTTGCCGAAGCGGATGGGCTGGCCGTGCTCGAGACGCATCATCATGTCGTCGCGGGTGTCGCCGTCCTTCAGCGGCTCCCAGGCGCCGTCGTTGAAGATGTTGCAGTTCTGGTAGATCTCGACGAGTGACGTGCCCTCGTGGTGGGCTGCGGCGCGCAGCACCTCGGTCATGTGCTTGCGGTCGGAGTCGATCGTCCGCGCCACGAAGGTGGCCTCGGCGCCGAGGGCCAGAGAGACTGGGTTGAAGGAGTAGTCGAGCGACCCCTCGGGTGTGGACTTGGTGATCTTGCCCTGCTCGGACGTGGGGGAGTACTGGCCCTTCGTCAGGCCGTAGATCCGGTTGTTGAACAGCAGGATCTTCAGGTTGACATTGCGGCGCAGGGCGTGGATGAGGTGATTGCCGCCGATGCTCAGGGCGTCGCCGTCACCGGTCACGACCCAGATGGACAGGTCAGGCCGAGTCGCCGCGAGACCGGTCGCGATGGCCGGTGCACGTCCGTGGATGGAGTGCATGCCGAACGTGTTCATGTAGTACGGGAATCGTGAGGAGCAGCCGATTCCGGAGATGAAGACGATGTTCTCCTTGGCGAGCCCGAGCTCTGGGAGGAAGCCCTGCACGTTCGACAGGATCGAGTAGTCGCCACAGCCGGGGCACCAGCGGACCTCCTGGTCGGACTTGAAGTCCTTGGCGGCGAGCTCGACGTCGGTCTTGGGGATGAGGTTCAGGTAGGTGGCGGTCATCGGATCCTCACAGGCTCGAGATGGCGTCGGTGATGGCGGAGACGAGTTCGGTCGACTTGAAAGGCATGCCCCGCACCTGGTTGATGCCCTGGATGTCGACCAGGTACTTCGCGCGCAGGAGCATGGCCAGTTGGCCGAGGTTCATCTCGGGCACCAGGACCTTGTCGTACGAGCGGAGCACCTCGCCGAGATTCGACGGGAACGGGTTCAGGTGGCGCAGGTGGGCCTGGGCCACGGCCACGCCGGTGCGTCGGGTGATCTCGCAGGCGGCACCGATCGGGCCGTAGGTCGATCCCCAGCCGAGAACGAGCACGCGAGCGTTGCCGTCCGGATCGTCCACAACGAGGTCGGGGATCGTCTTGGCGATCGCGTCGACCTTGCCCTGGCGCAGCCGGACCATCTGATCGTGGTTGTCGGCGTCGTAGGAGATGTTGCCCGTGCCGTCGGCCTTCTCCAGACCACCGATCCGGTGCTCCAGGCCCTTCGTGCCCGGAATGGCCCACGGCCGGGCGAGGGTGTCCTCGTCTCGCTTGTAGGGCCAGAACACCTCCTCGCCGGAGTCCGTGACGTGGTTTGGTCCGGTCGCAAAGCTCGGGTCGATGGTCGGAAGGTCGTCGACGGACGGCACCTTCCACGGCTCCGAGCCGTTGGCGATGTAGCCATCGGAGAGCAGGAAGACCGGTGTCCGGTACTCCACAGCGATTCGTGCTGCCTCCATCGCCGCGTAGAAGCAGTCGGACGGGGACTGCGGTGCAACGATCGGCACCGGAGACTCACCGTTGCGCCCGAACATCGCCTGGAGCAGGTCGGACTGCTCGGTCTTGGTCGGCAGGCCCGTCGATGGGCCACCGCGCTGCACATCGACGACGATCAGCGGCAGCTCCAGCGAAACCGCGAGGCCGATCGCCTCCGACTTCAGGGCGATGCCGGGACCGGAGGTCGTGGTGACGGCCAGCGCGCCGCCGTACGCGGCGCCGATCGCCGAGCCGATGCCCGCGATCTCGTCTTCGGCCTGGAAAGTCGTCACTCCGAAGCGGTGGTTCTTCGCCAGCTCATGGAGGATGTCTGATGCCGGGGTGATCGGGTACGAGCCGAGGAAGAGTGGCAGGCCGGACCTCTTGGACGCCGCGATGAGCCCGTAGGCCAGAGCCGGATTGCCCATGATGTTGCGGTACAGGCCCTCGGGCAGGTCGTCGGCCTTGGCCACCTCGTACTGGACGGAGAACACCTCGGTGGTCTCGCCGAACGACCATCCGGCCTCGAAGGCGGCGAGGTTGGCGGCGAGGATCTCGGGCTTCTTGCCGAACTTCTTCTCCAGGAATGTCCGCGTTCCCTCGGCCGGGCGCGAGTAGAGCCAGCACAGCAGGCCGAGCGCATACATGTTCTTCGAGCGCTCGGCCTCCTTCTTCGACAGGTCGAAGCCCTTGAGCGCCTCAACGGTCTGCGACGTCAGGGCGATCGCATGCACGTTGTAGGGCTCGAGGGAGCCGTCCTCGATGGGGTTGGCGGTGTAGCCGACCTTCTCCAGGTTCCGCTTGGTGAACTCGTCGGTGTTCAGGATTATGTCCGCGCCTCGCGGCAGGTCCTTGATGTTCGCCTTCAGCGCTGCTGGGTTCATCGCCACGAGCACGTTGGGGGCATCGCCCGGGGTCGTGATGTCGTGGTCGGCGAAGGCCAGCTGGAAGGCGGAGACACCTCCGATGGTGCCCGCTGGCGCGCGGATCTCTGCTGGGAAGTCCGGCAGGGTCGACAGGTCGTTGCCCAGGCCGGCGGTCTCGGACGTGAACCGGTCGCCGGTCAACTGCATTCCGTCGCCGGAGTCCCCGGCGAACCTGATGACGACGCGATTGAGGGTGACGACCTGCTTGGTCACGGGCTTCCTTAGGGACGGTGAAGGGGCTCCGCGCGGCGTTCGCGTTGTGGGCGGCCTGCCGTCACGAGAAGGTTCTAGGACGTCCTAGCAGCCTACACCCGGCAAGGGCGGAACTACGCTGGCGGCATGCTCCACTCCCTGCTTGCGACCCGGGAGTTCCGGCTCGCCGCTGACCCCCTCGTGGAGGTTCGCGTTCTGGCGTTGGGCTTGGCCTGCTGCGCGGTCGAGGTCGATGCCGCAGTGGTTGCCGGAATCCTCGTGCCCGCGGACGGCGAGCCTGATCGCGAGCCTGTTCGCGAGCCTGTTCGCGAGCCGGGCGGCGGGTTCCGGGTGCTCGTCGTGGCCGGGACGGTCACGACCCCTCTCGTGCCCGCCGTGGAGGCGGCCCTCGGTCAGCGTCCCCTGGTCGACGCGGTGCTGGCCTTCGGTGCGTGTGCGAGCACGGGCGGCCCTTACTGGGACGCACCCACGGTCATCAACGGGGTCGACCGCATCGTCGCGGTGCAGCAGTACGTGCCCGGATGCCCACCGTGTCCGGAGGCCCTCCGCGATGCCCTCCTCTCCCTGGCAGGCCGATGACTGAAGTCCGGGAGGTCCCGCTAACGGAATGGCTGCGCGCGCTTGACCAGGCACGGGCGGCCGGCTTCGCGATGCTCGACCTGATCACGGCCGTCGATCGGATCGGTGTGGTCGAGGTCGTCGCTGTCCTCACCAACCCGGACACTGCCCAGCGCTGCCGTCTCACGACTCGAGTTCCAGCGGATCAGCTCGCGGTGCCCTCGGCGTCATCGGTGCTCGACGGCGCTTCATGGCACGAGCGGGAGACCGCCGAGATGTTCGGGATCATCTTCACGGGCCATCCCGACCCGCGCCCGCTGATCCTCCGTGAGGCCCCGGCATCCGGCGTGCCTCCGCTGCGCAAGGCCAGCGCCCTGACCGAACGCGTTGCGCGCGAATGGCCAGGGACGCCCTCGGGAGATGACTTGCGGCGCGCTCGCAGGCCGCAGCTGCCACCGGGTGTGCGAGACGAGTGGATGTCCGAACGGGAGCCGGCGTGACGTCGCGAGAGCCGCGTGGCGTCATTCAGTTGATCCCGGATGCCTGCACGGTGTGCATGATCTGCGTGCAGGAGTGTCCGTCGTGGTGCATTGCCATTGACAGTCACCATGAGGAGGTGAGCGAGGAGGGTGCCCGCCGGCCACGCACCGTGAGTGTGCTTGATCGCTTCACTATCGACTTCGGTCTATGCATGTACTGCGGCATCTGCGTCGATGTTTGCCCATTTGACGCCCTCGAATGGCAGCCGCAGCACGACTATCCAGCGGCGACGCGATCAGGACTCGAGCATGACACCGACCGACTCGCTTCGCATGGCTCGTCGTGAGGTCGACCCGCTCCGGTGATCGTCAGCGATAGTTGTCGAACTGCACCGCGAAGTCGAGATCGGCTTCGCGAACGAGTGCCTGAACGGCCTGAAGGTCGTCCCGGCTCTTGCTTGTGACCCTCAGTTCGTCGCCCATGACCTGGGCCTTGACGGACTTGGGCCCCTCATCGCGGATGAGCTTTCCGAGCTTCTTCGCCTGCTCGGACGAGATACCTGCCTTGAAAGTGCCGCCGATCTTGTACTCCTTGCCGGAAGCCCGCGGGTCTCCGGCCTCGAAGGCCTTCAGGCTGATGCCCCGCTTGATCAGCTTCTCCCGAAAGACCTCGAGGGCCGCGCTGGCGCGCTCTTCGGTACCGGATGTGATCTCGACGACGAGCTCGCCCTTCCACTCGATGGTGGTGTCGGTGTTCTTGAAGTCGAATCGCTGTGCCAGCTCCTTGGCGGCCTGATTCAGGGCGTTGTCGGCCTCTTGGCGATCGATCTTTGACACGATGTCGAAACTGCTGTCGGCCACGGCTCTCCTCTGGTTCTCGTTGGTGCGGCAGGGTCTCAGGCAGGAAGGTCACGCAGGACCGGTGCCGGAAACTCCGGGTGGGGCAGGTCGATCTCTCGGGCAAGCCTATGACCGTCGAAGACAGCCTCGGAGATCCACCGGGGTGATTGCGCGTCACCGATCAGGAACACCTGGCTGATGCCGGCTTCGTCGAGACCGGCCTGATCAGCGACGAGTTCGCGGTGCAGGGCATCGACCGGTACCTGATGCGTGACCAAGACGATGTCATCGACTTCAAGGCGCCACGGATCGGAGTACGCGGTCTCCCCTGTGACGGCGCCCTCCTCGGCCCGCTGCATCGTCACGTCGGCGTGCATCGAGACGCCGACGTCGTGCAGGTGCTGACGGAGCATCGGCCCCTCGAGGGTGCCGTCGCTCATCGGCGAGATGATCGAGTGAGGTGTCACAAGGTGGACGTCGTAGCCCTCGTTCGCGAGGAGTTCCGCTATGCCTGGGCCCACGTAGTAGCCGTCGCAGTCATAGACCGCCACGCGCTGCCCCCGCGGTCGCTCGCCGGCCATGATGCGCTCCGGCGTCAAAGAGCCCGAGGCGCCGGTGATGACGCGCCTGCTCCCCGGCTGGGTCCCGTCATCGCTCCATCGGCTGCCCGTCGCGACGATGACGATGTCGGCCCCGTAGCCCAGAACGTCCGCGGCACTGAGGCTTCGTCCGGTGATGACGGTGATGTTCGGGAGCTGATCGATCTGAGTCTTGCGCCAGTCGGTGATCCTGCCCCAGTCGCCGAGAGTGGGCAGGCGCCTCGTCCAGGTCAGGCGTCCGCCGATCTCGTCCTGCGAGTCGACCAGGTGCACCGCCTCGAATCCGCGGCGCCCCAGGGTGAGCGCGCACTCCATGCCCGCGGGACCCGCCCCGATGACGAGGACGCTCCTGTCCGGGTTGCTCGTCGGGGGAATGCGCTCGGGATGCCAGCCACGGCGGTACTCCTCGCCGGCGGTCGGGTTCTGAATGCATCCGACGTGCCGAAAGTCCTCTTCCTTCAGAATGCACACGTTCGCGCCGGTGCACTCGCGGATATCTCCGGATCGACCCTCGGCGATCTTCGCGGGCAGGAAGGGATCGGCGATGGCAGGACGCGCTGCACCAATGAGGTCGAAGTCGCCGGATCGGATGATCGCGGCCATCTGATCGGGATTCGTGTATCGGCCTACACCGACGATCGGCTTCGTTGTGGCACTGCGCACCTGCGATGTCCAGGACAGTTGGTGCCCCTCGGGGTAGTAGCGCGATGTTCCGGAGTCCTCGGGCCAGGACCCGACGGTGACGTCGAACAGGTCGACCAGGGGTTCGGCGAGAGAGACGAAGCCGAGCATCTCCTCGACACGAATCCCCTTGACTCCCCGGCGTCCGTCTATGCAGATGCGGGTGGCGATCGCGCAGTCGTCGCCGATGGCGCTGCGAACGCGCTCGAGGGTTTCCAGCGCGAAGCGCGAACGACCCGCAAGTGTGCCTCCGTACCCGTCGGTGCGGACGTTGTACCAGGGGGAGAGGAACTGGGTGAGCAGGTAGCCGTGGGCTCCGTATACGTACACGATGTCGAAGCCTGCGTCTCGCGCCAGCCGCGCGCTGTTCACGAAGTCGGACTGAACCCGCTCGATGTCGTCAATAGTCATCTCGCGCGCCTGCGAACCCCAACGGATCTCCGCCGTTCGTGCGCTGGGGGCGATGCGCGCATGCCTGCTGCTCACGTTCTTGCTCGAGTTGCCCCCGTGGTAGAGCTCCATCCCGGCGAGCGCGCCGTGGACGTGGATCGCCTCGGCCGTCCGGCTCAGGGCAACCGCATCGCGATCGTCGCGAAGGTAGGCCGCGACGTGGGGATCCTCGTCGGCATCGGCGGATACGGGGGAGTACTCCACGCACACGCCACCCCAGCCGCCCTCCGCCTTGATCCCTCGGAACGCAGCCTGCGTGAGGGGCTTGGCCGATCCGAAACCGGAGGCATGCGGTACCTGGTAGAAGCGGTTGGGCAGGGTCTTGGGGCCAATGCTCACCGGTTCGAAGAGAATCGCGTGACGGGGATCCATCATGCGCCTACCCTCGCATGCGTGGCGGCCGATGCACTGCTCCTTGACCTCGATCGCACGCTAGTCGATCTGCAGTCCTTCACAGACTATGGCGCGGCCCTGGCCGATGTTCGCGACCTCCTCGGATCCTGGGACGTCGCCGACGTCCCCGAGACGGACTGGGATGCCCCGACGATGGCCTGTATGTCCGTTCTTCACTCGCTCGCGGGTGATTCGCGATGGACGCAGGTGTCAGAGGCGATCGCGAGGCATGAGCGGGCGGCCATCCCGTTCTCGACGGTGATGCCGACGGTCGGGACAACGCTGCCTGTGTTGTGCAGCATCCCGGTCGGGGTGGTGACCCTGGTCGCCCCGGATGTCGTGCCGGATGTCCTGGCGCTTCACGGTATCCGCATGGGTCTTGAGGTCGATGTCGTGGTTGGCCGTGACGCATATGTCCTTCCCAAGCCTGAGCCCGACGGGTTGCTCGCGGCTTGCGAGTACCTCAATGTGACTCCGGCCCGTGCTGTGATGATCGGCGACTCTCGTTGGGATGCGCAGGCCGCCGCGAGAGCCGGCATCCGCTTCATTGGCGTCCCGAGCGGACCGGGGGCGCTGGACGACTGTGGCGAGCAGGAGCCGTCCTTCGCTGCAGCCGTCGAGCGTGCACGTGCGTGAGACAGCCGGGGACAGCCCTCCGTCCGTGCTGTGTATCCTTTCGGCTGCACCCTGGCGGGTTGCCCGAGCGGCCAATGGGAGCGGACTGTAAATCCGTCGGCTTTGCCTTCGAAGGTTCGAATCCTTCACCCGCCACGCACGAGGGCCCGGATCCACGACGGATCCGGGCCCTCGCTCGTGCAGCAGTCGGTCACTGTTGAGGAGCCGGCTGCTGCTGGGTGATGCAGTGGATGCCGCCGCCGCGCGCGAACAGCGGACGGGCATCTACCAGCACGATCTCGCGATCGGGGTAGGCGTCGGCGAGGATCGCGGCAGCCCGCTCGTCACCTGGGTCATCGAAGGCGCACAGGATGACGGCGCCGTTGCAGACGTAGTGGTTGATGTAGCTGTAGTCGACCCAGCCTTCATCGTCGCGCAGGATGTCGGGTGCTGGAACCGGCACGATGGTCAGCCCGGGAACGGCCGCGAGGAGTGCCTTGACTTCACGGCTGACCTCGAAGTCGGGGTGCTCTGAAGCCGTCTGGTCGTGCACGAGCACCGTGGAGGCATCGCTGAAGCAGGCGACGATGTCGACGTGCCCCCGGGTGCCGAACTCGTCGTAGTCGCGCGTGAGTCCGCGCTCGAGCCACACGAATCGCTCCACCCCGAGGGTTTGCGCGAGCTCGGCCTCCACATCCTCGGCAGTCCAGCCGGGATTGCGCCCGGGGTCGAGCTGAACCGTGCGTGTGAGCAGCACGGTGCCCTCGCCATTGACGTGGACGCCGCCGCCCTCGTTGGTGAGCGTCGACGGGATGGGTGCCACGCCGACGGTGCGGCAGATGCGCTCGGCGATCTCGGCGTCCTTGGTCCAGGTGGCCCAGTCCTGGCCGCCCCATCCATTGAACACCCAGTCGATGCCGGCGATGTCGCCATCAGCCGTCTGCACGAACGTCGGCCCGATGTCGCGCATCCAGGCATCGTCTAAGGGGGCCTCGACCACGTCCACGGCATCGTCGAGCCACGCTCGGCAGCTGCTGGCATCGATGGGATCCACGACCATCGTGACCGGCTCGAAGCGCACGATGGCATTCGCGACCTCCGCCCAGGCGGTGCGCGCCTCGTCGGCTGCTTCGGCTGTGTCGCCGAGGGTGTACCCGGAGGTCGGCCAGGCCATCCACGTTCGCTCGTGCGGCTCCCACTCCGCCGGCATGCGAAGCGGCGGAGTGGTCACGGCAGGTCCAGGGGATAGCTGACGCCGGTCAGCTCCTCGCTGATGTCCCACAGACGTCGCGCGGTGGCCTCGTCGCGTGCCGCGGGCGAGCGGTCGACCAGTCGGGGATGTCCGCGCGCCTCGAGGAAGCCGTCCGGTCCGATGTACGAGCCTCCGGCCAGACCCGGGAAGGTGGCAGCCAGAAGCGTGGGCAGGGCACCCTGCTCAGGGCTCTGGGCCAGGACCCGGTTCATCGCCGCGATGGGACCGGCCAGCCAGTCGCGTCCCCTCATCTGGGGGCCGGCGGCCTGCAGGTTCGTCGCGGAATAGCCCGGGTGCGCGGCCAGGGAGAGAGTGGGGATGCCGTTGAGATCGAGGCGCCGCTGGAGTTCCATGGCGAACAGCAGGTTCGCGAGCTTGCTCTGGCCGTAGGCGCGCCAGGCGCTGTAGCGCCGACGGCCCTGCAGATCGTCGAAGTCGATGCGTCCCATGCGGTGGGCCGTGGACGACACCGTCACGACCCGGGATCGGGGCCGGGCGACGAGGGCGGGCAGCAGGAGCCCGGTGAGGGCGAAGTGCCCGAGGTGGTTCGTCGCGAGCTGCATCTCGAAGCCGTCTGGGCTCTCCCGTCGTGGCAGGGCCATCACCCCGGCATTGTTGATCAGCAGGTCCAGGCCGGAGTCATGGTCGCTGCTCCACGCCGCGGCGAAGTCGCGCACAGAGCCCAGGTCGGCGAGATCCAGCCTCCCCACCTCGACGAGGGCGCCGGGGTGAGTACGCCGGATGGTGTCTGCAGTGGCCTCGCCCCGGCTCGTGTCGCGTACCGCGAGGGTCGTGGCTGCCCCGCGACCGGCCAGCGCTCGCGCCGTGACCAGCCCGATGCCTGAGGTGGCC
Organism: uncultured bacterium; assembly: GCA_903934925.1. GTDB lineage: Bacteria > Actinomycetota > Actinomycetes > S36-B12 > S36-B12 > UBA10649. The sequence goes on along the minus strand of CAIZPS010000054.1, from coordinate 4,815 downwards.
CCGGTGACGATCGCCGTACGGCCGGTCAGGTCCGGCAGGTCGGCCATACCCCAGTCGGACGGGATTCCGTGTGACGCGTTGCTCTCCATGACCCCAGTCAACCCTGTCAGGCCTCCGACGGACCTCGAAGGGGCTGGATCGGCCGATTTCCAGCGCAGGAGCCTGCTTGTGTACGATCGGCAGGCTTATCTGCCCCTTTAGCTCATTGGTAGAGCGCTCCCTTGGTAAGGGCGAGGTACCGGGTCCGATTCCCGGAAGGGGCTCGAGTCTCCCTCACGGGAGTCGGTGGGATGATGAACGTCGTCCCACCTGCGGCGGGGTAGCTCAGTTGGTAGAGCAAGCGGCTCATAATCGCTGTGTCGCCGGTTCAAGTCCGGCCTCCGCTACTCGATCCGCGATGTTCGACAAGGACCCTTGCCGAACAGACCGGATCCGCCATGTTCGACAAGGACCCTTGCCGAGCAGCCCACACGAAAGGCAGAAGACAGTGGCCAAGGCAACGGACATTCGTCCGAAGATCACCATGGCGTGCGAAGAGTGCAAGAACCGGAACTACATCACCAAGAAGAACCGCCGGAACGATCCGGACCGCCTCGAGGTGAAGAAGTTCTGCCCGACCTGCGGCAAGCACACCGGGCACAAGGAAACGCGCTAGACGCCTCGCATGGCGCTGAACCCGGACTTCGTCGGGCGGGTGTATCCACCCGGACCGAGTTATGTCGTGGCCCGCGAGAAGATCCGGGAGTTCGCTGCCGCGATCGGTGACGCCAATCCCGTGTCTCACGACGTCTCCGCGGCGCGTGCCTTCGGATATGCGGACGTGGTAGCGCCCCCGACATTCGCCGTCGTTCTCTCCCTCCAGGCCAGCGGTGCGGTCATTCGCGACCCGGAACTCGGCCTCGACTACTCGCGCGTCGTGCATGGGGAGCAGCGATTCGAGTACAGGCGCCCCATCGTTGCTGGCGACGAGCTCGTCGTGTCCACGACCATCGAGAGCATCCGCACCACGGCCGGCAATGACATGATCACGACCCGCGGCGACATCACGACGGTCGAGGGCGAGCCGGTGGCCACCACTCGGGCCCTGCTGGTCGCACGCGGCCCTGAGGAGGCCTGATGGCTCCCCGGCTCGCGGACGTCGAGGTTGGTGCCGAGTTGCCTTCGCAGTCCTTCACGATCACTCGTGCCGACCTCGTGCGCTACGCGGGAGCATCGGGCGACTTCAACGTCATCCACTGGAACGAGCGTGTGGCCACAGCGGTGGGCCTGCCCGATGTCATCGCCCACGGCATGCTGACGATGGCCCTCGCTGGTCGAGTTGTCACTGACTGGCTGGATGATCCGGCTGCGCTCCTCGAGTACGGCGTGCGCTTCACCCGCCCCGTGATCGTGCCTGACGACGATGCGGGTGCTGAGATCACCGTCTCCGCTAGCGTCTCCGCCATCGATGATGACGGCACTGCGCGCATTGCACTTACCGCGACCTTTGACGGAGCGACGGTGCTCGGCAAGGCGCAGGCCGTGGTGCGCCTCTCCTGACGATGGACGTCGACCTCTCGCTCGCCTCGCATACGACCCTGCGTGTCGGCGGGCCCGCTGACTCGTGGCACACCGCCGAATCGGACGACGCCCTCGTCGCCGCGGTAACGGCCGCCGACAGCGACGGTCGTCCGGTGCTGCTTCTCGGTGGTGGCAGCAATCTGCTGGTGGCTGACGAGGGATTCCGTGGCACCGTCATCTCCGTCGAGACGCGCGGCGTCACCGTCGTCGAGACGGGTCGCGACGAGGTGACGCTCACCGTCGCGGCCGGCGAGGTCTGGGATGACGTCGTTTCGCGGGTCGTCGCTCATGGTTGGAGTGGCGTCGAGGCGCTGTCGGGAATCCCGGGTCGGGTCGGTGCTACGCCCGTGCAGAACGTCGGCGCCTACGGTCAAGAGGTGGCGCAGGTGATCCGATCGGTGCGCGTGCTCGATCGTCGATCGGGTGCAGTGTCGGACCTCGCGAGCGAGAACTGCTCGTTCGCGTACCGCACGAGCGCTCTCAAGCAGGATCCACAACGCTGGGTGGTGCTGTCGGTCACGATGCAACTGCGCACGGGCGATCTCGGGACGGTCAGCTATGCCGAACTTGCTGACGCCCTCGGCACCGAGATCGGCGGCTCGGCTGATGTCCAGGCCATCCGTGGGGCGGTCCTGTCTCTGCGGGCACGCAAGGGCATGGTGCTGTCGGAGTCCGACCACGACACCTGGAGCGCGGGATCCTTCTTCACCAATCCCGTCGTCAGCGAGGCTACGGCGGGTGCACTGCCGGACGGGTGCCCGCGCTTCCCGGCGTCCGACGGTGTCAAGGTCAGCGCGGCCTGGCTGATCGGCGAGGCCGGGATCGAGCGCGGCTATGCGCTGCCCGGGTCGCGTGCTGCGATCTCCACGAAGCACTCGCTTGCTTTGTGCAACCGGGGCGGAGCGACTGCTGCGGAGGTGGTTGATCTGGCCCGTGACGTGCGCGCGCACGTACACGCGGCGTTCGGGATCACGCTCGAGCCGGAGCCAGTCCTGGTCGGCCTGACCCTCTAGTTCTTCGGGGGCTACTGCGCCTCACCCAGCAGGGCGGCCATGCGGCTGACTCCCTCGGTGATATCCGCATCGGAGGTGGCGTACGAAAGCCGCAGATACCCCGGGGTGCCGAAGGCCTCACCGGGAACGACAGCCACCTCGACCTCGTCGAGGATGAGTCCGGCGAGTTGGCTGGAGGACTCGATCGTGGCCCCGCGCAGCGTGCGTCCGATCAGCCCCTTCACCGACGGGTACACGTAGAACGCTCCCTCCGGCATCGGGCAGGCCACACCGGGGATGGCGTCCAGCAGGCCTGTGATGAGCAGGCGGCGCCGGTCGAAGGCGACTTTCATTGCGTCCACCGCGGAGAGGTCGCCGCTCACGGCGGCAAGTGCGGCGACCTGTGAGACGTTCGCAACGTTGGACGTGGCGTGCGACTGCAGGTTGGTGGCTCCCTTGACGATGTCGTCGGGTCCGATCATCCAGCCCACGCGCCAGCCCGTCATGGCGTAGGTCTTCGCGACCCCGTTGACGATGACGCAGCGGTCGGCGAGTTCGGGCACCAGTACCGGCATCGACGAGAACTCAGCGTCGCCGTAGACCAGATGCTCGTAGATCTCGTCCGTCACGACCCACAGGCCGTGCTCGGCGGCCCAGCGACCGATCTCGGCCACCTCGGCGGGGGAGTACACCGCGCCCGTCGGGTTCGACGGCGAGACGAAGACGAGCATCGTCGTGCGTTCGGTGCGAGCGGCCTCGAGCTGCGCCACGGTGGCGCGGTAGCCGGATGTCTCGTCCGTCATCACCTCGACCGGCACGCCGCCCGCAAGGCGGATCGCCTCCGGGTAGGTGGTCCAGTAGGGAGCGGGCAGCAGTGCCTCGTCGCCGGGGTTGAGCAGGGAGGCGAAGGCGTTGTAGAGAGCCTGCTTGCCGCCATTGGTGACCAGCACCTGGCTGGCCTTGACCGCGTACCCGGAGTCGCGGAGCGTCTTGACCGCGATCGCCTCCTTGAGCTCGGGCAGCCCCCCTGCCGGGGTGTAGCGGTGCCAGCGGGCATCGGCGCAGGCCGCCTGCGCTGCGGCCACGATGTAGTCGGGAGTGGGGAAGTCGGGCTCGCCGGCGCCGAACCCGATGACCGGACGCCCGGCGGCCTTGAGGGCCTTTGCCTTGGCGTCGACGGCGAGGGTGGCGGACTCGGAGATGGCCGCAATGCGGCGGGAGAGGCGCGATTCGGTCATGGGAGCATCCTTGCAGCCGGTCTGCCCCGTCCCCGGAGAGGGCCGTGCGAGCGGACCCGGGGGCTGTCGTCCGTGGGGGACCGGATTGGACCCGCCTCGGGGCGGCCACGTAGACTCCCCCTTCGCTGAAGTAGGTCGGCGTGAGCCTGCCCTCCGACGCATCAAGCGGAGTCGTCCCCGGACGGCTTCGGAGGGTCGTAGCTCAATTGGTAGAGCACCGGTCTCCAAAACCGGCGGTTGGGGGTTCAAGTCCCTCCGGCCCTGCGAGGTGCCCTGCGCATCGCAGGCGGTCCAGGCACGACTCTCGTACCACCGGAGCACGACCCGAGCACGACCTGAGCAGGACACGAGCACGAGATCAGGACACGAGCACGAGATAAGGAGCTGGACGATGACGGACACCGATGCCGTGTCCGACCGCGAATCCCGCGGTCGCAAGGACAAGGGCAGTGTGTTCTCGCGCCTGGCCCTGTTCATCCGCCAGGTGGTCGCCGAGTTGCGCAAGGTCATCTGGCCGACGCGCAAGGAGCTGATCGCCTACACGACCGTGGTCGTGATCTTCGTCCTCATCATGGCCGGCATCATCGCGGGCTACGACTACGTATTCACCCGAGGCGTGCTGCTCATCTTCGGATGACGCCCGCTACAGACCGACGACCCAAGGAGACTGACCGCCGTGTCCGACCAGGACCCCACGTCGCCCTCGATCGACCCGTTCGCCACCGCGCCCGGCGGTGACGAGGTCGTCGTCGACATCCCTGCTGACGCCACCCCCGAGGAGGTCGCGGAGGCCATCGTCGACGCCGAGGATGCCCTCGAGGAGGCAGCTGCCATCGTCGAGGCGGAGGCGGTCGTGCTCGAGTCGGAGCTCGTCGCCGAAGAGATCGTCGCCGAGGAGATCGTCGCCGAGGAGATCCTCGCCGAGGATGAGGACCCTGTAGCCGCCTTCCGCGAGCAGATGCGGGTGGCGCCGGGGGATTGGTACGTGATCCACTCCTACGCCGGCTACGAGAACAAGGTCAAGG
>CAIZPS010000053.1 GCA_903934925.1 uncultured bacterium | reverse complement strand
TCGACGACCTGCTGGCTCGTCGTACGCGCATCTCCGTCGACACCGTGCACCGCGGTGTCGAGTCGGCCCCTGCCGTGGCAGCACTCGTGGCGCCACTGCTCGGCTGGTCCGCCGAGCGCGAGCATGAGGAGGTGGCTGCCTACCTTCAGCGGGTTGAGCGTGAGCGCGCGTCGCAGGCGCTCCCCACCGATGATGTCGCGCAGTCAGTGCGCTCGCAGGCTCCCGACTCACGGCCCATGGCGGTGGACCGGAGCGTTGAGCAGCCTCAGGCGTCCGCGGCGGCCAAGTGATGCGCGGTCGCCCGATCGGTGACGAGCACGTCGATCCAGCGGCCCGAGAGCACCGCCCGGATCGCATCGCGCTTGCCGGCACCCCCGACCACGGCACAGCGGCGCTTGGCACGGCGAAGCTGTTCGAGCGTCACGCCGATCGTGAGGTCGTCGAGGTCGGTGTGCACGGGTGCGCCCGATGCGTCGACGTAGCGCAGGCAGATCTCTCCGACGGCACCCGCCTTCTTCGCCGCCTTGACCTGCGCCGACGTGAAGAAGTTGCGCCCCAGCTCCAGGGGTTCCGAGGGCTCGAGGGAGCCGATCGACACGAGGGCCAGGTCGATGTCGTCCAGCAGGCCGAGAGCCTGCCGCGCGTAGCTGTCCGGCCCGACGAGGGCCTGTGCGACCTGCGGCGTGGGCACGACCCCAGGCGTGCGCAGGAACACCGGATCTGCGCCGAGCAGCGACGCCAGGCGCTGTGTGCTGCGGGCCGCGTCGTGCTGCAGATCGGGAGAGCCGAGGTCGCCCACCATCTCCACCACGACCCGAGTGCCTATGCGCAGCGGCAGGAGCTCGTCGACGGTGGCGCGCAGTGTTCGGCTGTACGACGTCCACGCCACCGTCGGGGCCTCCATGCTGAGTGCGCCCAGGATGCTCGCGGTGGAGACCGCCAGTTCGCGCAGGATCTCGCTCTCGTCGTCGGACTCAGTGTCTACGACATGCACCTCGGAGACGCCGAACCTCTGCTCAATGGCCTCCTCGAGTTCGGGAAGCACGTGCACCGGGGCGGCAACGACCGTACGCACCAGCCCGGACTCCTCGGCGATCTGCAGAAGGCGGGAGATCTTCGACTGGGAGATGCCCATGCGGGTGGCGATCTCGGTCTGGCGCAGGCCGTGTGTGTGATAGAGCCGTGCTGCCTTCACGACGAGCCGGTCAGCACCCTCCTCCACAGCATCAGCCTATCGACGCGGTCGGGGCGGTCGGCATGAACGACGACGACGGCGATCAGGGATCGGGCGCAGAGACCACCGTGGCGGTGGTCGAAGCGCCGCCGGCGAAGTCATGGGGACCGCTGGCACGCCGACGCCAGCGGCAGCACGAGTCGTGACGGCCATGACGGTCCTGACCGATTCACCTTCGGTGCGCTCGACACTCGACGTGCGACGCGTGGGATTCGGGGATGGGGCGGTCGACTTCATGGCCGCCTGGGACGAGCAGCGCCGCATCCACTCGTCAGTGATCGAGGGCGCATCCCGTGGCACCGTCCTGCTTATGGAGCACCCGCCGGTGTTCACCGCCGGACGCCGCACCGAGCTCCTCGAGCGGCCCTTCGACGGTACGCCGGTGATCGACGTGGATCGTGGCGGCAAGGTGACGTGGCACGGGCCGGGCCAGCTGGTCGGGTATCCGATCGTCCGACTGCCCAGCCCGCTCGCGGTCGTCGACCACGTGCGCCGGATCGAATCGATGCTGATGGGTGTCTGCGCCGATCTCGGCGTGCGCACCGCGCAGGTGACCGGACGCAGCGGAGTGTGGATCGCAGCGGATGATCGCGGTCCGGAGCGGAAGGTCGCTGCGATCGGTGTCCGTGTGGCGCAGGGCGTGACCATGCACGGATTCGCACTCAACTGCGACTGCGACCTGGCGTGGTTCGACCGCATCGTCCCCTGTGGCATCTCCGATGCGGGCGTGACCTCGCTGACGCGTGAGCTCGGCAGGACGGTGACGGTGCAGGAGGTGCTTCCCATCGTGGAATCGCGGATAGAGGAGCTCGTGACATGGTGACGACGAGGGGCGCTGTTGCGACGGGCCCTGCTGTGACGGGCCCTGCGACGACGAGGGTGGACCCCGACGGCAGGAAGCTGCTGCGCATCGAGGCGCGCAACTCCGCGGTCCCGATCGAGCGCAAGCCGGAGTGGATCCGCGCCCGTGTGCGCACCGGGCCCGAGTACACGCAGATCCGCTCGCTGGTGAAGTCCGAGGGCCTGCACACGGTGTGCCAGGAGGCGGGCTGCCCCAACATCTTCGAGT
>CAIZPS010000052.1 GCA_903934925.1 uncultured bacterium | reverse complement strand
GTCACCGGTGCCGTCAAGGAGACGGTCGGTCACGTGAAGAAGGAGCTCGGGCGGGGACTGCGCAGTGCCGGCGAGGGCCTGGAGGGCTTGATCGACTCCAAGGGCCTGGCCAAGGAGCAGGACCTCAAGGACCACCGCAACAAGTGGCTCGGCTATGAGGATCCCGCGCCGCAGGCCGCCCAGCCGGCAGGTGGGCAGGCGGCGGGTGCTCCAGCGCCTGCTGCAGCCACGGGCCCTGCCCAGGGGATGACACGAGCGGAGCGCGCGGCCGTGTACGGGGTGGACTTCAAGGAGCAGCGCGATCCCAGTGTCCTCGGCCGACGCAAGCGCACCTGGGGGCGTGCCACGTTCGACAACACGATCGGCCTTGCGGGCAAGGCAGTCACGGGCAGCGCACGTGCCCTGTGGGGTGTGGGCAAGGGGCTGTACCAGGGCGCGAAGTGGGCGGGCGGCAAGGTGGGCCAGGGGGCGAGCTGGCTGTGGAACAAGATGCGCGGGGAGCGGGACGGCGACACCGCCCGCCGGGACCTCGAGCTCCTGCGGCAGTACCAGGACGTCTCCGATGGTGAGATGCCGGCCGAGGGGGCCTTCAGGGGCAAGCTCGGCATGCTCGACGCCCCCGATGCCAAGTACCTCTCGGAGCGCAATGCCCTGTCGACCACCGAGCGCGATGAACTCGCCAAGGGCCTCGAGCGGCACAAGCGGCTGTATGGCATCGGCGCGGATGGCAAGCGGGAGGACGCACAGGGCAATCGCATCGTCGGGGACCGGGAGCGCCTGCTGCAGGACGTCGCTGCCAAGGCGCCGTCGCAGGAGCAAGCCGTGGCTGCCGCGAAGGAGAAGGAGCGCCTTCAGGAGCTCTACAAGCAGGCTGGCTCGGGAGCTGGTCGGGATCGCGAGGACGCGATCACCGAGCTGCTCCAGAAACTGGAGGACGAGGCCAGGCTCAAGCAGCAGGCGAAGGCTTCAGCGGGAACAGGCTCCTCCAACCCCGTCCCGTGATCCCGTACCGCCAAGTCAGGAGTCGAGGACGGTGATGGCGTAGCCGGAGGTCCACGCCGGAGACCGCGGGAAGGCGGCATCGTCCACGGTGAACCGCCGGTGGTTCACGCCGACTCCAGTTGTACCGAAGAGCAGCTCATATGAATACGTGCCGTTTGAGCACAGGGTGTCGGCGAATGTGCTCGACCTCCCGGCATACCTGGCGAGCACCTTCGACCATGCGTCGTCACCGGTGCATGTGCTGGTGGTGGCGCCACGCAGGGCGGTCTTCTCGTTGGCGGCGTCAGCGACCCCGAGATCCCCGTAGGTGAAGGGCAGGCTGCCGAGCCCGACGAAGTCGGCCGCGTCGAAGCCGGGGAGGTCGCGCAGCCGCGACGGTGGCACGGTGGCGGCGGCGGTGCGCACCGCACCCACCGTGGCGATCGTGCCGTCATAGGCCGTGGCGCACTGAGTCCAGGAGTACTGGGCGGTGCTCGAGTCGACCGGGCGCGCCGAACTGCTGGCGTAGGTGTCGGGAGTCGCGCCGCTGGCGTTGTTGGGGAAGCAGAAGGACCCGGCGTCGTTCGCAGACTGCATCAGGGCGCGTGAGTCGTTGCCGCCGAGGCCCAGGTACGACACCGCGACGACGGGGATGACCCGACCGTCGACGCGCACCTGGTGAACGGCCCGTCCGGTGGCCACCGGTGAGCGGAACGCAACCTGGGCTGACGCACCGCCGACCTCGACGACGCCGATGCTGCCCTGTTTCCGGTTGAGGGTGCCGGCCAGGGCGTTGGCGTCAAGCCAAGCGAGCGTGGCCTCCTGCACCGCGGGGAGGATCCGGTTGTCGGCGACCGGGTGTCCTGAGGCAGTGATCGCCGCGGCGGTGCTGTCGAAGACCGCCTGGGCCGCTGCACGGTCATCGCGTCGGACGTTGCGCATGCCGGCGGTGGCGAGCAGCGCGACCGGTACGTCAGCGCGGGCGATCCCCTGACTCGACAGGTAGGCGTCCAGTTGCTCAAGCAGCGGGGTGACGGCTCCGGCACCCGCCTGGCCCGGAGCCGTAGCGAAAGTGGACAGCCCCTTCGTGTTGGTCTTCGCCTTGGTCACCTCGCGCGGCACGAGAGTCGTGGGATCGTCTCCGTAGAGGGTCAGG
>CAIZPS010000051.1 GCA_903934925.1 uncultured bacterium | reverse complement strand
GTGGATCACCACGTCGCCGCCAAAGTCATGCAGGCGCGTGGTCTGGATCCCGGAGATGTGGTCTGGATCCCGTAGATGTGGTCTGGATCCCGTAGATGTCGTCGGGGTGCGGGTCAGTCAGCGTGCGGGCTACTCGGGGTCGGCCTCCTGCGCAGCGGCCTCCTCGTCGGCGATCAGCCGCTTGGCGGCCCCGTGCGCGCGGTAGAGAAGGGCCACGCCGGCGATGACCAGGATGGCTCCGACAACGGCCCAGAACGACTGCCCGGTCATCACGCTGCCTTGGGCAATGCCGATCCCCTGGAAGAACCAGACACCGCCGACCATGATCAGCACGACGCCGACGGCACGGCTCATCGCGTTCATGCGGAACCAGGGGTTCTTCGATCCGTAGCCGGTGGATGGTTTCGCAGCCATGGCACGACCGTACCTCTCGCCATGGTGGCTACGGGTCTAGAACGTCGTCGCCTAGTGTGGTCCGGTGCCCCGTGAGCCAGCGCCGCCGGACTACCCGGGTTGTCCCATCACCGTCACCGAGGCCCTCGCACGGGGTGAGGTCCTGCGGTCGCCGCGCTGGGGACTCTGGGACGTCCTCATCGGACTGGTGGGCAGCACGATCGTCGCTGTCGCCGCCGCGGTCGGCCTCTTCCTCATGGGGGCATCCGTCGCCGTGCAGATCATCGGGGGCATGACGGCCCCGTGGCTCATCCTCGCGGGATGGCCGATCCTCATCACCCGGCTTCGCGGAAACGGCGCCCGCATCGATCTGGGTCTGCGGCTGACCTGGCGCGACACCGGCTGGGCGGTGCTCGGCGCCGTGGTCGCGCTGGTCCTGTCCATAGCGGCAGTGACCATCACCGAGGTGTTCGTGCCCGAGGTGACCTCGGCGGCGGGGGATGCGGGCGAGGTCCTGGAGGAGTCCGGTTTCGCCGCGATGGCGATCTTCGCCCTCCTCGTCATGGTGGGAGCTCCGGTCGTGGAGGAGCTGTTCTTCCGGGGACTGATGTTCTCCGCCCTGCGCAAGCGCGGCCTCAGCACGGTCCTCACCATCGTGGTGACGGCAGTCGTCTTCGCGGCCTTCCACCTCGAGCCCGTGCGATTCCTCATCCTCCTGCCGACCGGACTCGTCCTCGGCTGGGTGCGCTGGCGCACGGGATCGACGGGAGCGGCCATGGTCGCTCACGGAATCGTGAACGCCCCGGGGGCGATTGCACTGCTCCTGGGTCTGTCGGACGTGTCACCATAGGCCCATGACCACGCAGCCCGGCGGCAACGGCTCCCGTGGCCGCGTTCTCGTGGTCGACGACGATGCGGCCCTCTCCGAGATGCTCGGCATCGTTCTGCGAGGTGAGGGCTTCGAGCCGGTGTTCTGCGCTGACGGCGCCACCGCCATGGATGCTTTCCGCGACACCCGTCCTGATCTCGTGCTGCTGGACCTCATGCTCCCCGGCCGTGACGGAGTCGACGTCTGCCGGGCCATCCGCGCGGAGTCGGGCACTCCCATCGTCATGCTCACCGCCAAGAGCGACACTGTCGACGTCGTCGTCGGCCTGGAGTCGGGCGCCGACGACTACATCGTCAAGCCCTTCAAGCCGAAGGAGCTCATCGCGCGCATCCGTGCGCGCATCCGTCGCAAGGACGAGCCGCCGACTCAGGCACTCGTCATGGGCGACCTCTCCATCGACATCGTCGGCCATGTCGTGCGGCGCGGCGTCGATGTCCTGTCGCTCACACCGCTGGAGTTCGACCTGCTGGTCTGCTTGGCGCGCAAGCCCGGACAGGTGTTCACGCGCGAGGTGCTCCTGCAGGAGGTGTGGGGCTACCGTCACTCGGCCGACACTCGGCTCGTCAACGTCCACGTGCAGCGGCTGCGGGCCAAGGTCGAGCGCGACCCGGAACGGCCGGAGATCGTGCTGACTGTCCGTGGTGTGGGCTACAAGGCCGGCCCGGCGTAACGAGCCTCCGGGTTCCGTGACATGTTCCGCTTCCTGCACGTCCTCAGCGACATCCTGCTTGCGGTGCCCCGTGCTGTCGGACGAGTCTGGGGCAGGTCGCTCTGGCTGCGTGTCACGCTCACGGTGCTCGTCCTGTCACTGATCGTTGTCGGGGTGCTGGGGCTGTCCCTCCTCTCGCGCGTCACATCGGGTCTGCTCGAGGCCAAGGAGCGCATCTCGGTGGGCGAGGCGACGGCCGGCCTCGGCGAGGCCCGACGCATCCTCGACGCCTCGGACACCGGCCCGTCCACCCCGGCACCGGCACGCATCGTCGACAGCGTGGTGAGTGCGCTGGCCGCCCGTGCCGGGTCTCCTGCGACGTTCGACGTGCTGCTGCTGTCCTCGCAGCCGATCGCCGACGCTCCCGAGCGCGGCACCAACCTCGTCGCCGAGTCGTCCGTGCCGCCGTCACTGCGCACGGCCGTCTTCGACTCCGGTCGACAGTCATGGACCTACACCGACATCCGCTTCCTCGACGGGCGCACGACGCCGGGCCTGATCGTGGGCGCTCCGCTCGTCGTGCCCACCGTGGGCCCCTACGAGCTGTACTACCTGTTCCCGCTGACCCAGGAGCAGGACACCCTCGACCTCGTGCGATCCGCCGTAATCGTCACGGGTCTGCTCCTGACCCTGCTACTCGTGGGTGTGGCGTGGCTGGTGACGAGGCAGGTCGTGATTCCGGTCCGCGCCGCCTCGCGCACCGCCGTCCGGCTGGCCGACGGCAATCTGGCTGAGCGGATGCCCGTCAAGGGCACCGATGACCTCGCTCGACTGGCGACGTCCTTCAATGCCATGGCCGAGAGCCTCGCGAGCCAGATCCGCCAGTTGGAGGGCCTCTCGCGCGTGCAGCAGCGGTTCGTCTCCGACGTCTCGCATGAGCTGCGCACCCCCTTGACGACGATCCGCATGGCCGCCGATGTCGTCTACGAAGACCGTGATCTTCTCGACGCGCCGACCGAGCGCGCGGTCGAGCTTCTCCAGAACCAGCTTGACCGATTCGAGGCGCTGCTCGCCGACCTGCTGGAGATCTCCCGGTTCGATGCCGGAGCCGCTGTTCTCGATGACGAACGCGTCGACCTCATCGGCCTCGTCGAGCGCGCCATCGCGGCCGCAGCGCCGCTCGCTGATCGCGCCGGCCTCGATGTCCGGCTCGTCACGAACGAGCGCGAGTGCCTGGTCGCGTGCGATCAGCGCCGCGTCGATCGAATCGTGCGCAACCTGCTGGAGAACGCCATCGAGCACGGCGACTTCCACGGGGTCGACGTGCAGGTGGCTCACAACGACGAAGCCGCGGCGATCACGGTGCGCGACTTCGGCGTCGGCCTGCGACCCGGTGAGTCGAGCCTGGTGTTCAACCGTTTCTGGCGTGCGGATCCGGCGCGCGCCCGGACGACGGGCGGCACCGGTCTGGGGCTGGCCATCTCGCTCGAGGACGCCCGCCTCCACGGCGGCTGGCTCGAGGCGTGGGGTGAACCGGGCAAGGGGGCCTGCTTCCGGCTGACCCTGCCGAGGCAACGGCTCGGTTCCTTCGCCGAGTCGCCGCTTCCGCTTCAGCCGCCGTCGGGTGCCTACGTGCCGGAGCCTGCCTCCAGTGAGGATTCCCCGTCCAGGCACTCGATGCCCGGACCGCTGAACGGCGAAGCGCCAGTGCGTCCCGCGAATCCTGCGTCGAGCCCAGCTGCCAGCTACGTCATCAAGGGAGTCGAGGGGCCGTGAGAACCCGACGCCGTCCTCCTGCCGCGCGCGCATCCGCCATCGCTGTGGTCCTGGCGATCGTGACGGCGATCAGCGGCTGTGCCTCGCTGCCCTCGTCGATGACCGCCCAGGTGCCGACCACGGGTCCGATCGAGCAGGGCGAGGTGGTGGGGGTGGATCCGGAGGACCAGTTCATCCGCGTCATCGCCCGCAAGCCACGTCCGGGCATGACCCCCACCGAGATCGTGACGGGCTTCCTCGACGCCTCGGCATCCTTCGAGGACGGCCATGCGGTTGCGCGGACGTACCTGACTCCCGAGGCCAGCCAGACCTGGGACACCAACGCCGGCGTGACGGTGTACGAGGGGCTGCCCGTCCTGACGACGATGGGCGCGGCCGTGACCATGCGGGCGCCTAATGCGGGCTCCATCGCTGCATCCGGGAGATACGCGGTGGCTTCGCCGGGCTCGGAGGTCCGCACGACCTTCTTCCTCGAGCAATCCGACGGTGAGTGGCGAATCAGTCGAGTCCCGGAGGGACTGCTGCTGTCGCAGGCGGACGTCGACCGTGCATTCCGCAGCTTCAGCGTCTTCTACTTCAACCCGGACTTCACGATGCTGGTGCCTGATCCGCGGATGGTGCCGGTCATCGGTCCGGGACTCGCGACGACTCTGGTGCGACGGCTGATCGCCGGGCCGACCTCCTGGCTCCAGCCGGCCGTACGCACCGGCTTCCCGGCGGGCGTGGCGCTGGCCATCGAGGCGGTCACCATCGAGGCGGGCGTGGCGCGGGTGGACCTCACCCCCAACGTCCTCGATGCCGACGATCGCACGCGGGTGGCGCTGTCGCAGCAGCTGGTATGGACGCTCCGCCAGCTGCCTGACGTGCAGGCGGTCGACATCACCGCGGGCGGTCAGCTGTTCACCGTGCCGGGGGTGGTCAACCCGCAGTCACGGGACGCCTGGCCGGATGTCGACCCGAACGTGATGCCGGTCGGTGCCCTCGGCTACGTGGCCCGGCCCGAGGGCGTGGTCGCGGTCGGCGCCGACGAGGTCACTCCGGTACCGGGTCCGGCGGGCACGGGCGACGTTGTTCTCGTGGACCTCGCCGTCAGCGCGGACTCCTCGTCGCTGTCCGGCATCGACCCTGAGGGAGCCGTGTGGAGATCACGGCTGGCCGATGACGCCACCTTGATCCGGGTTCGCGACGAGGGCCTGGCGACCTCGCTCGCCTATGACGGCGTCGACTCCGTCTGGGTCGTCGATGCGGATGAGGGGCTCTACGCGGTGTCGTCCGCGGGACTCTCCCGTGCGATCAAGGTGCAGGGACTCACCGGGCGAACCGTCGTCCAGGCGGTCGTGCCGTCGCGGGACGGTACGCGCGCGGCGATGATCGTTCGTCGGGGTCCGCGCACCGAACTGCTGCTGGCGCGCGTGCTCCGTTCGTCCGTGAGTGCGTCGGGGATCACCCTCGATTCGCCGGTGCGCATCGAGTCACGGCTGGCTGAGGTCAGCGACGTGGCCTGGTCGGGATCCGACACCCTCTCCGTCATCGGCAGTGAGAGTGCCGGAAGCATGCAGGTCTTCGACGTCGCCCTCGCTCGCGGGGTGGTCACGCCGAACGGTTCGCCTCAGGCGCCGGTCAGCGTCGGTGCTGCGCCGGGACTGCCGACTCTCGTGGGTGCGGCCGACGGGCTGGTCTACGAGTCGATCGTCGGGACATGGACCGAGCGGGTCCGCGGGTCCGCCCCGACGTACCCGGGCTGACCGGCGGCGGATCTCGGCAGTCCCGGGTGCGCCTGGTGCGCCACCGCTGCGATGCCCGCCACCTCGACGTCAGCGGCGCGCAGCAGCCGCACCATCTCCATGGTCGTGGCGCCCGTGGTGACGACGTCGTCGACCACGACATTCATGCCGGTCGGCAGCGACCTCGCGATGCGCAGGTCGAGTCGCATCGTGCCCTGGATCGTCGACCATCGGGCCCGACGATCCAGGGACTTCAGCGACCGGTGCCCGCGAGGGAACTGCAGAACGCGGGCCACGGAGACGGCCATTCCTCGGCGGGCGAGCTCGCACCCGGCGGCGCGCACGATCTCGTCGAGCGCATCGAAGCCGCGTGCCGATCGGGGAGTGGACGGCACCGGAAGCAGGCAGACGGCACGGGCCCTCGGCTCCAGGGCGGCGGCGATGGCGTCGGCGAGCAGGAGTCCCAGTGGCTCGCTCAGGGCCAGGTGCCCGTGCTCCTTGTACGCGAGCACCAGCCGTGCACCCACTCCGCGGTAGGGGAGGGCGAACCACAGGGGCAGGCAGCCACGCGGATCCAACGTGCCGAGCTCGGCCCGCCAGGGCCCGCCACGGGCGCGGAGGGAGGCCATGCATGCGGTGCACAGGGAGGGGCCTGGCGCCTGGCAGACGAGGCAGGCGCGGCCCAGTACGAGGTCGGCGAGGTCGGCGCCCCACTGCCGCAGGTCCATGGGCGGAACGGTTCCACGAGGATCGCGCCACGCGCGCCCGCGTCGAGCGGGCTGGGGATGGCTGACCGCATGTGGAAGGTCAGGTGGGCAGCGACACCAGGCCCAGGCGCAGTGCGCTGACGACTGCCTGCGACCTCGACGAGGCCTGCAACTTCTCGAGGATGCCCCGAACGTGGTTCTTGACCGTGTTCTCGCTGATGCCTAGCTCCGTGGCGATGGCGCGATTCGAGGCCCCCCTCGCGAGCTGCCGCAGCACGTCCAGCTCACGTCGTGTCAGGTCGGGGCCGAGGAACTCGCGGCGTCCCTCCGTCTGGCGCGCTGCAGCCATGAGGTCGTCGGGGGTCATGGTTCCGACCCAGCAGTCGCGTCGCTCGCCGCGCTGGACGGCGTAGCCGCGGAAGATGTGCTCGGGAACCTGGAATCCGGCTCTGCGTGCCGCCTTCAGCGATGCATCGTTGCCGGCGTAGGCGAGCCAGGTGACGACTTCCAGCCGAAGTGCGGAGAACCCCCAGGCGCACGCCAGCCGAAGGGCGCGGGCGGCGTGACCCGCACCCCGAGCCCACGGGGCGAGCATGTACCCGATCTCCGCACCGCCGGAGCCGTCGGGCCTGAGGTCGACCGTGCCGCCATAGCGGTGGTCGGGCAGCACCGTGATGGCCCACGTGGGCAGTGGCCCTGCCCCGCCTCCGCGCTCGGCCACGAATGCCTCGGCGTCCGCCTGCGCGTAGGGGGTGGGAATCGTGGTCCAGCGCGCAACGAGGGGGTCCTGCGCCGTCAGGGTGATGTCCGGGACGTCGTGCTCGCCGAGGGGCCGCAGGCTCACGATGCCATCGCTCAGGACGGGTGCCGGGGGCGCCGCATCCGGGGTCATGTGCGCCAGTGTCCCACTGCTGGAGGGCCGTACGGGGACGGCCATCTACGATGGGCCCGCGGTCGACTGAGCCGCGCACCCGCGGTGCTCGACGACAGTGCCGTGGTCACGCTCATGGATGAGAGGTCGCACTGTGGGAGTGCTCGACAAGATCCTTCGCGCCGGTGAGGGCAAGGTCCTGCGCAAGCTCGAGGGCATCGTCAGGGCCGTCAACGCCATCGAGGAGGACTTCGTCCACCTCACCGACGAGGAACTCCGGGCGCTCACGGACGAGTACCGCGAGCGACTCGCGGCGGGAGAGACCCTCGACGATCTCCTGCCCGAAGCCTTCGCGACCGTGCGCGAGGCGGCCAAGCGAACCCTCGGCCAGCGGCACTATGACGTCCAGATCATGGGCGGAGCGGCCCTGCACCTGGGCAACATCGCCGAGATGCGCACGGGCGAGGGCAAGACCCTCGTGGCGACCCTGCCGGCCTACCTCAATGCGCTGGCTGGCGAGGGCGTGCACGTCGTGACGGTCAACGACTACCTCGCCGAGCGTGACGCCGAGTGGATGGGGCGCATCCACCGCTTCCTCGGCTTGGAGGTCGGCGTCATCCTGTCGAAGATGAGTCCTTCGCAGCGACGCATCGCCTACGCGGCCGACATCACCTACGGCACGTACAACGAGTTCGGGTTCGACTACCTCCGCGACAACATGGCGTGGTCGAAGGAGGAGATGGTCCAGCGCGGCCACGGCTTCGCCATTGTCGACGAGGTCGACTCGATCCTCGTCGACGAGGCCCGCACTCCGCTGATCATCAGCGGCCCCGCTGATCAGCCCACCACGTGGTACGCCGAGTTCGCTCGTATCGCAGCGCTGCTCAAGCGCGACGAGGACTACGAAGTCGACGAGAAGAAGCGCACCGTCGGTGTCCTGGAGCAGGCGATCGACAAGGTCGAGGACCAGATCGGCGTCGACAACCTCTATGACACCGTCAACACGCCGCTTGTGGGCTTCCTGAACAACGCACTCCGTGCCAAGGAGCTGTTCAAGAAGGATCGCGACTACGTCGTCATCGACGGCGAGGTCATCATCGTCGACGAGCACACGGGCCGTATCCTCTCCGGCCGCCGCTACACCGAGGGCCTGCATCAGGCCATCGAGGCGAAGGAGGGCGTGGAGATCAAGGCGGAGAACCAGACGCTCGCGACGGTCACCCTGCAGAACTTCTTCCGCCTCTACGACAAGCTCGGCGGCATGACGGGCACGGCCATGACCGAGGCTGCTGAGTTCAACCAGATCTACAACCTCGGCGTCGTTCCCATTCCCACGAATCGCGCCATGGTCCGCATCGACAACGCCGACCTCGTCTACCGCACGGAGGAGGCGAAGTACAACGCCGTCATCGAGGACATCGTCGAGCGCCACGCCACTGGCCAGCCGATCCTGGTGGGCACCACCAGCGTCGAGAAGTCCGAGACCCTGTCTCGGCTGCTCAAGCAGAACGGTGTGCCCCACGAGGTCCTCAACGCCAAGCACCACGAGCGCGAGGCCGCCATCGTCGCCCAGGCGGGTCGCCGTGGAGCGGTGACCGTCGCGACCAACATGGCCGGCCGCGGCACCGACATCATCCTGGGCGGCAATCCCGAGTTCATGGCTGCTGCCGCGCTGTCCCAGCAGGGGTTGTCGCCGGTGGAGGATCCCGAGGCCTACGAGGCCGCATGGCCGCAGGCCCTCGAGAAGGCCAAGGCCTCGGTTGCTGCCGAGCACGAGGAGGTGGTCGGACTCGGCGGGCTTTACGTGCTTGCCACGGAGCGGCACGAGTCGCGC
Source organism: uncultured bacterium (assembly GCA_903934925.1). GTDB lineage: Bacteria > Actinomycetota > Actinomycetes > S36-B12 > S36-B12 > UBA10649. The sequence goes on along the minus strand of CAIZPS010000051.1, from coordinate 3,981 downwards.
CGCATCGACAACCAGCTGCGCGGTCGCTCCGGCCGCCAGGGCGACCCCGGTGAGTCCCAGTTCTACCTGTCCCTGCAGGACGACCTCATGCTCCGGTTCAAGTCCGACATGGTCGACGCCTTCCTGCGCCGATTCAATGTTCCGGACGATGTTCCGATCGAGGCCAAGATGGTCACGAACGCCATCAAGTCCGCGCAGTCGCAGGTAGAGGCGCAGAACTTCGAGATCCGCAAGGACGTCCTGAAGTACGACGACGTTCTCAACCGTCAGCGCCTGGTGATCTACGACGAGCGCCGCCGTGTTCTGGGTGGTGAGGACATTGAGGACCAGGTGCGTACGTTCATCCGCGACACTGTCACCGGCTATGTCATCTCGGCCACGGGCGAGGGCTACCCGGAATCGTGGGATCTCGACCGGCTCTGGACGGCTCTCAGCCAGCTGTATCCCGTTGGGGTCACGATCGCGGATCTCGAGAATGAAGCAGGCGGCTCACGCGATGCGCTGACCTCCGACTTCATCGTCGCCGAACTCGTGGCTGATGCGGAGCGCGCCTATGACGATCGCGAGGAGACCCTCGGCGAGCAGGTCACCCGCGAACTCGAGCGCCGCGTCATCCTCTCCGTGCTCGACCGCAAGTGGCGCGAGCACCTCTATGAGATGGACTACCTGCGCGACGGCATCGGCCTGCGCGCCATGGCACAGCGCGATCCGCTCATCGAGTACCAGCGCGAGGGCTATGACCTCTTCAACGCCATGATGGATGCCATCAAGGAGGAGACGGTCGGCTACTTGTTCAACGTCGAGGTCGAGGTGAAGCAGCCGGTGGCCGAGGACGCCGCCGAGGCGATCGAGGGATTGGTCGACGCGACCGGCTCCGGTGCAGCGGCCGCTCTGGGTGCCGCTGTGGCGGAGGGTGCGCTGGGAGCTCCGGCCCAGTCGACCGAGCCGGAGATCGTCGCCCCGGGCCTGGGCCCGGCGCGTCCGGCCCACCTGGAGTACAGCGCTCCCGGTGAGGACGGCGACATCGTGCACGGCGAGATGGAGCTCGAGGACGGGGGACTGGTGGAGGTCGACCCCAACGCCTCTCGCGCCGAGCGCCGACGAGCCGAGCGGGCCAACCGCAAGACCCGCCGCTGACGCTTCAGCCGAGCTGTCTTGGGCTTCCGCGGACGCTTCAGCCCATCTGTCTTGGGCTTCCGCGGACGCTTCAGCCCATCTGTCTCGGGCTTCCGCGGACGCTTCAGCCCATCTGTCTCGGGCTTCCGCGGACGCTTCAGCCCATCTCGACGGCCGTGGCGATCCACTGCGATCCCACAGCCTCCAGTCGCAATGCGATCGCCTGCGCGCGCTGGCCTCCGACGAGAACGGCGGACGCCTCGACGACACCGGGCGCCACCGGGCACACGCGCACGCCACGGACGGTGCGCAGTCGGGTCGCGCCGCGCTGGGCCCGCCCGGCAGGGTGGCGCACCACTGCCTGCCCTCGTCGCGACAGGCGCAGGAGCTGCTCGCGCGAGACGTGTGGTGCGAGCTGCCCCGCTGGCCGCTCGCCGTGCGCGACCTCGGCGATCGCCCGCGCCAGTCGCATCGTCCACAGCCCCGGCGGGGGAAGGGTCGGTTCGCCGTCGGTGGATGGCTCGGTGAGCACCTCGGGCTCGGCGGAGCCCACCAGGTGCAGATGGGTCGGGGTCGGCGGAATGGCGGGCACGCCCGGGGCCACCTCGTACTCCAGCGGCAGGCTCAGTTGGCGGGCACCAGTGCCCTCGCCCCGGATCAGGCTCAGTCGGCGCGTCTGGAGTTCCTGCGACGCTCGATCATCCGCCGGAGAACCGGTCACGTCGCGGCTCGTCGGATGGTCGGTCGGGCCGCCGGCGTCGTGGCGGGCGGCGTGGTCGGTGGTGTAGCTGGCGCTATTGCTGGCGCTGTAGCTGGCGTTGTAGCTGGTGGTGTAGTCGGCGGTGGACACGGCACTTCCCCTTCGCGGTGGACGCATGAGCGCTCGCGTCGGGGGCCGCGCTCCTCGAGGAGGAGATTCATGCGTTTGCTTGTGTTTGCTGTTGTATGACAGGGTTTGCCACCCTGTCAAGGCCTGATCGGTGCCGGTGGATCGTGCCTGACGCAGGTGTGCCCGGCTTCCGCGGATTCCAAACCTCCGGCGACTCCCGGGCTCCGAAGCATGGCCACGGTGCGGGTTTGGCCAGGCCGCCCAGTGGGCATCCTGCGACCATGGACGATGAGCGCATCTGGCTCGAGGCCGCGACGGCTGTCGAGGCCGAGCTTCAGGCTGAGGTCGTCGACGAGGCCTACGAGGTCTACGTGGCGGAGGCTGCGCGAACGCGCGTGGTCGACCACGAGGGTGCTGTGCGCCTGCGACTTCGCAGCGGGGCCCTCGTCGATGGAGACGTGGTCGCTGACGAGCCGATCGCCGAGCACCTGCGTGTGCATCTGTCCATCGCAGAGGACGCCGTCGTGCCGGTGGCGGGACTGGTCGCCATGTGCGGATCGGGTCCCCGACTGCGTCGGGAGGGCGTGCCGGACGAATCGCGGTCGCTGTCGGCCCTTCTGCGTTCATGCTGGCTCGCCGGCGTTCCCGTGCGGGTGGGCACCTGCGATGGCGTCATGTGGTCCGGCACGATCACGAGGGTCGGCGGCGATCACATCGAACTGCTCGACCACCTGGGCGAAGGCTGGGTGCTCCCCTTCGTCTCCGTGGAGTGCTGGATCGTGCCGCGGGACGTGGACTGACCGGGGCCGGTCGGTTCAGGAGTCGTCCGCCCCGAAGGGGTGCGACTCCACGAACTCCCGGGTCTGCTCGTACTTGCGGGCGATGAACTCCTCGAGGGCACTCGCCTCGACGCGCCACTGACCGCGGCCGCCGATCTTGATCGCCGGGAGGTCACCGCTGCGCACGAGGGCGTACGTCTGAGCCGCGGAGATGTTGAGCGTCTCGGCGACGTCGGCCAGAGTCAGGAAGCGCGGGGCCACGACCCGATCGTGCCAAATGCCGGGGGGTGACCGCGACCGGGCATCCACCTGTGGATAGTCGTTCGCGATTTTCGCCCCGTCGGGTGATCCTGTCTCGGAATCCGAACGGAGTGCGAGGAAGGGCAGCCATGGCACTGATCACGGCACGACGGTCATCGTCGGTCGACGCGGACGGGACACCGTCCCGCAGGACTGGGATGCGTCAGTCCCGCGCCCGCGTCACGGACGTGCGGGTGTGGGGCGGACTGATCCTGCTCGTGGTGGCTGCGGTGCTGGGCGCGGCGCTGCTGGGGCGTGGATCCGAGACCGTGCTCGTGCTCCAGGCCGGCCGCGACCTGTCCGTCGGGTCCGTGCCGCTCGATGTGGTCCCGGTGGCTGTGCCGGCGGACCTCGCTGCTGCCTATCTCCCGGCTGGGGAACCCGTGGATGGGCGACTCCGCTGGCCCGTCGCCGTGGGAGAGCTGATCCCGCGCTCGGCGGTGACGGTGCCCGTGATGGAGTCGACTCGCAGCGTCACGGTGTCGGTCGAGTCCGGGCACGCCCCGGCCGGCCTGATGCCGGGCGACCTCGTCGACGTGTGGGCGACACGCGCCGATGCGGGTGGGTTCGCCGCACCGGCCACCGATCCGTCGCTGGTGCTCGCCGGTGCCTCCGTGGTCGCGGTCGCCGCCGACGCGGCAGGCTTCGCCGGCGGCTTTGCGGTCGAGCTGGCGGTCCCGACGGATCGCGTAGGGGAGCTGGTGTCGGCCGCCCGTGGTGGCGTCCTCGATCTGGTGGCCGTTCCGCTGGAGAGTCAGCAGGCGATCCCGTGACGGGCGTGATCCTCGCCCTGGCCGGGCTTCCGCAGGAGCCCGAACTGGTCAAGGCTGCGTCGGACGCAGGCCTGACGGTCGTGCGGCGGTGCGTGGACGCCGTCGATCTGCTCGGTGCCGCGGCCCTCGACCCTTCGTGCCCGGTGGTCGTGTCCGCGGTACTGCCGCGCATCAGTGCCGACGT
>CAIZPS010000050.1 GCA_903934925.1 uncultured bacterium | reverse complement strand
CTCACCGGCCTGCCCTTCGTCACAGTGAAGAACGGATGCGCAACGGGCGGAGTAGCGCTCATGACGGCGCGCAACGGACTCATCTCTGACGGAGCCGGGATCGCCTGCGTGGTCGGCTACGACAATCATGCGCGCGGCGCGTTCAATGCATCGCCCACCCGCTACGGCATAGGCGGCTGGTACGGCGAGACCGGCATGATGGTGACGACGTCGTACTTCGCCCTGAAGATCCAGCGCTACCTGCATGAGCACGGCATTGACCCGCGCACGCTGGGCTACGCGTCGGAGAAGGCCTTTGCCTACGCCTCTCATCATCCTTACGCCTGGCGGCGCAAGCCGGTGAGCGTCGAGGAGGCCATGGAATCGGACATGATCAACGATCCGCTCACTCGCTTCATGTTCTGCTCACCGGATGCGGGGGCGGTGGCGCTCGTCCTCGCACGCGGTGCGCGCGCCTTCGACATGTGCGAGCGACCAGTGCGTCTCGCGTCGGTCGCCCTTCGCGGGCGTCGTCCGGGTTCCTTCGAGGTGTTCTCCACGTGGCTGTCACCCGGCGAGCGCACGAGCCCGTCGATCGACGCTGCTGCAGCAGCCTTCGCCGCTGCAGGCGTCACGCCGGCCGACGTCCAGGTGGCGCAGTTGCAGGACACCGACAGCGGTGCCGAGATCATCCACCTCGCGGAGACGGGGCTCGTGGCCCACGGAGCGCAGACTGACGGATACCTCAACGGGGACTTCTCCATCGGCGGCCGACTGCCCGTCAACACCGACGGTGGACTGCTGGCCAATGGAGAGCCGGTGGGCGCGTCCGGTCTGCGGCAGGTGCACGAGGTCGTCATGCAGTTGCAGGGCCGGGCGGACGGACTTCAGGTGCCAGGCCAGCCCTCGATCGGTTTCACGCATGTCTACGGAGCGCCGGGCATCAGCGCCTGCACGGTGCTCACGACGGAAGGACGCTGAACATGGCGGATCACGACCCGGAGCACCTCGCCGCATGGCGCGCGGAGGTTCGCACCTGGCTTGCGACGGTGGCGCCGCCGCGAACGGAGGAGGTGTTCGAGTGGGGTGTCGGTGACCCCCGCCTGCACATCTTCGTCTCGATGTCGCATGACGAGGAGGTCGCGTTCCTCGAGCGTGTGCGCGAGTACCGCAGGCAGCGCTTCGATGCGGGCTACGGCGCGATCTCGCTGCCGGAGGAGTTCGGCGGTGCGGGTCTGCCCAGTGTCTACTCGGTGGCCTTCGCCGACGAGGAGCGCGAGTTCGCCGTGCCGCCGTCGTCGGAGATCATCTCCGTCACGACCGGTCTGGTGGGTGCCGCCGTCAGTGTGTTCGGCACCCCGGAGCAGCGCGAAAGGTTCGCCACGGCCTTCCTGCGCACCGACCTGCTGTGCGCGCAGCTGTTCAGCGAGCCCGGCGCCGGATCCGATCTCGCCGGCCTCGCGACCAAGGCGGTGCGTGACGGCGATGACTGGCTGATCACCGGCCAGAAGATCTGGAGTTCCAACGCGCAGTTCGCCGAGTACGGATTCCTGCTGGCGCGGACCAATCCGGATGTCGTGAAGCAGGGGGGCATCACCGCCTTCATCGTCCCGCTCGATGCGCCGGGGGTGGAGATCCGTCCGATCCGGCAGATGAGCGGGCCCTCCAGCTTCAACGAGGTGTGGTTCGACCAGGTGCGCGTGCCCGACTCCCTCCGCATCGGTGATGTCGACGCCGGTTGGAAGGTTGCGCAGGCCACGCTCGGCTTCGAGCGGACGTCGTCCGGCTCGGGGCATCGCCGCAAGGGCGGCACGGCCGACGACCTTGTCGAACTCGCCCGTCACCTCGGGGTCAACGAGGACCCGGTCGTGCGCCAGCAGCTGGCCGACGTCTACATCCGCACGAGGCTGCACGCGGCGATGGTCGCGAAGGTGGCGCGCGCGACGGCCTCGGGCGACAAGCCCGGCCCGGCCGGCTCGCTCGGCAAGCTGCTGGCGTCGGACAACATGGTCCGCATCGGCGACGCCGCCGCCTCGATGCTGGGCAGCGCGATGGTGGCCGACACCGGGGAGTGGGGGGAGTTCGCCTGGACCGAGCACGTCCTCGGCGCTCCGGGATATCGGCTCGCGGGCGGAACCGACGAGATCCAGCGCAACATCATCGCTGAACGGGTGCTCGACCTCCCGGCCGAGCAGCGCATGGACAAGGCCCCGTTCAAGGACCTCGCCAAGTCCTAGCCCCTCTCCCGCACCCCCTCCCGCACCCCCTGCAGATTTGATCCGCTTTCCGGATGAAATCGGCATTTCGTGGGTGATATGTCCGATCTCATGCCGATTTCATCCGGAAAGCGGATCAAATCTGCAGGGCGGCTACCAGCCGAGGAGTTGAGCAACGCGCTCGCGGTGCAGGTTCGCGTCGCCGAGGAATGCCGCGTCGTATCGGGCCCGCCGGAAGTACAGGTGCGCGTCGTGCTCCCAGGTGAAGCCGATCCCGCCGTGCAACTGGATCGCCTCGGCTGCGAGGGCGTTGTAGGAGTCGGATCCCCAGGCCTTGATGACGGAGGCCTCGGCGCCGAGGTTCTCGACCGGACCCCAGGTGACCTTGTCCAGGCCTGAGCGCGCCATCTCGACCAGCATCAGGGCGTCCGCCATGCGGTGCTTGACCGCCTGGAAACTGCCGATCTCCCGATTGAACTGCTTGCGGACCTTGATGTAGTCCAGCGTCATGTCGAAGCAGTGCTGGGAGCCGCCGAGCTGATCGGCGCCCGTCGCGAGCAGGGCGAGATCGACGCCTCGGGTGACGGCCGCCTCCCCCTCGTCAGCACTGCCGACCACGGTGGCGCTGGCTCCCGAGAACGACACGGACGCTGACGGACGGGAGAAGTCGAGGGACTCCAGGGCAGTGACGTCAGCCTGATCGGCCTCCACCACCGCAACCGAGAGTCCGGAACCCTCGCGGCAGGCAACGACGAAGAAGCCTGCTGAGGCACCGAAGGGCGCAAAGTTCACCGTCCCCGTCAGCGTGCCCCCCTCAAGCACGCAGGTGACGTGGTTGGGCTGCCATGCGCCGCGGGCGTCCGTGACGGCGGGTGCGGCGATCTCGCCACCGGCGAGGCGCTCGAGGTAGGGCAGGGCCCGTTCTCCGCACGCTGCCAGGATCTGCCCAGCCAGCACCGTGCTGCTCACGAAGGGGACGGGGGCCAGGGTCGCGCCCAACTCCTCGGCGACCGCGAGGATCTCCGCCAGGCCGCCCAGGCCCCCGACGGATTCGGGCAGCCCCACGCCGGCGAGTCCGATGTCCTCGGCGAGGACCCGCCAGAGGTCCGCGTCGAGCCCGGTGGGCGATCCCTCGAGCTGCCGGACGGCCTCCGGATAGCCCGCTTCGGCAACGGCGTCGCGAACGGTCTGCCTGAGCTCGCGGAGCTCCCCGGCGTCGAGGGTGGTCAGCGGCAGTTCGCTCGGCATGGGACTCCGTCGGGTGGGTTTCCTTACGCGGTACCCAGTAAGTCTAGTCCAGACTGCCCCGATGGGGATCGTGGCGTGATCGAACAGTAATCCCCGCAGGGGCGCGAAACTTGGACGTTCATGTAGATTGCCCCCACTCCATCGTGGAAGGCGGATTCATGCGCAGGCCCCTCCTCGCGTCGCTCCTGGTCGCGACCTCCCTCGTCGTGGCCTCGTGCGCCATGCCGGCCGACGATCCCAACTGGAACCCCGACGCTGGCGCCGATGCCGTGTTCGAGGAGGACGCCGCCGCTGAGGAAGCCGCTGGCGATGACGCTCTGGCTGCCGCCGATGCGGCCCTCGTGACCCCTACAAGCATCGGTGTGGACGTTCCCCTGACGGCGGCTCCGCCGGCCGGTGCGCTGATCGTGAGCGTGCTCGACGGCACCGAGTCCGACACCATCATGAGCGCCGCGATGGCGGAGGCGGCCGAGACGGTCGGCTGGACGTACCAGGAGGTCACGGGAGTCGATCCCGCCGACACCCTGACCACGGCTCCGGTGGCATTCCAGGAGGCGCTCGATCTCAATCCTGCGGGCATCCGCATCTCCGGTGTCTACGTCGACGCGATCGCCGAGGGCCTGGCTGCGGCAGAGGCGGCCGGCGTGCCGGTCATCTGCACGGGCTGCTCCGGCGCTCCTGCAGGGGCGATCAAGGACACCAGCCTTGACGGTGATGCGCAGAACACCGAGTGGGCCAAGCTGCTCGCCACGTACGTCTATGCGAACAAGGGTCCTAACGAGGACGCTGCTGTCGAGATGTTCACGCTCCCGGTGCCGGCGCTCAGTACCTTCGGCATCGAGTTCATCGGCCAGCTCGCCACCCTGTGCCGTGAATGCTCGGTGCTCGAGCAGCCGATCGACCCCATGGCGCTGGCGGATGTGCCGCTGTTCGTGTCGGATGCCATGAGCATCAGCCTCGGGCGTTGGGCACTGCTCCAGTCCGGCAATGTCTCCGCTGGTGTCTCGGACGCCCTGGCCACGGCGATCCTCTTCGAGCCCACCGTGATTCTGGGCCGTGGTGCCAGCGCGGCCGATATCGCGGCCCTTCAGGCCACGACCCCGGTGGAGGTGCCGGATGCGGCGGCGGAGGAGGTCGAGGCCGCGGCCGCGGCTGAGGACGCCGGTGCCGCCGAGGATGCCGCCATGGCCGAGGACGTCGCCGCTGCTGAGGACGCTGCTGCCGCCGAGGATGCTGGCGCGGCTCTCGCGACCCCCGAGCAGGCGGCTGCCCTCCAGGCGTGGACGGCGATCCCGATCCCCGTCCTGGGCTGGCGGGTCATCGACCAGTTCGCCCGCGTTATCGGCGGGGAGGCCCTCGCCGAGGGCCCCCTGCCCAGTCAGCTGCTCACGGCGGCGAACGCCGGGGAGGCCGTGCTCGACGAGTCCGGCAACTACATCGGGGTCGCCGACTACAAGGAGCAGTTCGCCGCCCTGTGGGGGGCGAAGTAGGACAGGCCCCTGCACTCCATCCGGGCGTCCGCGCCAGGCGGGGGCAGGTGGAGAGCGGGGGAGAGCGGCTGGCACCGTTTCGAACTCGACACGGGGTCCAGTTTCTCAGTTGTGTCGTCGCCTGTTCGGCGTGAGCATGGGGTCCACACGGCGAGAAAGTGACCAGAAAGTGACCAAAAGGCCTTTGCATTTCTAGGACGTACAGGTATTTTAGGCGGGCTCGGGTCATCAGGCCCTCGACTGGAAGAGAGATCCATGCGCAAAACCATCGCAGCCGTCGCCATTGTGGCGGCCGGCTCCCTCGCGCTGCTCGGCATGGCCCCAGCAGCAACCTCGGCTCCCTCGGCCGCTCCTGCTGCCGACGGCGTCGCCATTGCGAACAAGATCGTGGCGAAGTACAGCCCCTCCCCGAAGAAGATCGGCCCGACGACGCCGCTGACCAAGGTGCCGCCGAAGGGCAAGTTCGTCGTCATGCTGTCCAACGGCGGTGACGAGAACAAGGTCCTCGACGAGAGCATCGCGGAGGCTGCCAAGACCCTGGGCTGGACCTCCAAGGAGCTCGTGGGCGCGGTCGACCCGGAGACCCAGCGGAAGCTGTTCGATCAGGCGATCTCGCTGAGGCCGAACTACATCCACATCTCCGGCATCGAGCCGTCCACCCTGTCGGACCTGCTCACCAAGGCCAAGAAGGCCAACATCGTCGTGGTCTGCTCGGCTTGCATGAGCAAGCCGGTGTCGGCTCTCGAGGACACCCACATCGCGGGCCCGCGTCAGCTCGACCTCTGGGGCCAGATGATCGCGGCCTATGCCGTGGCCAATACCAAGGGCAAGGCGAATGTGCAGGGCATCACGGTGCCGCTGTACCCGATCCTGGTCCGCTTCGATCAGTCGTTCGAGAAGAACCTGAAGCGGCTCTGCCCGACCTGCTCCTACAACGCCAACCCGCAGCAGCTGACCGATATCTTCGCCGGCAAGACCCCGGCGGCGGTCGTCAGCATCATGAAGGCGAACCCGAACACCAACTGGCTGGTCTCTGACCTCGGTGGCTGGATGGTCGGCGTGCCTGCTGCTCTCCAGTCGGCGGGCCTGAACGGCAAGGCGCAGATCGGTGGCCTCACGGCCGGCAAGGCCAACATCCAGGGCCTGAAGGACGGCACGGAGTCCGCGTGGACGGGCTACTCGCTGCCCATCGTGGGCTGGTCGGTCGTCGACTCGATGGCTCGCAACTCGGTCGGCATGCCTTACGACACCAAGGACCTGCCCACGCAGATCCTGACCCCGCAGAACATCGGCACTGCGGTCCTCACCCCGGCGGGCGACTACCTGGGCGTCAAGGACTACCAGGCCCAGTTCAAGAAGCTCTGGGGCGTCAAGTAGTACCTCTGCTTCACCAGCGAGGGCCCGGTCCATCAGGACCGGGCCCTCGTCTTTGCCCCAGTATCTTTACTTGCGCTTCAGTATCTCCTGGGGCACAATCGAGCCACCCGCACTTGAGGAGTCCTCTTCCATGACCGAACTGGCGTCGCCGCAGCGTGAGTCCGTCGAGCCGCCCTGCCCGCGGTCACCGGGCAAGAGCGTGCAGGAGTACCTCGACGAGGACGCCCGTCCCGTCCCCGCCGTGCTGCGTTACGACATCAACGAGGACCTCGGCACGGCTCCGCTCGACGTCGAGCGGTACATCTCGCGCGAGTTCCACGACCTCGAGGTCGAGAAGGTGTGGCGGCGTGCGTGGCAGTTCGTCTGCCGCGAGGACCACATCCCCAACGCGGGCGATCACCTCACCTACGACATCGCCGACGACAAGCTGATCATCATGCGCCAGGCGGATGGCAGCATCAAGGCGCTCTACAACGTCTGCCTGCATCGGGGTCGCGCGCTCCGACAGGAGGGCGGCCGCGTGAGCGAGCTGCGCTGCCCCTTCCACGGATTCACCTGGAACATCGACGGCTCCATGAAGTTCCTGCCCTGCGCCTGGGACTTCCCGGAGATCGATCCGCAGAACTTCCCGCTTCCCGAGGCCCGAGTCGCCACCTGGAACGGCTTCGTGTTCATCAACATGGATCCCGAGGCGGAGTCACTCGAGGACTTCTTCGGCACCATGCTGAACGACTGGGAGCGCTGGGACTACAACGATCGAGTCGTCTACTCGCACTTCGGCGGCGTCGTCGACTGCAACTGGAAGGTGGCCGGCGAGGCGTTCATCGAGGGCTTCCACTCCCTGGCGACCCATCCGCAGATGATGGAGTGGCTCGGCGACGAGAACACCCAGTACGACGTCATCAAGGGCGAGAACTGGAGCCGGCAGATCGTCCCCCAGGGAGTTCCCAGCCCCACCATCGCCAACCACATCTCCGAGCAGGAGGTGCTCGACTCCTACTACGAGACCCGTGCCTTCTACTCGGCCGGCAAGGGGCGCGACCTCGCCGCGGGGGACGAGGGCACCCCGCAGGTCCCGGCAGGCTCCACGGCCCGGCGTGAGCTCGCGGCGCAGATGCGCAATGCGCTGGCCGCGATGTCGGGTGCAGATCAGGACCACTGGACCGACTCCGAGCTGCTCGACGGCATCCAGTACTTCGTGTTCCCGAACTTCTACGTGTTCGCAGGTCCTCGCACCAATGCCGTCTACCGCTTCCGTCCGTACGGCAACGACCCCGACCGCTGCATCGCCGAGGTCTTCCTGCTGGCCCAGGCTCCGGCTGACGGCTCGCACCCCAAGCCGCCGGAGCCCCGCTGGCTGCAGCCGGGAGAGACCTTCTCCGACATCAAGGAGATCGGCCTCCTCGGACCGGTGTTCGACCAGGACATGGCGAACATGCCGTTCATCCAGGAGGGCCTGAAGTCCCTGCGCACGTCAGGCGTGCAGCTCGGCCGCTACCAGGAGAACAGGATCCGGCACTACCACGAGATCCTCGACGAGTGGCTCGCGCGACCCTGAGGAGTGAGCCGTGGCGAGCCCCGCAAGGGTCGCGCCGTGGATTCGCGCGACCCTGAGTCACCCGTTCCATACGCACGCGTCGCAAACGCTGCGCCTTGTGACGCGTGCGTATGGAATCGCTACTCGTCCGTGTAGCGCAGGACGTAGCTGACCCGATCCATGCGGGCGCGACGGCTCACCCGCATGACCGGCGTTCCGGTCTCGTCGGCAGTAAGACCCTCGCGGATGAGCACGGGCGTGCCTGGTCGGATGCCGAGGATCTCGGCATCCTCCAAAGAGGCGGCGTCGGCCATGATCGCGCGCCAGAGAGGCGCCAGTTCCTGCACCGCGGCGTTCAACTGGCCGTAGAGGCCCTCGACCTGGCTCCAGTTGCCCTCGGGGTCGTCGAGCAGGTGGTGCATCACCCACGATCGTGACCACATCCATGCGAGGTCGTGGACGACGATCGCGTTGTCGATGCGCCATAGCGGCCCCTCCGGCAGGCGGAGTGATGCGTTGAGGCCGGGCTCCTGGACGACGGCAGCGCGCAGGAAGACGTCCTCGTAGGTGTAGCCCTGGGCTGCGATCTGCGCGGTCATGCTCGCGACGAGGGAATCTGTGGAGAGCTTCTGCGACACCGGAAGGCGCACGATGGGTGCGCTCACGAACGTTCCGGATCCCTGGCGTGACTCCACCACACCTGCCCGAGCCAACTCCTCGATCGCACGTCGCACCGTCAGTCGGTTCACCCCGAGGTCCTCTGCGAGCCGTGATTCGGAGGGCAGGCGCTCACCGGGGGAGTAGGTGCCGTCGTCGATCGAGGCGACGATGGCCTGTCGCACGCGCTCGTAGAGGGGGACGTCACCCATGATCCGGACCGTATCGGGCGAATGCGCTGCCGTGCGGCAAGGGCTGCCCTCCGGCTAGTTTCTTTATATTGCCTCCAGTACTATCGCTGGGTGAGCGAGAGCCTCGAGCAGCGGGTCCGTCGGCTTGAGGATCGCCTCGCCATCAACGACCTCGTGGTGCACTACGCGACCCTCCTCGACGATGCCCAGTGGGATGCCCTCGGAGAGCTCTTCACGACCGACGGGGTGTTCGGTTCCCCCCACAGCACGACGACGGGCCGCGCCGCCGTCGTGGAGAACTTCCGCGTGAAGCACGCGCCGTTCACGTGGACCTGGCACGACCCCCACGGGCATGCCGTCGAGCTGATCGACGACGATCACGCCCGCGGCACCGTGATCGGATACGCCGAACTGGGCAACGATGAGACGACCGTCGTCACCTCGATCCGCTATCTCGACGAGTACCGCCGTGAGGACGGTCGCTGGCGGTTCGCCCGACGAACGGTGCTGAGTCTGTACGGCATGTCGGTCGACGAACGTTCCGCCGGCGGGCTGCAGCAGCGTGAGCGCCGCCGCTGGCCCGGGCGGCCCACCGGGCTCGCGGAGCTGCCGGACTACCAGCGGGCCCATCCGGGGTATCCCGGATGACCGAGGGGATCGTGGACCGTTGGGTGGAGCTCGGCGGTGTCTACAACGTCCGCGACCTGGGCGGTGTCCACACCGGCGACGGCAGGGTGGTGCGACGCGGGCAGCTCTTCCGGGCATCGAGTCTGCATCGGCTCACCGATGAGGAGGCATGGCGCGAGTTCGGGGCGGCCACCGTCATCGACCTGCGCTACCAGAAGGAGATCGACGCCTTCCCACTTCCTGAGTTCATCGAGGAAGCCACGCATGCACCCGTCCTGCCGGAGGGCTGGCAGCGCGGTCGCGAGGACCGTCGGCGTGAGGACGACGCCGCGGAGCATCTGGCCTGGGTGTACGAGGTCATGCTCGAGCTCGGACAGGACACCATTCGCAGGATCCTGGGCCAACTCGCCGCTGCGGAGTCGACACCCGCGGTGTTCTTCTGCATGGCGGGCAAGGATCGCACGGGCTTCGTGGCGGCCGTCCTGCTGTCGCTGCTCGGGGTCAGCGACGCGGATATTGCCGACGACTTCGCACTGAGTGGCGACGAGGTGGTGGCCCTCGTCGAATGGCTGCGCACGCGCGAGGACTTCGAGAACCACCCGATGATGAATCAGTCCGAGGATCTTCTGCGTGCACCGCGCGGAGCGATGGAGCTCTTCCTCGCTCGCGTGACCGCCGAATACGGCAGCCTGCACGACTGGGTTCTCACCCTCGACCTGCCTGAGGGCACGCTCGACACCCTGCGAGCCCGCCTGCTTGCCGACCCCGCCGATGACACCGGCACGAATCCCCTGGAGGAATCATGATCGAGCGCCGCGACCTCTACATCGACGGGCAGTGGATGACCCCCGGGTCGAGTGACGTGATCACGGTCGACGAGGCCGCCACCGGTGACGTCATCGGGACGGTTCCCGCAGGCGACGCCACGGATGCCGAGCGCGCGATCCTCGCGGCGCGAAGGTCCTTCGAAGCCTGGGCGAGCGTGCCGGTCGCCGAGCGTGCGGATGTCGTGACGGCGATCGCTGCGGGGCTCAAGGCGCGAGACGAGGAACTCGGCCGGATCATGGCGCAGGAGGTGGGCACCCCGATCACCCTCTCCGCCCGCGTGCAGGTGGGTCTCGCCGTCTCCGTCTTCGAGACGATTGCCGAGGCGGCGCGGGAGATGCCGTCCGAGGAGCGCATCGGTCACTCCGTCGTCATCCGGGTGCCCGCGGGTGTGGTCGGCGCGATCACGCCCTGGAACTACCCGCTCTACCAGCTTGCGGCCAAGGTGGGCCCTGCCCTGGCGGCGGGCTGCCCCGTTGTGGTCAAGCCGAGCAGCGTCGCGCCGCTCGCCACGTTCGCCCTCGCCGAGATCGTCGACGAACTCGGTCTGCCCGACGGCGTGTTCAATCTGGTCTCCGGTCGTGGTGCCCTCGTCGGGGACCTTCTGGCGTCGCATCCGCAGGTGGACATGGTGAGCCTCACCGGGTCCACTGGTGCGGGGGTTCAGGTCGCTCATGCGGCGGCGGGCACGATCAAGAAGGTGGCCCTCGAACTCGGTGGCAAGTCGGCCTTCCTCATCGCCGAGGGTGCTGACCTCGATGCGGCCATGGACGCGGCGATCCGCAGCTGTTTCGTGAACAACGGCCAGACCTGCTCGGCCACAACGCGGCTGATCGTCCCCCGTGCCCTGCTCGCCGAGGTCGAGGAGCGGGCTGCGGCCCTGGTCAACGCCATGGTGGTCGGTGACCCGCTGGATACCGCGACCACGCTCGGGCCCGTCGCTTCTGCAGCTCAGTTCCGCACCGTCGCCAAGTACATCGAGATCGGCATGAACGAGGGCACGCTCATCGCGGGCGGTCCGGGGCCGGTGCCCGGCCTCGATCGCGGCTACTTCATCAAGCCGACCGTCTTCAGCAGGCTCGATCCGGGGGCCACGATCGTGCAGGAGGAGATCTTCGGCCCCGTGCTGTCGATCCTGTCGTACGAGGGTGGGGTCGAGAACGGCATCGCGATCGCGAACGACAGCGAGTTCGGCCTGTCCGGCTCCGTCTATGCCGCGGACATTCCGACTGCTGTCGGTATCGCCCGGCAGCTGCGCACCGGGCAGGTTGCGGTCAACGGTGGTCGCTTCAACGCCCGGGCACCCTTCGGCGGGTTCAAGACGTCCGGCGTGGGTCGCGAGCTCGGTCACCACGGCCTGATGGAGTACTTCGAGATGATCAGCCTGCAGTTTCCGTCCGCAGACGAGATCGACGGCTTCGGCCACGCGGTCTGACGCCCGGAACCGGTCACCGAACTCATGAGCGCCGCATGCGAGATCGTCCTCGTCCGCCATGCCCTGCCTGAGCCGGACGGAACGCTGGATCCCGGTCTCGGCGATGAGGGTCGCGCGCAGGCTGAGGCGCTGGTCCGCCACCTCGACGGCGTGCGCGTCGACGCCGTCTACTCCAGTCAGCTGAAGCGAGCCGTCCAGACTGCGGAGCCGCTCGCGCAGGCACGCGCCCTGCAGCTGAGGATCGACGAGGGCCTGCGCGAGTGGAAGTCCAATGCCACCCACTACACGGGCACGGAGAACATGGCCGATGGAGCGCGCACCAAAGCGTTCGTCGAGGGTCGTTTCGAGGAGGGGTTCCTGCCTGCGCACAACGCCGACGAGCTCCGCGAGGCGATGGTGTCCACCGTCGGGAGGATCGGGCTCGCGCATGCGGGTGAGCGGGTGGTCGCGGTCAGTCACGGAGGAGCGTCCAACTCCTTCCTGGCCCACGTGGTCGATTCCCCACGGAGGTTCTTCTTCAATCCTGGTTATGCGTCGATCTCCCGGGTGCAGGTGTGGCCGACGGATGACGGCTTCCGGTTCGTCCTGATGAGCATCAACGAGCCGGTCGTCGCAGATGCCCGGCACCACGACCAGATGCCCGGCGGCTGACCCGCACACCCTCCGCGAGTGGCCACTGGGCACCGCGAGTGGCCACTGGGCACCGCGAGTGGCCACTGGGCACCGCGAGTGGCCACTGGG
>CAIZPS010000049.1 GCA_903934925.1 uncultured bacterium | reverse complement strand
ATGTGCTCGGCCATCGCTGATCACATGCGAGAGCGCAACTACGGTCGAATCATCAACATCTCCAGCAATGTTGTCTTCATGGGCAAGACGAACTTCCTGCACTACGTGACCTCCAAGGGAGCCGTCTGGGCCCTTACGAACGCCATGTCGAGAGAGTTCGCCGGAACGAGCGTGACCGTCAACTGCGTCGCCCCCGGGTATACGATCACCCCTGCCACACGGAACATGAGTACGAGTGAGGAAGTCGCCGATCTCGAGCGCCAGATTCTCGAGGCCCAGAGTGTCCGGAGGCTCCTCGAGGCGGAAGACATGGTGGGCGCCGTCCTGTATCTCGCGTCTGACGGAGCTGCGATGGTGACCGGTCAGACCATCACCGTCGACGGTGGCGTGATCGTGGGTTAGGAGTACTCCATGTCCGAATTCGTGCAAAGTGTCCTGGGACCCATTCCGGCGGCCGACCTGGGCAAGACGCTCGCCCACGAGCACTTCTTCACGGTCACCTACGACAGTCCGGGGATGTACCTGTCCGATCCGATGGTGGCCCGGCTGGAACTCGAGGACGCGCTAGGAGTGGGAACCAGATCAGTCATCGATCTCACCACTTTCGATCTTGGGCGACAGCCAACTGCCCTTGAGGCGCTTTCACGTGAATCGGGGGTGAACATCATCATGGGCACAGGGTGGTACGTGGGACGTTCGCATCCGTCCCTGACCAACACCATGTCCACGGACCAACTCGCCCAGATCATCATCGAGGACATCGAGCACGGCGAGAACGGCGTGAGGCCGGGGGTGATCGGTGAGATCGGCATAGGTGCGGACTTCGTCGATGCACGGGAGGAGCGCGTGCTGAGAGCGTCGGCCCGAGCGCACCTGGCCACGGGCCTGACCATCTTCATCCATCAGCAGCGGGTGTTCACCGGCCCCGCTGCTCTGCAAATCCTGACCGAGGAGGGCGTATCCCCAGAGAGGGTGGTCCTGTGTCACATGGATTCCATCGAGGACGATTCGGCCCATCAGCGCGCTGTCGATCTAGGCGTATGGCTCTCCTACGACCGCATCCAAGGGTGGGACCTCGTCTACCAGCTGCGCCCCTGGGAGGTGGATCGGCGTCGTGACCTTCTTGCTCGGGCACAGTCGCGTGGCTACCTTGATCGCGTCCTCCTCAGCACCGACTGCTGCGTCAAGGGAGATCTGCAGCGCTACGGCGGACCCGGCTACGCCTACACCCATGGCATCTTCGCAGCCTCACTTGAGGACCGCGGCTTCAGTGAGACCGAACTGAATCAGCTCTTCATCGATAACCCGCGTCGCGCCCTCACCGGGCTGCGCTGAGCCGAGGCTAGGCCTCACCCATTCGGAGGGCCATTTCGCGATCCCGGTTGTGGATCTGATGCCCCCCGCTTGTGGACAAAGCGCTACATACGTCAGTCGCATCCGTCACCCAGCCGAAGTGGGTTGCAATGTCGTAGAGAGAGGCCACCTGTTCTTGTCTCGACATGGCACCTACGGCGTCCTCAGGAACAACGGTGTCATAGCCCAGGAAGAACGAGTCGTGCGCCGTTGCACGGACGCAGATGTTGGTCAGGACCCCCAGCAGAATCGTGGTCCTGATGCCACGGTCACGTAAAACCAGATCCAAGTCCGTCTGGAAGAAGCCGGAGTACCGCCGCTTGATGACCACGAGATCGTCATCGGACACCCCCAGCGTTCCGACGACTTCAGCGCCCCACGTGCCTTGGTACGTGTGCGTCATCTGCTGCGCGAAGGCAGTTGTGGGGGTGAGATTCGGCCGATGCTGCTCGTTTACGAACACGACGGTTGATCCCGCCTCACGCGCAGCCGAGAGAATCCTGTTCTGGCTTTCACACAGATTCAGCGCCTCCGGATTACCCAGTGCGCCTTCGATCTCGCAGAAGTCGTTGAGCATGTCGATAACCAGCACAGCAGTCGCACTGGGCGCCAAGGTCAGCGCCCGGCCGAAGAGTCGCCGCTCGGAGTAGGGATCCATCTCGCGTGATCCTTTCGTTTCTATTCGTGACCATACAGCCGGGATGCTGTCTGGTGGGCTTGCTCAATCAGCTGCTCTAGCGCTGTTCCGAGGATTACGCCGTCCCTCAGTACCGCTTCCCCCCCTACGAAGACGTGGGCCGCGCTCCCCCCTGAATAGCAGCGGAGGAGAAGCCAGTCGGGTACCTCTGCGGCCGAGGCCGGTGATCCCGCGAAACCGAGCTCGGACAGGTTCCAGACCGCGATGTCCGCGGCACTCCCTGGCGAGAGCGTGCCCAGACCCTCCCAATTGATGGCACGAGCTGCACCTCTCGTTGCGGCGTCAAGGACCATGCGCGGCGGCAAGTCTCCAGCGTCAGTGCCTGCGTAACGTGCTCGTTGCATCTGCCACGCAAGCTGAACCTCCGCAAGCATGCCCCCGCGATCGTTGGATGCTGACCCGTCGACACTGACGGCGATTCGATCATTCGACGTCATCCACTGGCGAAGTGGAGGCGTCGGGTAGCCGAGGAGGGCACTGCAGCTCGGGTTATGCACCACACCCACGCCGTGTGCCCCGAATGCTGCAACGTCCTGTGGCGTCAGCTGGGACCCGTGGGCGATCCAATTCCCCTCACGCACGAGACCCACACGCTGAGCCATCCCGAACGCGGACTCACCCTCAGTGCACGTACCGGCGATCGGGTGGAAGTGCGTGTGCAGATGAGTTCCACGACTGACCGCTACCTCGTCGAGGGCTCGATGGAACGCGCCACCATCATCGATGACCGGAGTGGTAGGGCCCGCCGCCCATCTCAGTCGTCCATCCGTAGCGCGGTCGAGGGTCTCGGCGGTTCGCGCAAGAGCCACCTCCTCAGGTTCGAGCAGACGAGAAAGATCAACCCCCTGCCGAGCCAGTCGTTCACTGAGCGCACCTTCAAGCCGGGGAGCACAACCCCGTACGTACACGAGTCGGATTCCCATGCGTTTGGCCACCTCAACGACCGGCGTGACGAAGTCCTCACCGGGCGGGTGCAGATACTCGAATCCTGCGACGGTCGTGCAGCCACCTTGGATGGCGAGTGCAATGGAAACCTCGGCCCCGATTCCCACGTCATGAGTGGTCATTCTCGACCACGCGCGGTAGTGAACATCCAGCCAGTCAAGGAGACCTCCTGGGGCATGCACCCCACGTGACACTCCCTGATAGAGGTGGTGATGCGCGGCTACGAACCCCGGGACGACAACCATGCCGGACGCGTCGAGGCGATCCTGCGCGCTCGGCGGTGAGCCGGTGCCGACTGCTTCGACGGTACCGTCTGAGACCAGAATCCATCCATCACGTGATGCCTGCTCTCGCCAATCCGTGACTAGCGCATCTGCACTGTGAATGACGAGATCAACCACGTGGTCTCCGCCGATGCGTGGTGCTCATGTCAGGACACTCCACCACGAGGACTCGGGGAGACCCGGGCCGACGTTGCAATGTGTGCAGCAATGGCTCCCTGCTCGTCCGGGTCGTCGGGCAGGAGGGCGGACGTGACTCGGATGTGATCCCTCCCCCGAGATCCCACCCTGAACGGGCTTCCAGGCGCCACTCGAATTCCCGACGCAGCCAGGGTCAGCAGCGCTGAACGCTCATCTTCGACGCCAACCCAGAGGTTCACCCCGTCGCCCGGGTGCACGTGCACCCCTTGCTTCTCCAGCAGTCTGCTGAGGTTCTCCGTGCGATCCCGGTACGTCGAGCGGGCCCGCATTACGCAGTCCTGTGATGCCGGATCGTCGAGGAGTGCGAGAAGAAGTGATTGGAGGATGCGACTGGACCACCCCGGGCCCAGCATGCGACGTGCCATCAGCGGATCGACGATGTCGGCTGGACCGCTCAGCGCAGCGAGGCGAAGGTCGGGGCCGTGAGACTTCGAGTAACTGCGAATGTGGACGGTGCGGTCCGGGATCCTCTCTCCGAACGACACATCCGGAGCGCGCGCAATGAGGCCAGAGTGGTCGGCCTCCACGATCACCGCCTTCGAATGCTTCAGCACAGCCGCTAGTTCATCCCGCCGGGTCTCGGTCAGTGCTGCACCCGTCGGGTTCTGCGCCCGCGAGTGCAGGAAGACAGCCACCGGCTCTCCCCGGAGCGCCTCCATCAGCGCATCGACCCTGATCCCCTGCTCATCCATCTCGACGGGCACGATCTCCGCCCCACGTGAGTCCAGTAGGTCGAGTAGCGCAGGAAAGCCAGGATCTTCAACAACGACGCGGTCACCGATGCTGACCACCTGGTCGATGACTCTCGAGAGTCCATCCAGTGCACCATCAACCGTCACGAGTCGCTCCGGACGGTAGGGCCATGACTCCAAGAACTTCGCCTGAAGTGCGGGAAGCACTGGATCGTCCAGGTAGCTCGTGGTCCAGCGCAGTGAGGCGCTCGTCAGGGACCGGAGGCCCTCTTCGATCGAGGGCAGCAGGTGGGGGTCTGGCATGCTCGTCGAGAGATCAAGGCCTCCTACGGTCGGCGCGAGACCGACACTCAGGTAGCGAACGGGCCGGCTCGGCTCCGAGGAACTTCTCACGAAGGTTCCGGCCCTGCCCCTGGACTCGATTGCGCCCACGGCGCTCAGGGCCTGCCACGCCTCGCTCACCGTGGCCGGGCTGACTCCGAGTTGAGACGCCAGGTCGCGCACTGTAGGCAGGCGGACACCCACGTGAAGTCGATCGGCGCGGATGAGGCGGTTCACGGCCGCAGCGATACCTCGCGGGGAGGCGTCCGAGATGGCTTCGCAGACCATCGCCGTGACGGCGGGATCCGTCACGCGCGAGGTCTGGTCAACGACGGTCATCTGGGCCTCCGGAGTCCTGCGGTCACAGGTCCTAAGCCGGCACCCAGGAGCGGACCGGACGAGCATGGGACCCAAAATCTCAAGAATTGTATCTGAACGGCATCTTCCACAAAGGTTTTTGTCTACACTCCCGAGAAACAGAGATGTCCCCAGCGGGCACGGCTACGTCTTTCGGGAGGATGCATGAGCGTCATTCGAGCTGCCTTGGTCCAGACGGACTGGACAGGTGACAAAGAGTCCATGATCGTCAAGCACGAGGCATACGCGCGCGAAGCTGCTGCACAAGGGGCTCAGGTCATCTGCTTCCAGGAGCTCTTCTACGGACCGTACTTCTGCCAGGTCCAGGACAAGCAGTACTACGAGTACGCCGAGTCGATCCCCGGCCCCACGACCGAGCGCTTCCAGGCGCTTGCGAAGGAACTCGGGATGGTGATGGTCCTGCCCATGTACGAGGAGGAGCAGCCGGGGATCCTCTACAACACCGCCGCAGTGGTGGATGCCGACGGCTCCTACCTCGGCAAGTACCGCAAGCAGCACATCCCGCACGTGGGCGGATTCTGGGAGAAGTTCTACTTCCGGCCGGGCAACGGCGGGTACCCGGTGTTCGACACCGCCGTGGGCAAGATCGGCGTGTACATCTGCTACGACCGGCACTTCCCCGAGGGCTGGCGGGCCCTCGGTCTCAACGGCGCCCAGATCGTGTTCAATCCCTCTGCAACGTCACGCGGACTATCGCAGTACCTCTGGAGCATCGAGCAGCCCGCCGCCGCGGTCGCCAACGAATACTACGTCGGGGCGATCAACCGAGTCGGCATCGAGCCGCTCGGCGACGATGACTTCTACGGACAGTCCTACTTCGTCGACCCCGAGGGAAGCTACGTGGGCGAGAAGGGCGATCCCTACGCCTCCGAGCTCATCGTGCGCGATCTCGACATGAACCTCCTGACCGAGGTCCGCAACCGGTGGCAGTTCTACCGGGACCGTCGCCCCGACGCCTACGACGACCTCGTCCGTCCCTGATACGAGAAGGGCCGCGCCATGACCATCCTCATCACCAACGGCACCGTCGTCTCCGCCCAGGGGAGCACGAAAGCCGACGTCCTTGTCGACGGCGAGACGATCGCCGCCGTCATCGCTCCCGGCGACACCTCCCTCGGAGCGGACCTCGCCCGGTCCGCGGATCGAGTCATCGATGCCGCGGGAAAGCTGGTCGTTCCGGGAGGGATCGACGGGCACACCCATATGGAGATGCCCTTCGGCGGCACTGTCGCCTCAGACACCTTCGAGACGGGCACTCGTGCAGCCGCTTGGGGTGGCACGACCACGATCATCGACTTCGCCGTGCAGAAGCAGGGCGAGCGCGTGCAGGACTGCCTCGCGGACTGGCATCGCAAGGCAGGCGGGAACTGCGCCATCGACTATGGATTCCACCAGGTGATCGGCGGTGTCGACAGCGACTCATTGAAGGCGATGGACGAGCTCGTCGACGAAGGCGTCACCACCTTCAAGCTCTTCATGGCCTACCCGGGTGTCTTCCTGAGTTCGGACGGGCAAATCCTCCAGGCGATGCAGCAGGCTGCCGGAAACGGCTCGATGATCATGATGCACGCCGAGAACGGCAGCGCCATAGATGTGCTCGTCGCGCAGGCGCTTGCTGAGGGCAAGACCGATCCCAAGTACCACTCACTCACACGACCCTGGGAGACCGAGGCCGAAGCGGTCAATCGGGCCGTCATGCTCGCCCGCATGACCGGCTCGCCCCTGTACATCGTCCACATGTCGGCAAAGCAGGCCGTCGAGGTGCTTCAGAAGCACCGTGACGAGGGCTGGAACGTGTTCGGGGAGACGTGCCCGCAGTACCTCTACCTCTCGGTCGAGGAGCATCTGGCCAAGGCCGGATTCGAGGGGGCCAAGTGGGTGTGCTCGACCCCGCTCCGCGAGCGCGCCGAGCGGCACCAAGACGAACTCTGGCGATACCTGCGCACCAACGACCTCTCCGTGATCAGCACGGACCACTGCCCCTTCTGCTTCAAGGAGCAGAAGGAGATGGGCGTAGGTGACTTCTCGAAGATCCCCAACGGCATCGGTGGTGTAGAACACCGGATGGATCTCATCTATCAGGGCGTCGTCGAGGGACAGATCACCCTCGAGAGGTGGGTCGAACTCTGCTCGACCACTCCCGCTCGCATGTTCGGCCTCTACGGTCGCAAGGGAGATATCCGACCCGGTTTCGACGCGGACATCGTCATCTACGACCCCGCCGGCCGCACCGAGATCGGGGTGGGCAAGACACATCACATGAACATGGACCACTCCGCATGGGAGGGCTTCGTGATCGATGGCCACGTCGACACCGTGCTCTCGCGAGGCAAGGTCATCATCGATGACAACCGGTACCTCGGCTCCAAGGGTGACGGTGTCTTCCTCAAGCGTGGCCTGTCCCAGTACCTCATCTGACCCGGGAGCCTGCATGCGCACAATCGACCACTGGATCAACGGCACCACGGTTCCCTCCGGCTCGGGTCGGACGGCACCTGTCTTCGACCCAGCGACAGGCATCCAGCAGGCCGTAGTCGCCCTCGCCTCAACGGGGGAGGTCGATGACGCTGTAGCCAGCGCCGTGGCAGCTTTCCGCACCTGGCGCACAAGCTCGTTGTCCAAGCGTGCTGAGGTCATGTTCCGGTTCCACCAACTCGTCCTAGAGCATCGCGACGAGATCGCCAATCTGGTCTCTTCCGAGCACGGCAAGGTGCCCAGTGATGCCGCTGGCGAACTCGCTCGAGGCATCGAGAACATCGAGTTCGCCTGCGGGATCCCCCAGATGATGAAGGGATCGTTCAGCGAGCAGGTCTCCGGTGGCGTGGATGTCTACTCGATCCGCCAGCCGCTCGGGGTCGTCGCCGGCATCACTCCGTTCAACTTCCCCGCCATGGTGCCCATGTGGATGTTCGCCAACGCGATCGCCTGCGGCAACACCTTCATTCTGAAGCCGAGCGAGAAGGATCCCTCGGTGTCCTTGCTGCTCGCGCGGCTGCTCAAGGAGGCAGGGCTCCCGGACGGCGTCTTCTCGGTGGTTCAGGGTGACAAGGTCGCTGTGGACCGTATCCTGGAGCACCCCGACATCGCCGCCGTCAGCTTCGTGGGCTCCACCCCGATCGCCAAGTACATCTACTCGACGGGAACGGCCAATGGCAAGCGCGTCCAGGCCCTGGGCGGCGCGAAGAACCACATGGTCGTCCTGCCAGACGCTGATGTCGACATGGCTGCTGATGCTGCCGTGAGCGCCGGCTATGGCTCAGCAGGCGAGCGCTGCATGGCCATCTCCGTAGTTGTGGCCGTGGGCGGTATCGGCGACCGCCTCGTGGAGGCCATCTCCGACCGCCTCCCCCGACTCAAGGTTGGCCCAGGCACGGACCCCAATGCCGAGATGGGCCCGCTCATCACGAGGGAGCACCGCGACAAGGTGGCGTCGTACATCGAAAGTGCCCCTGATGAAGGTGCAGTCGTGGTGGTTGACGGGCGTGACAATGACCTCCCGGCTGAGGGCTTCTTCCTTGCTCCCACGCTGCTCGACAACGTGAAGCCGGGAATGCGCGCCTACGACGACGAGATCTTCGGACCGGTGCTGTCCGTGATCCGCGTGTCGACGTACGAAGAGGCGGTCGACCTCGTGAATCGGCACCAGTACGGCAACGGAACAGCGATCTTCACACGAGACGGTGGTGCAGCGCGACAGTTCCAATTCGACATCCAGGTGGGCATGGTGGGCATCAACGTTCCCATCCCCGTGCCGGTTGCCTACTACAGCTTCGGCGGATGGAAGGCCTCGCTCTTCGGCGACGCCAACATGTACGGGCCTGCTGGAATCGACTTCTACACGCGAACCAAGACCGTAACGTCACGGTGGCCCGATCCATCCACATCGACCGTCGACCTCGGCTTCCCCCGTACCCGCTGATCAACCCTCCTCTGACCGAAAGGCCCGCTATGGACATCGGTGTCGTCCTCCAGTGCACTCCCCCTGCAGCCCGAGTCATTGATCTTGCCAAGCGCGCTGAGACCTACGGCTTCACTCACGTGTGGACATTCGATTCCCACATCCTGTGGCAGGAGCCTTACGTCATCTACAGCAAGATCCTCGACGAGACGCGCAAGGTCATCGTCGGACCCATGGTCACCAACCCGGCCACACGAGACGTGACGGTGACGGCATCGGTTTTTGCCACGCTTAACGAGATGTACGGAAACCGCACGGTCATCGGGATCGGACGAGGCGACTCGGCTGTCCGCGTCACCAACGGCAAGCCGGTCTCAGTGGCAGACCTGCGTCAGGCAGTACTGGAGATCCAGGGCCTTGTGAACGGACAGTCGATTGAGTACAAGGGCAACACCCTGCGACTGCCCTGGGCCGGTGCTTCCCGCGCAGAGGTGTGGGTTGCCGCCTACGGACCCAAGGTGCTCGCGCTCACCGGGGAGGTCGGTGACGGATTCATCCTGCAGTTGGCCGACCCGAGCATCGCTGAGTGGACCATCCAGGCCGTGAGGTCAGCCGCTGCTGGGGCAGGTCGCAATCCGGACGACATCAAGATCTGCGTGGCTGGTCCGGCATATGTGACCGACGGATCTGCTGAAGCACAGGCTCACGCCCGCGACCAATTGCGCTGGTTCGGAGGCATGGTAGGCAACCACGTGGCTGACATCGTCGAGCGCTACGGCCATGACGGCGGAGCCGTGCCCGCAGCCCTGACCGAGTACATCAAGCAGCGCAAGGGTTACGACTACAACGAGCACGGCCAGGCCGGCAACAGCCATACCGACTTCGTTCCCGACGAGATCGTGGACCGATTCTGCATCATCGGTCCGCCCGAGGAGCACATCCGCCGTCTGGAGGAGCTTCGCGCTCTGGGGGTCGACCAGTTCGCGGTATATCTGCAGCATGACGACAAGGACCGCACCCTGGCCGCCTACGGGGAGAAGATCATTCCCGCGGTAATGGAGCAGGTAAAGGCCAAGGAGTAAGTCCCTCCATCACGACTTGGTACAGGTCAGTGCGCGAGTAACAGGAGCAAGATGTCGGTAGGTGCTCCTTAACGGGTGACGTTCCTCGCAACGGTCGATGGTGAGTCCGCTGCTGGCGCCCGACCGAGCCCTACCGGACAAGCACCGTCGCGCGCCCGATGCGCCGGGGGCCGCAGCGTCTCCCGCCGACGGCGACACCGCACCCCGCATGGCGGTTCCCGACTGCACGTTCCGCGAGCGACCCAGCGGTCGCGGTCAGGCGATGCGGATCATCTTCTTGTTGATGAACTCCTCGATGCCGAGCGTGCCGAGCTCGCGACCGAATCCCGAGCGCTTGGTGCCGCCGAATGGAAGCTCGGGGGCGTCCATGCCCACGCCGTTCACGAAGACCATGCCGGTGTCGAGGGCCTGCGCCACGCGGAGCGCCTGCTCGGGGTCGGTCGTGAAGACGTAGGAGCCGAGGCCGTAGGGCGTGTCGTTCGCGATGCGAACGGCATCGGCCTCATCAGCGGCCCGGTACACCTGCGCGACCGGTCCGAAGAGCTCCTCCCGCGAGACTTCGTTGTCGGGAGTCATGTTGCTGAGGACACCCGCCGGGAACCACGCTTCGGTGCGCTCGCCCGCTGAGGCCAGGGTCGCACCCTGCGCGACCGCGCGCTCGACCTGTCGGGCCAGGTTCTCAGCTGCCGCCACCGAGCTCAGGGGGGCTGCGTCCAGCGCTAGCAGCTTCTCGGTGAACTTCTCGACGAAGTCGTCGTACAGCGCATCGACGACGACCATGCGCTTGCCGGCGTTGCAGGCCTGACCGTTGTTGTCCGTGCGGGCGAAGATCGCGGCATCAACCGTGGCGTCCAGATCTTCGGTGCTGAGGACGATGAACGGATCCGAGCCGCCGAGCTCGAGCACGCACTTCTTGAGGTTGCGTCCGGCGATCTCCGCAACCGCGGCGCCGGCCCGCTCCGAGCCGGTCAGCGAGACGCCCCGGATGCCCGGATGGGCGATGATGTCGGCGATCTGCTCGTTGGTGGCGTAGATGTTGACGTAGACACCCGCCGGAACTCCGGCCTCGTCGAAGATGCCGGCGATGAGCTCGGCGGACTCGGGACACTGAGGTGCGTGCTTGAGCAGGACGGTGTTGCCGACAACGAGGTTGGGGCCCGCGAACCGCGCGACCTGATAGGCCGGGAAGTTCCAGGGCATGATGCCCAGGAGGGCGCCCACCGAAGATGGACGGATGAAGGCCGAGCCCTCGCCACCCAGCAGCGTGATCGGCTTGTCGGCGAGGAGCTCCTCAGCGTGGTCCGCGTAGTAGTGGTAGATGGCGCCGGAGAACTCAACCTCCCCCACCGCGTCGGCGAGCGGCTTGCCCATCTCCCGGACGATCGCCTCGCCCAGCTGGGCGGAGCGCTCGATGTGGAGGTCCCCGATGCGGCGCACGATGGACGCCCGCTCCGCGACCGACCTCTGGGACCACTGCGCGTGGGCACCGACAACCGCGTCGACGGCACTGCCGATCTCCTGATCACTGGCCGTCGGATAGGACCGCACCTTCTCGCCGGTCGCCGGGTTGATCACCGCATACTCAGACATAGGTCTCCCTTGTTGGCGGAACGCCCCGGACGGTCCTCCGAATCACTTCGGAATCCGTGGCTAGTGAATCAAATTACCGCGGATTCACTTGCTCTGGCTACCCCCGGTGACCCATCATGATAGTCATGCCCCCTCGCGAACGCGTGCCCGCTACTGCCCTGGACGACGTGTCCAAGGGCATCATCGAGCAGCTCCAGCAGGACGGCCGTCGACCCTATGCGGCCATCGGCAAGGCTGTGGGCCTCTCCGAGGCGGCCGTGCGCCAACGGGTGCAACGCCTGCAGGAGTCAGGAGTCATGCAGATCGTCGCCGTCACCGATCCCATGCAGGTCGGCTTCTCCCGCTCGGCGATGATCGGGATCAAGGTCGACGGTGATGCCGAAGCCGTGGCCGACCTCCTGGAGATGATGCCCGAGGTCGACTACCTCGTCGTGTGTGCGGGCGGATTCGACATCCTCGCCGAGGTGGTGGCCGAGGACGACGACCACCTCCTGGACGTCATCAACCGCCAGATTCGGGCCATCCCGACCGTGCGGTCGACCGAGACCTTCGTCTACCTCAAGTTGCGCAAGCAGATCTACACCTGGGGAACCAGGTAGGCCGAGAGGCCGGAAGGACGTCACCGTGGCCAGCACACCTCCGCACCTGCCCGCATCGGATTCCCTTGCGACGCGCGCTCGTGACCATCTGTGGATGCCCTTCACCCGCCACTCCGTCTATGAGGACGGTGGGCAGGTGCCCGTCATCGTGCGCGGTGACGGAGCCTATGTGTGGGACGAAGCCGGCCGGCGCTATCTCGACGGCCTCTCGGGCCTCTACACGGTCCAGCTCGGCCACGGTCGGACGGAGATCGGCGAGGCCATGGCCCGGCAGGCCGCCGAACTCGCCTTCTTCCCCATCTGGTCCTATGCCCACCCCCGGGCCATCGAACTCGCCGAGCGGCTGGCCCACCTGGCCCCGGGCGACCTGAACCGCGTCTTCTTCACCAGCGGAGGCGGCGAGGCGGTCGAATCCGCCTGGAAGCTAGCGAAGCAGTACTTCAAGCTCGTGGGCCAGCCCACCAGGCACAAGGTGATCTCACGGTCGGTGGCCTACCACGGAACAACGCAGGGGGCTCTCTCGATCACCGGGATCCCCTATGCGAAGCAGCCTTTCGAGCCCCTCGTTCCGAGCAGCATGCGGGTTCCCAACACCAATGCCTACCGCGCTCCAGAGGAGCTGCGCGATGACGAGAAGGCCTTCGGTCGGTGGGCCGCTGACCGGATCGAGGAGGCCATCGTCTTCGAGGGTGCCGAAACCGTCGCGGCCGTGTTTCTCGAGCCCGTGCAGAACGCCGGTGGCTGCTTCCCTCCGCCACCGGGCTATCTCGAGCGCGTCCGCGAGATCTGCGATCGCCACGGCGTGCTGATGGTGGCGGACGAGACGATCACCGCGTTCGGACGCATCGGAGACACCTTCGCCATGAGTCGCTTCGGCGTGACGCCGGACATCATCACATGCGCGAAGGGCATGACCTCCGGCTACGCCCCGATGGGCGCCATGATCGCATCAGACCGGCTGTTCGAGCCATTTCGCCATGGCAGCGCCATGTTCCTTCACGGCTTCACGTGGTCCGGCCACCCCGTCGGCGCAGCGGCCGCGCTCGCCAGCCTCGACATCTTCGAGCGCGAGGGCATCCACGCTCATGTGCGAGAGAACGAGGAGGGGTTTCGGCGCACCCTTGAGCGCCTGCACGACCTCCCCATCGTCGGAGACGTGCGCGGCGCCGGCTACTTCTTTGCCGTCGAACTCGTCCAGGACAAGGCCCAGCGACTGACCCTGTCCGATGAGCAGGCTGAGCGGGTGCTGCGCGGATACCTGTCCACGGCTCTCTTTGACCTCGGCCTGTACTGCCGTGCTGATGACCGAGGTGACCCCATCGTTCAATTGTCGCCACCACTCATCATCGGCCAGTCCGAGTTCGACGAGATCGAGCAGATCCTGCGCACCGTGCTCACCGAGGCATGGAATCGACTGTGAGTGCAATGTCCGAGCGCACGCGGATTAGGCGATTGCCCGCCAAGGCCGTGACCGAGCGTCTCGAGCTCGACAGAGTGCTCGATGCGGGGCTCGTCGCACACGTCACCGTCATCGACCACGACGTCCCGCTCGCACTTCCGGTGGCCTACGCACGCCGACATGATGAAGTGCTCTTCCATGGCTCCACCGGCTCCCGCCTGTTCCGCCGACTGGCTGATGGCGAGCCCACGTGTCTGACCGTCACCCTCCTCGACGGCCTCGTCCTGGCACGGAGTGCCTTCGAGTCGAGCATGCACTATCGATCCGCCATGCTCCTCGGGACGGCCACACGGCTCAGTGGCGATGATGAGCTCGATGCGCTGCGCACGATCACTGAGCACCTGCTCCCCGGGCGATGGCAGGAATGCCGGCAGCCCAGCGCAAAGGAACGGACGGCCACCATGACACTGTCGCTGCCGATCGACGAGTGGTCACTCAAGGTAAGCGAAGGTGACCCCGAGGATGATCCTGCGGACGTCATCGACGACACCTACGGCCGCATCTGGGCGGGTGTCGTCCCCGTGCAGGAGTCATTCGGCCCGCCGAGACGTGCAGTCGACTGCCCCGATGACATTCCTACCCCTGCGTATGTCCAGGGATGGCGGCGATGACGACGAGACTTCGACACCTGTCACTGTGGTGGGACTCGCTTCCGGCCGATCTCACGAGACCCATGGGCACTCCCCTGACCGGTGATCGCACGGTCGACGTCGCGATCGTCGGCGCCGGGTTCACCGGGCTGTGGACCGCCTACTACCTCGCCCGGCGTGACCCCTCGCTGCGCATCGCCATCGTCGAGGCGGAGGAGGCCGGGTTCGGAGCAAGCGGGCGCAACGGCGGGTGGGCATCCGCGCTCTTCCCGGCGTCCCTGGAAGCCCTCGCGCGTGCGTCCACGCGTTCCGAGGCAATCCGCATGAAGCGCACGATGTTCGATGCCGTGGACGAGATCTCTCGCGTCGCCGACCTCGAGGGCTGGGACATCCGCTGGAGCAAGGGAGGCACTGTCGTAGCAGCCCGCACACCCCTGCAGTTGAGCGGTGCGCAGGACGAGGTGGAGCATGCCCGCTCCTGGGGCTTCGGCCCCGAAGACATGCAACTGCTCGACCGTACGGAGGCTGAGGAGCGGCTCGGCGCGACCGACGTGCTCGGCGCGACGTACACCCCGCACTGCGCTGCGCTGGACCCCGCCCGTCTGGTGCGTCAGTTGGCGGGCGCAGTGGCCCGCTCGGGGGTCACCATCCACGAGCACACTCGAGCGCTGTCCATCGAGCCAGGCCGGGTGCGCACCGATGCCGGCGACGTGCACGCGGAGATAGTCGTCCGAGCCACGGAGGGCTACACGCGCACGCTCGACGGGCAGAGGCGAACTCTGGCGCCGGTCTACTCCATGATGCTGGCCACCGAGCCGCTGTCTGTGCAGACCTGGGATCAGATCGGACTCCGGCATCGCGAGACGTTCGCCGATGGGCGCAACCTGATCATCTACGGGCAACGCACGATCGACGGGCGGATCGCCTTCGGTGGCCGTGGGGCTCCGTACCACTGGGGTTCGAGGATCACCCCAGAACAGGATCGGAATGCCGGCGTCCACTCGGCCCTGTGGGAGGTACTCGTCGATCTGCTGCCCGCCATCAGCGGCGCCGCCGTGACCCACACCTGGGGCGGGCCCCTGGGAGTTCCTCGGGACTGGTGGGCGTCATGCGGGCTGGACCGGAGCACCGGGCTGGCGTGGTCCGGCGGCTACGTCGGGGATGGAGTCACGACGTCGAACCTCGGCGGCAGGACCCTCGCGGACCTCATCACCGGCGAGCAGTCGGACCTCGTGAGCCTGCCCTGGGTGGGTCATCGATCCCGCCCGTGGGAGCCGGAGCCGTTCCGCTGGCTGGGCACCAACATCGGGCTGCGGGTCATGACCTCGGCTGACGAGAAGGAGGCGCGAACAGGCAAGCGCTCCCGCACAGCGGCCCTCTTCGCTCGGAAACTCGGCCATTAAGAGCACTGACAGCACTGAGAGCCCACTGGAGGTCGTCGCCTCAGGGAGTCCCCGGGGCCGTGTAGGCCGTCTTGGATGTCGTGAAGAACTCGACCGCCGCCGTGCCCTGCTCACGAGGTCCGTGGCTGCTCTCGCCGCGACCGCCGAACGGCACATGGAAGTCGACGCCGGCCGTGGGAAGATTGACCATCACCATCCCCGCCTTCGAATGCCGCTTGAAGTGCGATGCCTCGGCAAGGCTCGTGGTGACGACACCCGCTGACAGGTTCATGGTGCTCGCATTCGCCGCCACCAGTGCCTCGTCGTAGTCCGACACACGGATGACCGACATGACTGGCCCGAAGACCTCCTCGGCGTTGATCCGATCCCCTACTGAGGTACCCACGGCGAGCGCAGGTGCAAGGTAGTGCCCCGGCGCTGCGCATTCCACGCGCTCTCCGCCGATGACATGGGCGCCCTGCGCTCTGGCGACGCCGAGATAGTCCTCGTCCTGGGCTAGCTGCGAGGGATCGACCACCGGACCCATGTCGACACCCTCACCGCGGGCATCACCGACCTTCCATCGGGACATGCGCTCAGTCATGGCGTCGACGAAGCGATCATGGATGCCTTCGGTCACGACGAGGATTGATGACGCGGTGCAGCGCTGCCCCGTCGAACCGAAGCCGCCCTGCATTGCACACTCCACTGCCACCGCGAGATCTGCATTCTCCGTGACAACGAGCGGGTTCTTGCCCCCGAGCTCCAACTGGACCTTGGTCCCGGTGGCGGCACTCCCGTGGAGGATTCCCTTGCCCGTGTCGACAGAGCCAGTGAACGTGACGGCATCGACGTCGGGCGATGACGTGAGGACCGGACCGACGACAGAACCCCTTCCGAGCACGAGATTCAGCGCACCCGGGGGAAGACCAGCGCGGTTGAGGATGTCGACGAGCTCCCAGGCGCTGGCCGGCACGAGGTCGGCGGGCTTGAACACCACGGTGTTGCCGAAGGCGAGTGCGGGGGCGATCT
>CAIZPS010000048.1 GCA_903934925.1 uncultured bacterium | reverse complement strand
TCGGCCAGCACCTCTCGGTAGAGACTGCGCGGCTCCAGTTGCCCGGCGGCGTCGTAGGCCTCCACGCTGATCCGGCCCACGGCCGCGAAGTCGTCCTGGGTTGCTGGCCGCACCTCGATGCTGCTGGTCACGCCGCCACTATGCCGCATCCGACCCGGCAGACGCCCGGCTCCCTCGGGCGCTAACCTCAGAGCACATCGGCGACCGGTGAGACGTGCGGGCGACACCCCGTGCCAAGCCCGGCACTTCTCACCGATCAACACATACTGGTCCGCTGAAAGGCAGGAGATGGGATGGCGCTCACGCCGGGCGAGCACGACCGGCTCCTGCTCCATCTGCAGGCCCTGCTCGCGCGCGAGCGACGGGCACGTGGGCTGCTGCTGAATGTCCCGGAGGCGACGGCGCTCATCGCCGATGCCGTGTGCGAGATGGCTCGTGACGGGGTCGATCTCGACACAGCACGCTCCGGGGCCCGGGCGCTTCTGGGATCGCAGGACGTGCTGCCGGGGGTGATCGAGGCAGTGACGGAGGTTCGCGTCGAGGCGCGCTTCGACGACGGCACTCGGCTGGTGGTGGTGCATGATCCCTTCGGCGTTCTGGACGGTCGCGATGAGGATGCCGCCCATGGCACGGCAGGCCCGCGGGGAGCAACAGTCGACCCGCTCAGCCATCCGGCCGCGGTCGGATGGGTCACCATCGCAAACGAGGCGACGACGGCGATCGGATTGACGTCCCACGTGCACCTTGCCGAGGTCAATCCCCGGCTGCGGCTGGATCGTGCGTCGGCCTTCGGCATGCGGCTGGCAATTCCCACGGGGGACACCGTGTGGCTGCGACCGGGGGAGAGTCTCGAACTCCCGATCGCCCCGATCACGGGTGGTCGGATCCAGGTCGGCACGTCGGGTGTCGTCGACGGGCCCCTCGATGATCCCGAGGTGCGCAGCAGGGCGCTGGCGACGCTCCGGGAGTGCGGCTACCTCGATGTTGCCAACGGGGTCCCCATCGGTCATCTTGCGCAGGCTGAGGACGCCATCGGGTCGCTCATGAGGGTCCGCTCCGATGGGACGGGATCATGAGCGGGGACTTCGGGCCGCGCGAGGGAGAGGTCCTCGTGCTGGGCGACACCCGGCTCCGGCTGAGGATTGCCGAGCGCGTTCCCGACGCAGGGGACGAACTGAGGGTGGGTTTCGCGAAGACCGGTCGCGATGGCATCGGCTTGCAGGCAGTGTCGGCACGGGAGTCGTGCGACGTGCTCATCACCAACGTCGTGGTGCTTGATCCCGTCGACGGAGTGCGTGTGGCCAGCATCGGCATCAGGTCCGGGCGGATCAGCGGAATCGGCAAGGCGGGCAACCCTGACACCGCCGATGACATCGACGTGGTGGTGGGCACCGGCACGGTGGTCATCGACGGAGACGGTCTCATCGCGACTCCTGGAGGAATCGACACCCATGTGCACACGCTTAGCCCTCGCGTGCTTGCGTCGGAGCTGTCGTCTGGCGTGACCACGGTCATCGGCCAGGAGGCAGGGCCCATGTGGGGCGTGGGTCTGGGCTCCGCGTGGATACTCGAGCGGGGACTGCGTGCGACTGATGCCTATCCCGTCAACATCGGCCTGCTCGGACGCGGCTCATCCTCGCGCACCGAGGCCATCCGCGAATCGGTCGACGCGCACGTATGCGGCCTCAAAGTGCACGAGGACACGGGTGCGACTCTTCGCACGATCGACACCGCGCTGACGGTCGCCGACGAGGTCGACTTCCGCGTTGCCCTGCACACCGATGGCTTGAATGAGACTCTCTCGGTCTCGGACACCCTCGCAGTTCTCGAGGGCCGCCCGGTGCATGCCTACCACGTCGAGGGGTGCGGAGGCGGACACGCGCCGGATGTCCTGACCCTTGCTGGTCATACGAACGTGCTGGCGTCGTCCACCAATCCGACGCTGCCCTACGGCGTCAATGCCGTGGCCGAGCACGTCGACATGATCCTGCTGAGCCATGGCATGGACGCTGCCCGCGAGAGTGACGTGCACATCGCGCGGGCACGAGTGCGGGGCGTGACCATGGCCGCGGAGGGAGTCCTGCACGATCTCGGCGTCATCGGCGTCACCTCTTCGGATGCGCAGGGCATGGGACGTGCAGGGGAGACCTGGTGGCGCACCTTTGCCCTGGCGGGCGTGCTCGCCGGTCGTGACCCTGCGCGAGACGATCAACTGGACGACAACGATCGCATCCTGCGCTATCTGGCCAAGATCACCATCAATCCTGCGCTGGTGCATGGCCTGGCCCATGAGGTGGGCCGGCTCGCGGTGGGAATGCTCGCGGACATCGTGCTGTGGCGCCCGGAGCTGTTCAGTGCCAAACCGTCGCTGGTCATCAAGGGCGGCATGCCCGCGTGGGGCATGACAGGCGACCCCAATGCCAGCATCGACTCGGCTGAGCCGATTGTGCTGGGGCCGCAGTTCGGTGCACTCGGTGCCGTGGCCGCCGACCTCTCCGTACTGTTCTCCAATGCGCAAGCCGTGGAGGAGTCTCCGGCACCGGGACGACGGCGCCTGGTCGCCGTGCGCGACTGCCGCACGCTGACCTCGCATGACCTCGTGCGCAACGGCGTCACCGGGCGCGTCGATGTGGATCCTGATGGCAGTGAGGTGCGCTGGAATGGCGTGCCGCTGACCATGGCGCCGGTAGACGTGGTGCCTACCTCACGCCTGCATTTCTGGTGATCGCGGGTGCCCCGTATTCTCGCCACTCGTGGGCACCCTGGACCGGCTCCTTAGCGAGCGCACGGACCTTTCCCCTGAGGACGGCGACCTGCTGGTGCGCCTGGTCGAGGAGTGGTCTGTGCTGGCGGATCTCGCGCTGAGCGACCTGCTGCTGTGGGTGCCTACCTGGAACGAGGGCGGCCTCGTCGCGGTCGCGCAGGTGCGCCCCTCCACGGCGCCGACCACCATGCCGGACGACGTCATCGGTCGTTTCGTGCCGCGTGGGCGCAATCGGGCGGTCGACCATGCGCTCGCCTTCGGGCGCGCCATCGTGGAGCGGGATGCCAGCCCGGCCTGGGCGCCCGCGAGCATCGAGGCGTATCCGGTCTCGCGCGAAGGCAGAGTCATAGCCGTACTGGCCCGGCACGCGTCGGCGGCCCCGCGGGTCGCGGGGCGACTGGAGGAGATCTACCTCAGCTCGGCCGACGATCTGTTCGCGATGATCGTCGAGGGCACCTTCCCCTCGCTTGAGGAAGCTGTCGCCACCAGCCAGGCGCCTAGGGTAGGTGATGGTCTGGTGCGACTGACCCCGGCAGGGGTCGTGGAGTACGCGAGCCCCAATGCGGTCAATGCGATGCGTCGGCTCGGCCTCGCCCGCGATGTCGTCGGGTCACCCCTCTCTGAGGTCGTGGTGCGCCTGGCGCACCGCCCCGGCCCGGTGGACTCCGCGCTGAGCGCCGTCGCAAGCGGACGTGCGCCCGGCGGCACCAGCCTCGAGAACAACTCGGCGACCGTCCTGCTCCATGGCATACCCCTGCGTCGTGCGGGTGAGCGTATTGGCGCACTTATCTTCTGCCGTGATGTGACCGACCTCCGCCGTCGTGAGCAGGCCCTGCTGAGCAAGGACGCCACGATTCGGGAGATCCACCACCGCGTGAAGAACAATCTGCAGACGGTTGCGGCCATGCTGCGCATGCAGGGTCGCCGAGCCGCGACGGAGGAGACGCGTGTGGCTCTGGCGGAGGCCGAGTTGAGGGTTGCGGCGATCGCCGTTGTCCACGAATCACTCTCGGTGGGAACTGCGGAGCGTGTGGACTTCGATGCGGTGGTGGATCGCATCGTCGGTCTGGTCGGTGATCTGGCCCCCGCGTACTCCCTCGACGGAACGGTGCCCCGGATCATCAGAGAGGGATCGTGGGGCCTGCTGCCTGCTGAGTTCGCGGTACCGATGGCGATGGCGGTCTCCGAACTGCTGAACAATGCCGTCGAGCATGCGACGGCATCACAGGTCCGGGTGCGACTGGCTCAGGAGGCCGGCGAGGGACTGCTGCTCGAGGTCTCTGACGACGGCATGGGTCTTCCGGAGGGGTTCTCGGTGGCGGATGCCGGGCTGGGCCTGAGCATCGTGGACGCCATCGTGCGAACTGACCTGGACGGGAGCCTGACCTTGGCCAGCGACGGTGGGGCTGTGGTGACGATCCGCGTTCCAGAGGACTGACGTCCCGCGCGCGGAACTGCGCAGGTATGAGCCCGGGTTCGGTTAGGCGTTGCTGCGGGCTCGCATACGCGCATTGCGCCGCTTGAGCGCGCGCCGCTCGTCCTCGCTCAGCCCGCCCCACACGCCGGCATCCTGCCCCGTCTCCAGAGCCCAGCGGAGGCACTCGTCGACCACGCTGCAACGTCGGCAGACCGCCTTGGCCTCTTCGATCTGGACCAGGGCGGGACCCGTGTTGCCGATGGGGAAGAAGAGCTCAGGGTCTTCGTCACGGCAGGCAGCCTCGTGGCGCCAGTCCATGCGTATCACTCCACTGGGGAACGCGCCGGGGTCCCCGGCGCTCGTGATTGCCTTCACGAGCGGCTCGTCGCGGACCAGCCGGGGTTCGCCCGGTGGGCCCCTGGAGGAAGACAGCCGCCCGATCCAGCAACGGGCCCCTATAGGTTCGCAGACGAACCCCTCAGCCACAAGGGCAAGCGCGAGTTCGAGCAGCGTGTGTCCTGTCTATTAGGTCACAAATCGATCACGACGAGGCGAAATGTCCGGAATTTTCTCCGCAATTCGGACGAAAACTGGGGGGACCCTCAGGCGACGACCGTCAGGCCGTCAGCGTGGGCAGTGAACACCACCCGCATGACGTCACCTTGGCCCTCACCGTCGATCTGCAGGGCCACCGGCCTGCTGGCCTCGACCAGGAAGCCCGACTGGTCGTGCCACGTGACCATCGCGCCGCGGGCATCCCATGTTCCACGGCCCCGCAGGAGCCGACCGGCTGCAGCGAGTGCGGCAGGGACCTGCAATCGCCGCAGTGAGAAGACGTCGAGGCCGGTGTCGAATGAGGCGTCCGGGCAGGGATTCACGGGCAGGCTGCCCAGATAGGTCCAGGGCGCCGTGTTCTGGACGAAGGCCACGAACGCATGGTCGACCACCTCGCCAGCCTGCCCGTCGGGCACGGGCCATGGCCGGGTCAGCGTCAGCGCCGGATGCCGACGATCCGTGCCGCGGAAGTAGGCGTTGAGCGTCGTCGTGACGTATCGCAGGGGCGTCGCCGCGCGACCCCGCGCCCGGTGCTGCTCCATCGCCGCGATGATCTCCGCGTCCAGTCCCAGTCCCGCGTTCGCCACGAACCAGTGATCGTTCGCGCGTCCGACCCCGATCCGACGGCACCGGCCCTCGCGAAGTGCCTCGAGGATCTGCCCGGTGGCCTCGACGGCATCGTTCGGCAGGCCCAGTGATCGTGCGAAGACGTTCGCGCTGCCACCGGGCACCGTGGCCAGCATCGGCACGTGCGGTCCGGGACCCTCGGCGAGGAGTCCGTTGGTGACCTCGTTGACGACCCCGTCGCCGCCCAGGGTCACCACGACGTCCATGCCCTCGCTGCGTGCCCGCTCGCCCAGGGCGAACCCGTGCCCCCGGTGCGTCGTGACCGTCACATCGAGGTCGATGTCTGCTGAGAAGGCGTGGACGATGACGTCGACGACGCGCGGAGAGGTGGTCGTGGCCCGTGGATTGACGACCAGGAGCCCGCGCATTGCTCGAGCCTAGTAGCGCCGCGCCGCGCGTTGCGCATCCCGATACCGTGCTCCGGTGAGCTCACGACCGACGGTGCTCGTCCTGCTGGCCGCCCTCGCCGCGATCGAGGGCCTCGGGCTGCTCGCGTACGCCGTCTTCGATCTCGTCGAGGCTGTTCGGGTCGGCATCACCGGGCCCGCGGAGGTGTCCAACCCTGCCGCGCTGGCCGGGCTGATCGCGATCACCTCCGGGTTCGGCGCGGCAATGGTCTGGGTGGCGTTCGGGTGGTGGCGGTGCCGCAGTTGGGCCCGGTCCCCGTTCGTCGTCGCACAGCTGGTCCTCGGCCTGATCGGCTACGAGATCTCCCAGTCGAACGAGGGCGGGCTCCGCCTGATCGGGCAGGTCGCCATGGTGGTCGCCGTGACAGGGATCGTCCTGGTCTTCCTCCCCAGTGCCCGGCGGTCGCTCAGCGACTGACATGAGCGCGACTTACGTCAGGCAGCGCTCCCCGCGAGCCCCTCGCGCAGCTGCAGGAGAGTGCGCGACAGCAGCCGTGACACGTGCATCTGCGAGATGCCGAGTTCGTCACCGATCTGCGACTGGCTCATGTTCTCCACGAAGCGCATCAGCACGATGGCGCGCTCGCGCTCCGGAAGCGCCTCGATGAGGGGACGTAGCGCCTCGCGATCGTCGAACTCGTCGAAACGGGAGTCGAGGGCGCCGAACGAATTCAGGAAGGACGCGGGACCCTCGGATTCCGCGGAGGCCTCGATCGACTGCGCGATGTAGGCCTGCCTCGCCTCGAGGGCATCGAGCACGTCGGACTCGCTCACCTCGAGTGCCGTGGCGATCTCGCGCACGGTGGGGGAGCGCTGCAGGGTGACGGACAGCTCGTCGGCGGTTCTGGTGACCTGCGCCTGGAGTTCCTGCAGTCGTCGGGGGACGCGGACCGCCCACGTGCGATCCCGGAAGTGGCGCTTGATCTCCCCGAGGATGGTCGGGGTTGCGTATGTCGAGAGCTCCAGTCCCCGTTGCGGGTCGAAGCCGTCGATGGCCTTGATCAGGCCCACGGTGCCCACCTGCACGAGATCCTCAAAGGGCTCGCCGCGGTCCCGGTAGCGCCGGGCCAGGTGCTGCACGAGGGGCAGGTGGAGGGTGATCAGCTCCTCGCGGGCTGCTTCTCTCCCGGGGTCGCCGTCGGGCAGGGCGTGCATCCGGGCGAGGAGCTCGTGCTCACGATCCCGCTCGACCTCCGACCAGCGCCCCCCGGTGCGATCGGTCGATGTCACACGTCCACCAGGTCGCTGGTCACGGTGAAGGCGATGACGAGTTCCCCGTCGATGATCGTCGCCTCAACAGCGTCCACAAGGGCACTGAGCACCGTCCAGCTGAACGAGGCCGTGGACGGCGTTGTCGTCGCGGTCGTCGGGCCGGAGACGCGAAAAGCGAGCGTCATCCCATCCGAGTCGAACTGGCAAGTCACTCGTGCCCCCGGAGAGGCAGCCGCGATGACCTGGCTGACGGCCTCGTCCACTGCGAGGCGGACATCCTCGAGCTGATCCAGCGGCAGCTCGGCCCGTGCCGACATCGACGCCGCGAGGGTGCGGGCCAGGGCCACATTCTCGGTCTTCGCCCCGAAGGACAGTGTCACGGTCTCGGCCATGGGTGCCTCCTCTCCTTGGGCAACACCCTACGGTCCGCGAAGGAACGTGCCCAGCGATCCGCTGGTGGTCCGGCACCCTGTGCCCGCTGTCGCACAAGGGGCTCATCTGCCGTGGCACCCTCCGCTCGGCCATCGAGACGCCGCCATTGATCCCTGGGCTCTGCCTCAGCGCGGTACCTTCGCCGGACTGAGGCACGGTCAGGATTGAGCAGAAGGAACCGCCATGGATCCCAAGGCGCAAGACGGCAATGACGCGCTCGCCGATGAGCTCACTGACGAGCAGGTCGCGCAGGTAAGCGGTGGTTTGGCCAAGATCGGTGTCGGAGTCACCATCCTCTAGGGCCCTCGTTACGCGAATTGGCTCGCTAAGGGCGCACCGGCTCAGCGTTCATCCGAGCCCCCCGGATGTGGGAGCCACGTGTAGCAGGGGAGCGCCGGGGTTGGCTTCACGAGGTGCTGCGGCTAGCTGACGCTTGGGTTCGCGAGTTCGGCAAGCGCCTCACCCGTGACCCGCTGCACGGTCCACTCGTCCATCGGCACTGCGCCGATGCTGCGGTAGAAGCCGAGGGCAGGCTCGTTCCAATCGAGGACCCACCACTCGAAGCGCCCGTAGTCGTTCTCGACGCACTCGCGCGCGAGCGTCGACAGCAGCGCCTTGCCGTATCCGCTGCCACGCAGCTCGGGGCGGACGTAGAGGTCCTCCAGGTACAGACCGTGCTTGCCGACCCAAGTGGAGAAGTTGAGGAACCACAGAGCGAACCCGGCGAGGCTGTAGGTGTCCGACTCGTGCTCCACCACGTGCGCGAACACCTTCGGGTCCGGGCCGAAGAGAGCTCGCTCGAACTGCTCCTCAGTGGCAACCGCCTCGTCGAGAGCCTTCTCGTACTCCGCGAGGTCGCGCACCATCTGGACGATCTCGGGGATGTCGTCGGGGCGGGCGCGACGGATGTGGCCAGTACTCATGACCTCACTCTAGATCCGGCACACGGGCCAACGCCGAGGAAAGGCTTGTCTCTCAGCGAGTCAGATGAGGATCGTGAAGGTAGGCCTCGACGAGAAGCCGGGCCGCCGTTTCCATACACGCATCGTGCGGTTCCACCGACAGTGCCCGTAGCAGTGCCGTTGCCTCGGCTGCCTGTGCGGGACTGCCGGATGCGGTGATCTCGCGAAGGCGTGCGAGAAGGTCGGGAACCACGGACCCACTGTGCCATGA
>CAIZPS010000047.1 GCA_903934925.1 uncultured bacterium | reverse complement strand
CTCCTCGAGCCAGCTCACCTCTCGCTCGGCTCCCTCGATGCCGTGGCGCTGGAGCCGCTCGGCGTAGACGTCCATGCGCTCGTTGGTGCGGTCGATGGATGACTGCAGGGCGCTGAGCCTCTCCTCCAGGCGGGTTCGACGCCCCTCCAGGATGCGCAGGCGGACAGCAGCCTCGGTGCGGGAGAAGAAGGCCAGTCGGGCAGCGAAGGCCTCGTCCTCCCAGGCTTCCGGGCCGGTGTCGGCAACCCACGCCGTGAACGACTCCTTGCCCTCGGGCGTGAGCGCGTAGACGATGCGGGCGCGCCTGGTGGCGACACCGGCGATGTCGTCGCGGTCGACCATGTCGATCTGCTCGATCAGCCCGGCATCCGTCAGTCGATGAAGGCACGGGTAGAGCGAGCCGAACGAAAGGGCGCGGAACGGTCCGAGGATGGCGGTGAGCCGCTTGCGCAGCTCATAGCCATGCAGGGGGCCGTCGGACAGCACCCCGAGCACAGTGTGGTCGAGCACGTCCGTGCGCTTTGCCATATCGAAACTATATATCGACTTGATATGTCATTGGCAAGCGGATCACCAAGGCGCGATGCGGAGCAGGCGTCGCGTGAACCGTTAGGTTGCGACCGTGAGCCTGCAGAGAACCCGCACCGCGACCGACATCGGCATCGGCACCGGGGTCGGGGCCTTCTCGGGGGCCTTCGGTGTCGGCGGCGGCATCCTTCTCGTGCCCTTCCTCGTCCTCGTCCGGAAGGTCCCGCAGAAGCGGGCCCAGGCCACGAGCCTGGTGCTGGTGGGCATGGCCGCGGCGGCCGGCGCCGTCCGCTACGCGGTGAATGGCGATGTCGCGTGGCTGCCCGCTCTGGTCATCCTTCTCGGCGGCCTCGCGGGAGCCTGGCTGGGCGCGCACATCGTGCAACGCTCCCCCAATGCCGTCCTGCAGGTGGCCTTCGGCGTCGTGCTGATGGTCGCCGGCGTGCGCATGCTGTGGCCGTCGCCCGACGCCGTCGACAGCAGTG
This sequence comes from uncultured bacterium, assembly GCA_903934925.1. GTDB lineage: Bacteria > Actinomycetota > Actinomycetes > S36-B12 > S36-B12 > UBA10649. The sequence continues at coordinate 5,647 of CAIZPS010000047.1, read as the reverse complement.
CCTTCCTGCCCGAGATGTCACCCGCCCTGGCTGCCGGCTACGCGGCATCCGGCCTGGGCATGGGCCTGCTCTCGGCACTGTTCGGCATCGGCGGCGGGATCCTGCTCATCCCGATCCTCGTCACCGCCTTCGGCTACGGCCAGCATCTCGCCTCCGGCACCTCCCTCGCCGTCATGGTGCCCATCGCCCTGCTCGGCGCGATCCGCCTGACTCGACCGGGCTACACCCAATGGGGCGAGGGAGCTCGGCTCGGAGCGGGGGCGATGGTCGGCGCCGTGGTGGGGGCGTCCGTCGCCCTGGCGATCAGCGGGTCCGTGCTGCAGATCGCCTTCGGCGTCATGATGCTGGCGGTGGCCGTGCAGATGGGCCTTCGAGGCTGGCGCAGCCGAGGGGACGGGTAGTCAGCGCCCCATCTCGCCCGCGAATCTGCCCTGGAGCCGGAATCCCTCACTGCGTGCGTCCGTCACCCGGGAACGGGGCAGAACCCCTCACGCCTCCAGGGTGCGCCTGGTGCTGGCGACCGCCCATACGACAAGCCAGATGATGCTTCCCCAGAACAGGAGCATGACTCCCATGCCCATGAACGCCGGGGCACCCCAGTCTCCCCGGTACCAACCCATCATCCTCACCACCTCCTGCGGGAGCGGACCCCTGCGGCCCTCCACTCATGGTGAGCCGCTCGTTCGGCGGTGTCCTGCTCGGCGCTGGCATGGTTCGGCCTTCCTGCGACCCTGTTCAACCGTGACGGCGACGCCCGATCACCTACCCTGCAGGGGTGGAGGTCGTTCTGGGTATCGCCGTGCTGGCCTTCCTCGTCCTCGTGGTGGTCGGTGCCGTCACCGGCCGCGTGAAGGCGCAGAGCTGCTGCTCGCTCGCCACACCACCTCCGCAGCGCGACCTGCGTCTGAGTGCTTCGACCGCCGAACCCGAGCGTTCGCACACTCGCACGCAGTGATCTCACCCGCCGACTCGCGGACCTGAACCATCGCACCTACCGTCGAAGCATGGAGATCCGGCGCCTGATCGGGGTCTACCGAGCTGATGGCGGGTTGCGGGGTGAGTTGCGCTACCTCGCTGGTCACTATCTGCGCGGGGAGTCCTGCAGCCTGTGCGAGATCACGCACGGCACGGTCCGTCGAAAGCCCGCGTGGGATCAGGCGATCGCGTGCCTCACCGTTCCGTTCGACCTCCGCCATCTCAACGAGCTCGAGCCCGACCTGCGCGCCTACGTCGGCGACGACGCGGCGATGGTTGTCGCTGAGACTCCTGCGGGCTACGTGACGCTTCTTTCGAACGAGGAGCTCACGGCCGTGCACGGTGACGTCACCGCCTTCATGACCGTGCTCCAGGAGCGAATCGGCGAAGGATCCCGTTCATGACCTCGACCGCCCGCGCGGTGCCTCGTGGTCGGGGCGCGAGAGTGCGCCACTGCCGCGCGCGGACACTCGCCGTGATGACACCGGTCCCGTAGGCGGCGTCGTCGATCAGCCTCATCACGGTGAACGCAGCGGGGTTCATCGGTGGACGCCGGTCGGCCCATTCCCACAGCAGCGGGGTGATCACCATGAGTGCGCCGATCCGGGCAGTGCGCGACCAGGGTGACGCGACGAGCGCCACAGCACCGACGGGCCACCACTCCCGACGCATCGCCTGCCCCAGCGCCATCGTGTCGGCGAGGACACCCTGTGCCGTGACGCGAGCCGCCAGGACTCTCCCCTCGGGGATTGGCGCGAATCGACGCGACAGCACGGCGAACGGAAATGCCTGCAGCACAACCCCAGCCCAGGGATGTCCGGTGGCGATCAGGGCCAGAGTGGCGATGGTCCACAGAGAAGGCCGAGCCGGCGCGAGCCTTCCCGGATGCCGCATCTCCAGGTCTGGAGCTGACGTGCCGTACTCGAGCTTGCGTCGCAGCCACGAGCCCCATCGGGCGCGCGTGCGGTGCCGAACCACGACGGACGGGTCATACCTCACGAGCCACCCAGCGTCGGCGAGGCGCCACACGAGATCGACGTCCTCGCCGAGTCGGAGGCCCTCATCGAATCCCCCGGGCTGGATCGCGGAGCGGCGCACGACGAGGGCGGCGGACGGCACGAACCCCAGTCGTGCGCCAGGGCGAACGAGTTCGGGCTGATCGCCCATGTCGAGGGAGGAGCGGATCGCCTCGTACCGCTCCAGCAGCGACGAGCCCTCGCCGTCAGGCGTGACCCGGGCGGCAACAGCAGCGACGGCGGGGTCGTCGAAGTGATGCAGGAGCCTCGACGGCCATGAGGGATCGGCGAGGCAGTCAGCGTCGATGAAGGCGACGAACGAAGCGGTGGTGCTCTGCAGTGCGGTGTTGCGCGCTGCCGCCGGGCCACGGTTGACCTCGTGGCGCACGGTGCGCGCGCCGGCTGATGCAGCGACGTCCGCGATCGCGTCTGCGTCTGTCGATCCGTCATCGATGACGACGACTCTGACGGTAGGCAACGTTGCGAGCAGGTCCTGCAGCCTCTCGGGATCGTCGAGTACGGGGATCGTGATCTCCACGTCTTCCACATTCGCATTCATGGACGGGGCGGGAGCGCACTCGGCGAATCCACGGTCAAGCAGGACGCGCAGGACGGCTCGGTCGCGTGAGGAGTCGAGCGCGATTCCCCGCGCTCCCACGGCGCGAAGACGCAGGACGACCTCCTGCGCTGCAGGAGAGAGGGTGCTCACCTTCCACGGAGATCCGCCGACGACGACCCGGCCGCCGGCCCACAGCATCACTCCCGCACTCAGCCGTGCACGGAATCCCTCGGGGACGGTGCGACTCGCAGGCGGTGCGGGGAGCGAGCCGAGTGGCGGGCGGTCAGTCATCGGGTCCGAGGTAGTCACGCAGTCCGGTCATCGCTCGGTCGAGAAGGACGGTCAGCTTCGGCGAACGCGGCGCGAGCCACTGCTCGTACGCCGAGATCGCCAGAGCCAGGCTCACATGACCGACCGTTCGCGGGGTCAGGCTGTCGGCCGACTGACGAGTGCGGGTGGAGACGTAGTCGGCGATGACAGCACGCCACCGCTCATACATGAGCACCGAGTGGGCCTGAAGTGATGGCGTGTGCAGGATCAGACGCATGCGTGCGCGGTGCTGGTCGAGCACAGAGTCGTCGAACGTGTTGAACTGCACGACGCCGCGCTGCACCGCCTGCCACAGCGGGATGTCACGTGGCTCCTGGGCCAGGACGTCTCGGAAGTGGGCGAGGCTGGAGTCGAACTGTCCCCACGGGATGTCGTACTTCGAGGGGAAGTAGCGGAAGAGGGTTCTGCGGCCGATGCCGACAGCATCCGCGATCTCGTCGGTGGTGGTCTCGTCGAACCCCTGGCGGGCGAACAGGGCGAAGGCCGCGGCCTCGATGGCCGCGTGACTGGTGACCGGGGGCCGCCCGACGGCCTGGTGGGTGCTCACGACGCCGCGACGCTAGCAGTTTCCGACCGATCCCTTGTCTTTTGGCGCTAAGTGCCAATAGCCTTCGCGAAGAGTCGGACAACAACCCGGATGGGGTGGAACATGGATGAGAAGGAGACGGTGGAAGACATCACCGTGGAGTCGCTGATCGAGGACGTCTCGATCGACGGGATGTGCGGCGTCTACTAGGCGCCCGCAGTCCCGGCATGTCGATGACGATCCTGGATGAGCCCTTGTCGCTGTCGCAGAGTGTCTCCCTGCGGCCTGAGCCCTTTGGTGCCCTGGCGTACAACTTCGGCAATCGCCGGCTGACGTTCCTGAAGCGTCCGGAGCTGGTGTCCGTGGTGCAGGGACTGGACGGCTCGCGCTCACTGGCGGAGGTCCTCGCGGACTGTGGCATACCGGAGCACCAGTGGCCGGTGTTCGCGGAGTCGCTCGAGCGACTCATCGACGCGGAGATGATCGAGCGACCCGCGCTGGCGGGTGCCCGTGACTAGCGCGCGGCCGCTGGGCGGCTCGTTGATCGACCAGTTCGAGCTGGGCCTGGACGCGCCGATCTGCCTGACCTGGGAGCTGACGTACGCGTGCAACCTGTCATGCGCGCACTGCCTGTCGTCGTCCGGCAAGCGTGACCCGCGCGAGCTGACGACCGAGCAGTGCGAGGCGGTGATCGACGAGCTGCAGGCGATGCAGGTGTTCTACGTGAACATCGGCGGCGGCGAGCCGACGATCCGGCCGGACTTCTGGCACCTGCTGGAGTACTCCGTCGCCCATCAGGTTGGCGTGAAGTTCTCCACCAATGGATTCCGGATCACTCCCGAGCGCGCGCAGTGGCTGTCGCGCACCGACTACGTCGACGTGCAGGTGTCGCTCGACGGTGCCACGCCGGAGATCAACGACGCACTGCGCGGTCCGGGCACGTACGCGGCCGCGCTGACGGCCCTCGACAACCTCGCGTCCGCGGGATTCACGGACGCCAAGGTCTCCGTCGTGGTGACGCGCGAGAACGCCCACCAGCTCGATGACTTCAAGCGGATCGCCGACGATCACGGTGCCACGCTGCGCCTGACGCGGCTGCGGCCGTCGGGGCGCGGTGCAGACGTGTGGGACGACCTGCATCCGACGGCGGAGCAGCAGAGGGACCTCTACCGATGGCTCATGGACGCCGGCGAGGGCGTGCTCACCGGCGACTCGTTCTTCCACCTCGCCGCGCTCGGCGACCCGCTGCCCGGGCTGAACCTGTGCGGGGCAGGCCGGGTGGTGTGCCTGATCGACCCGATCGGCGATGTGTACGCGTGCCCGTTCGCGATCCACGACCGCTTCCTGGCGGGCAACATCCTGCGCGACGGCGGCTTCGCGCCGGTGTGGCGGGAGTCGCGGCTGTTCCAGGAGCTGCGCAGTCCCCAGTCCGGCGGCGCCTGCTCCTCGTGCAGCGCGTACGACTCCTGCCGCGGCGGATGCATGGCGGCGAAGTTCTTCACCGGCCTGCCGCTGGACGGCCCGGACCCCGAGTGCGTCAAGGGCAACAGCGAGACCGCACTGGCCGCGCCGGGTCGCGTCATCCCCGCGGCGAGCCAGGACCACTCCCGGCCCAGCACCACCATCGAACGCGAGCGCCCGGCGCATGCCTGCGATGACAGTCCGCTGACGCCGTTCATTCCACTCGAGTCGCTCATCGCGACCCGCGCCTGAGCCTCACCCGCCACCGACTGAGGAGAAGCCCCCCATGTCACCGTCGTGGATGGAGTCCGTCGCCGAGGCCCAGCGCCGCGCGAAGAAGCGACTTCCTCCCTCGGTCTACAGCGCGCTGCTCGCCGGCCACGACCGCGGCGTCACCTACCAGGACAACATGGACGCCTTCGGTCGGCTCATGCTCGCCCCGCACGTCGCCGACCTGCCGGCAACGCGCGACCTCGCCACGTCGGTCATGGGCCAGCCGATCTCGATGCCGGTGCTGATCTCCCCCACCGGCGTGCAGGCCGTCCACCCCGACGGAGAGGTTGCGGTCGCGCGTGCCGCTGCGGCCCGCGGCATCGCCATGGGCCTGAGCTCGTTCGCCAGCAAGCCGATCGAGGAGGTCATCGCCGCGAACCCGCAGCTGTTCTTCCAGCTCTACTGGATGGACTCCCGCGACGCGATGCCCGAGCTGCTGGACCGCGCCCGCACTGCGGGCGCCGTCGGGCTGATCCTCACGCTGGACTGGACGTTCTCCTACGGCCG
>CAIZPS010000046.1 GCA_903934925.1 uncultured bacterium | reverse complement strand
CCGGCAGCGGTTCCTGAACGAGCACACGCACGATGAGGAGGAGATCCGGTTCTTCTCGCATGGCAGCGGCGTGTTCTACCTCCACATCGGCGATCGCGTGCTCGGAATGCTGTGCACAGAGGGTGACCTGTTGAGCGTCCCATCGCTCACGACGCACTGGTTCGACATGGGGACTCTCCCGGACTTCACGGCCATCCGGTTCTTCCGCACTGACGACGGGTGGGTCGGCACGTTCACCGGCAGCGACATCGCCTCGGGATTCCCGACCTTCGACGAACTGTCGCGGGACGCCATCCATGCCTGATGTGGACGAGGCCACCTGGGAGCGGCTCCGGGGGGCGGCACGTGAGGCGCGTGAGTACGCCTATGCGCCTTACTCGCACCACCCGGTGGGTGCAGCAGCGCTGACGGATGATGGCCGCATCGTCACCGGGAGCAATGTCGAGAACGCATCCCTTGGCGTGACCCTGTGCGCCGAGTGCGCACTGCTGGGCGATCTCGTGCGCACCGGACGTCCGGGCAACCGCGGACGGCTCGTCGCCTTCGCGTGCGTGGGGCCCAATCCGGGAGCACTGCTGCCCTGCGGTCGCTGCCGGCAACTGCTGTTCGAGCATGGAGGTGCTGACCTCCTGGTGGATCGCGACGGAGGGCCGGTGCCGCTGTCCTTCCTGTTCCCCGACGGCTTCGGCCCGGATCAGCTGCCGTGAGCGCCCTCGGCGTCATCGCGGGAACCGGCTTCTACTCCCTCGACGCACTCGACTCCCCGCGTGAGGTCGAGGTGGCCACCGCACACGGGCCCGCCCGCGCCGTCATCGGCGGCATGCATGGTCGAGAGACGGTGTTCCTCGCTCGGCACGGCGCTGACCACTCCGTGCCGCCGCATCGGGTCAACTACCTGGCCAACATCAGTGCGCTCGTCGATCTGGGCGTGACGGAGGTACTGGCGGTCAACGTCGTCGGAGGTATCGGCCTGGACTCGGGTGCCATCGCGGTCGTCGACGACTTCCTGGACTTCACCAAGGGGCGTCCCGTCACCTTCTTCGACGGATCCACACCGGAGGGTGTCGTGCACGTCGACATGACCGAGCCCTACTCGGGCCGACTCCGGGAGATGCTGCTGGCCTCCGCCGACGCCGTCGGGATCGACGTGGAGCGGACGGGCATCTACGCGGCATTCGAGGGGCCGCGCTTCGAGACGCGGGCCGAGATCCGCATGGCGCAGTCGTTGGGCGCCACGGTGGTCGGCATGACCGGCGTCCCGGAGGTCGTGCTCGCGAAGGAGCGCGGACTGCCGTACGCATCCATCTGCCTGGTCGCGAATCCGGCCGCAGGGCTGGGACCGGAGATCACCATCGAGGACGTCATGACCGTGGTCGCATCCGGCGCAGAGTCCGTCGCACGCATCATCGTGGAGGCAGCACGGAGGCTTGCCGATGCGCGCTGACCTGCTGATCGACTCGGCGCGCTTCGTGCTCGTGTGCGATGGCGAGTCGCGGGTCCTGGCTGACGCCTCGGTCGCGGTGGGCGACGGACGGATCGTCGCCGTCGGTCCCTCGGACGAGGTGCGCGATTCGGTGGATGCTGATCGCGTGATCGATGCCCGAGGTCACATCGTGATGCCCGGCCTCGTCAACCTGCACACCCACCTGGCCATGACTCTGCTCCGCGGTGTCGCGGAGGACGTCGACCTCCAGGGCTTCCTCGAGCGGGTCTGGGCCGAGGAGGCCCGGGTCATGGACCCGGCCGGCGTCGAGCTCGGTGCGCGACTCGGCGCCGTCGAGGCCCTTCTCGGCGGCACCACGACGGCGCTCGACATGTACTTCCATCCTGAGGCTGCGCATCAGGGAGCGGTCGATGCGGGCCTGCGTCACGTCATCGGCCCCGTCTTCTTCTCCTTCCCCGGCCCGGATGGTCTCTCGTGGGACGAGCGCATGGACGCAGCCCGGCAGTGGCCTGCCGCCCTCGCGCGGCTGGGCGGGCCGCACGTCCCGGTGGCGTACATGCCGCACGCGCCCTTCACGGTCGAGATCGACGACCTCGCGCAGATTGCCCAGCTGGCCCGCGAGACGGGCGGGATCATCCACACGCACACGTCGGAGAACGATCGCGAGAACGCCGACACGGTCGCGAGCAGGGGCATGCGTCCGGTGGCCTGTCTGGCCGAGAGCGGCGTGCTCTCGCTGGCCCCCGTGCTCGGTCACGGTGTGCGACTCGACGCTGCGGAACGTCGGGAAGTCGCCACGGCCGGTGCCAGTGTGGCCCACTGCCCGGGATCCAACCTCAAGCTGGCCAGCGGCGCGGCCGACGTCGTCGGCTATCGAGCGGACGGCATCCGCGTGGGTCTTGGCACCGACGGATGCTCGTCCAGCAACGATCTCGACATGTTCGCCGTGATGCGGCTGGCGGCAAACCTCGCCCGGCTCGTCCGTGACGATCCGGCTGCGATCTCGGCGTCCGATGTCGTGCGCATGGCGACGCTGGACGGAGCCCGGGCCATCGGGATCGGCGACCGGGTGGGCTCGGTCGAGGTCGGGAAGGAGGCCGATCTCATCATGATCGACACTGCGGTCCCGCATCTCACGCCGGTGCGCGATCCGCACACGGCCATCGTCTTCGCGGCAGGCCGATCCGACGTCAGGCACGTGGTCGTTGCGGGAGAGGTCGTGATCGAGGACCGGCGCAGCATGCGCGTCGACGTTCCGGCCCTGCTCGAGGCGGCGAATGCGCGGGTTGACTCGTGAGCACCGTCGATGCCCTCGACGGGCTGGCTGCTGAGCAGGTGATCCAGCGGCTCGGGCTCGAGTACCTCGAGGGCGAGGGAGTCTGGTTCAGGCTCCTGTGGCGCAACGACTCGGGCAGCGCGATCTACGGCCTGCTGACCCAGGCGCACTTCTCCGCCCTCCACCGCCTGCGCGAGGACGAACTCTGGGTCCACGTTGCCGGGTCACCCATCGACATGCTGGTGCTCCTCCCGGATGGCGGTTCTGAGCGTGTGGTGCTCGGACGCGGCGAGGGCGACCACCTCCATACCCTCGTGCCGGCCGGGAGCTGGCAGGGGTCGAGTCCACTGGGGGAGTGGTCCCTCGTCGTCTGCTCCCTCGCGCCGCCCTTCAGCGGGCTGGAGCTCGCCGACGCATCGACCGACCTGTCGCCGTGGGTTGCGCAGGACGCGCGGATCCGGGAGCTGATCCGTGGCTGACCGACAGCTCGATGGCCGCATCGCCCTCGTCACCGGCTCCACGCGTGGTCTGGGGCGCGTGATCGCCGAGGACCTCGTCGCGCGCGGTGCCCGGGTGGTGGTGCATGGCCGCACGCGTAAGGCAGCGGACGATGTCGCGCGGGAGGTGGGGGCGTCGCTCGCCGTCGCAGAGGACCTCGCGCAGGGTCCGGATGCTGCCGCTGTGCTCGTGGCTGCGGTCGAGAATGCTCTCGGTTCCATCGACCTGCTGGTCAACAATGCTGCGGATCAGGCTCCGACGCCGCTCGTGGACTCCGGGTCGGAGGCGTGGCGCGGCATCGTCGACGTCACGCTGCTTGCCGCAGTCGAGCTGACCAGGCTGGTGTGCCGAGCCGGTGCCGGCGCGTCGAGCGTGGTGAACGTCGCCTCCGTCGAGGCCTTCGCCCCGTTCCCGGGCCACGCGGCATACGCAGCGGCCAAGGCAGGCATGGTCTCGTTCACCGCAGCAGCCGCCCTGGAGTACGCCCCCGTCCGCGTCAATGCCGTCGCGCCCGGCCTGATCGACCGAGCTGGCCTGGCCGACCAGTGGCCTGACGGCCTCGCATGGTGGTGCGCGACGTCTGCCTTGGGACGCCCTGTTTCGGCCCGAGAGGTGGCTGCGGCCGTGGCCTTCCTGCTCTCCCCGGATGCGTCCGGCATCACGGGGGTGACCCTTCCCGTCGACGGTGGATGGACGTCCTCCGCCCGCGTCACGTGGGGTCACCGTGACGGGTGAGATGAGTCACGCCCTCCACGTGTAACGATGTGGTTTCGCGCGCGCCACCCCGACGCATCACGTCATCCGGCTCGGATACTGTGGCGCCAACTCTCGATCTCGAGACACACCTACGAAAAGGGGATGCACATGCATCGCAAGCTCCTGGCTGCCGGGTTCGTGGCAGCCGCACTGGTGCTCGCTGGCTGCAGCAGCAGCAGTGACGAGGCCGCTACCGACGCGACGGCGGCCGCATCTGAGGCACCCGCTGAGGAGGCTCCCGCAGAGGAGGCTCCTGCAGAAGAGGCTCCCGCGGAGGCGGCTCCGGCCCTCACCACGGACGACAGCAACTGCGCCGCGCCGGAGAGTTTCTGCATCGGCCTGGTCACCGACACCGGCAAGGTCGACGACAAGTCCTTCAACCAGTCCGCATGGGAGGGCGCCCAGGAGGCGGCCAACGTGACGGGTGGCTTCGCGAAGTACATCGAGACGACCGATCCCAAGGACTACCTGAACAACATCGGACAGTTCACCGCGAAGGGGTACGACGTCATCGTCACCGTGGGCTTCCTGATGGGTGAGGCATCGATCGAGGCGGCCAAGGCCAATCCGACCACCAACTTCGTCGGTGTCGACCAGTTCCAGGGCGAGGCGATCCCGAACCTCACCGGACTGGTCTTCCCCGAGGACAAGGCGGGCTACGCGGCCGGCTACCTCGCAGGCCTGATGACCAAGACCAACAAGCTCGGCGCCGTTCTCGGCACCGACACGGTTCCGCCGGTCAAGCTGTTCGGCGAGGGCTACAAGGCTGGTGTGCTTGCGGCGAACCCGGAGGCCGAGGTCACGATCGTGTACCACGAGCCGAACAACGCCTTCAACGATCCTGAGTGGGGTGCGGCCGAGGCCAAGAAGCAGCTTGCCCAGGGTGCCGACATCATCTTCGGCGCGGGTGGCAACACCGGAAACGGTGCACTCATCGAGATCGCCAAGGCTCCCGGTGCGGGTGAGTCGATCTTCTGCATCGGCGTCGACACCGACCAGTTCTTCACGGTGCCGCAGGCCCAGAAGTGCCTGCTGACGTCCGCGGAGAAGAAGCTCGTCCAGGGTACGTCCGATCTCGTCATCGCGGCGAAGGAGGGCGCCTTCCCGGGCGGCAACTTCTTCGGCAACACCGGACTTGCGCCCTACCACAACACTGAGGCTGTTGTGCCGGACGACGTCAAGTCGCAGGTCGACGCCGTCATCGCCGGTCTCGCCGACGGCTCGATCGAGACGGGCGTGACGCTCGGCTAGTCACGGCTGGTCAATTCCGTGGGGGTGGCGCAGGAGACTGCGCCACCCCCACGGCGTGTTTGACCGAGTCATCCGTCAGCCGGTAGTTGTCCTGCCGCGTGGACGGATCCTGTGACAGGATGCTGCGATCATGACGACGACCGACCCGACCCGTACGGACCTGGGTTTCACCGACCCGGATCCGCGGCGCACGGGCCCCCTGGATCGCATCCCGGGGCTGCTTCTGCCGATCGTCTCCGTGCTTCTGGCCTTCGCCATCGGCGGCATCCTGATCTGGCTGCAGGGCGTCAATCCCTTCTATGCCTACTGGGTGCTCTTCAGCAATGCGCTGGGTTCCAGCGAGGGGCTCGTCCGGGTCATGGAGAAGTCCACGCCCCTGATCCTCACGGGCTTGGCCGTCACGGTCGGCCTGCGGGCCGGCCTGTTCAACATCGGCGCTCAGGGCCAGCTGCTCGTTGCGGCTGTGGGAGCAGCATGGGCGGGCTACGCCTTCACGGTTCCGGCGATCATCCACCTGCCGATGGCCATCGCGTTCGGCATGCTGTGCGGCGCTGCCTGGGCTTCGATCGCTGGTGTCCTGCGCGCCTACCGCAGCGTGTCCGAGGTCATCACGACGATCATGCTCAACAGCATTGCGATCGCGCTGGTCGACTACCTGGCCAGCCGTCCGCTGAGGGAACCGGACCAGCCGCTCTCGCGCACCCCGCCCATCGCGGAGACCGCTGCCCTGCCTCAGTTCGGGGTGATCCCCTCCGGATTCATCCTCGCCATCCTCGTGGCGCTGTTCTTCGGCTGGTTCCTCGTGCGGACGACCAGCGGCTTCCGCTTCAACACCGTGGGCCTGAATCCGAATGCAGCGCGGTACGCAGGCATCTCGGTGCGCGGCACGATCGTGCTGGCGATGTTCGTCAGCGGCGCTCTCGCCGGCATGGGAGGCGCCATCGAGACGCTCGGTGTCACAGGTCGGTTCGAGCCCGCCTTCAACGCCGGGCTCGGCTTCGATGGCATCACGATCGCCCTGCTGGCTCGCGCGAATCCCATTGCGGCCATCCCGGCAGCCCTGCTCGTGGGCACCCTGAGGGCTGGTGCCGCGACCCTGCAGTTCGAGACGGGCATCGAGCCGGAGGTCGTCGACGTCATCCTCGCCATCACGCTGCTGCTCGTGGCTGCCCCAATCGTCGCTCGCCTGCTGTTCCGCAAGCGCAACATCAAGCAGACCAAGGTCACGTCGGGGTGGGGCTCATGAGCGCGCGGTGGGCCTACATCCTCGGCGGCATCATCACCGTCGGCATCGTCATCGCCTTCTTCATGGACGAGATCCGCACGGTCTCCGTGCTGTCCTTCTCGCTGCGATACGCGGTGCCGCTCATCCTCGCCGCAATGGTCGGCATCATCTGCGAGCGCTCGGGCGTGATCAACATCGGCATCGAGGGCCAGATGCTCATGAGTGCCTTTGCTGGCTTCTTCGGCGCGGCGATCACCGGCAATCTCATCCTCGGAATGCTCATCGGGGTGGGATCCGGAATGATCATGGGCGGATTCCTGGCCGTCGGCGCCGTGACCTGGCGCATGGACCAGATCATCGCCGGCACGATCATCAACATCCTCGCCACCGGCCTCACGAGCTTCTTCTACGCGCAGGGGTACGTACTGCCGGGCGTTACTCCGATCGTCCGGATCCCGCTGCTTGCCGACATTCCGCTGGTTGGGCCCGTGCTGTTCAACAACGGCCTGTTCACCTACGCCGCGATCCTCATCTCGATCGTGCTGTGGGTGCTTCTCTTCCGCACCATCTGGGGTCTGCGCACACGATCCGTGGGCGAGAAGCCGAGTGCTGCCGACACCTCGGGCATCGGTGTGCAGCGGCTCCGCTTCCTCAACGTGACTTTCGCAGGGGCGCTCGCCGGGCTGGCCGGCGCGTACCTGGCTCTGGAGGCAGCGGGCACCTTCGAGCGTGGATTCACGGCGGGTCGCGGCTTCACCGCGTTGGCGATCATGATCTTCGGTGCCTGGAATCCCCTCGGCGCGATGTTCGCCGCCATCTTCTTCGGCCTCACTCAGGGAGTGGCCAGTCAGCTCCAGGCGGACGAGGTGCTCGCCATTCCGCCGCAGTTCGTCAACATGCTCCCGTACGTCCTCACCATCGTTCTGCTCGCAGCCGTGTCGGGGCGCATCTCGCCGCCGGCCGCGGTGGGCAAGCCCTATGAGAAGGACTGACCGAGATGCCAGCGATCGGTGATGTCGTCCTCGAGGCTCGGGGATTGACCAAGCGCTTCCCAGGAGTGATCGCCAACGAGGACGTATCCCTCACCGTGAGCTCCGGGCAGATCGTCGCTCTACTGGGCGAGAACGGAGCCGGCAAGAGCACCCTGGTCAAGATGATCTACGGCCTCTACACCCCTGACGAGGGAGCGATCATCGTCAAGGGCGAGCAGCGGCGCTTCTCGAGCTCGAGGGATGCGATCAGAGCCGGCATCGGCATGGTGCACCAGCACTTCCAGCTCGTACCCGTCTTCACGGTGGCCGAGAACGTCGTGCTGGGGGACGAACCGCGTCGATGGCCGTTCGTCAACATGCGCAAGGCTCGAGCGGATGTCGCCCGCCTTGCCGAGGAGTACGGTCTGAAGGTCGATGTCGACGCGCGGGTCAAGGACCTGCCGGTGGGGGCGCAGCAGCGCGTCGAGATCCTGAAGGCGCTGTATCGCAGGGCCGACATCCTCATCATGGACGAGCCGACTGCCGTTCTCACGCCCCAGGAGACCGACGATCTGCTGCGCACCATGCGTGGCTTCGCGGACTCCGGTGTCGCCGTCATCTTCATCACCCACAAGCTGCGAGAGGTCCTTGCGGTGGCCGACTCGATCGAGGTCCTCCGCGGGGGCAAGGTCGTGGGTACGACCACGCCGGCCGACACCGATCAGGCTGGCCTGGCGCAGATGATGGTGGGCCGGAGTGTCCTGCTGACCGTGACCAAGCAGCCGGCGCAGCCGGGCGACGTCGTCCTCGACATTGCGGGGCTCAGCGCGCAGAACGACCTCGGCCTGCCGGCGGTGCGGGATGTCGACCTGCAGGTTCGCTCAGGGGAGATCCTCGGGATCGCGGGTGTCGAGGGCAACGGGCAACGGGAGCTGGTGGAGGCCATCACGGGACTGCGTGCATCGACGTCCCGAACGATGACCGTCGCTGGCACGCCGATCGCGGGTGAGACTCCGCATGCGATCCACGCGCTAGGAGTCGGTCACGTGCCGGAGGACCGAGAGAAGGACGGCCTAGTCGGCCCGTACTCGATCGCCGACAATCTCGTCCTCAATCGATTCGACGAGAAGGAGTTCGCGAGCAGGGGAGTGCGCAACCGTGGTGCGATCGCGACCCTCGCCAAAGAGCTCGTGGAGCAGTTCGACGTGCGCACGCCGTCCATCGAGACGACCGTGGAGTCGCTCTCGGGTGGCAACAAGCAGAAGGTCGTGATCGCGCGCGAGCTCGCGGCGGAGCCCAAGCTCCTGATCGCCTCGCAGCCCACCCGAGGCGTCGACGTGGGCTCGATCGAGTTCATCCACTCCCGGATCGTGGAGGCTCGAGATCGCGGCGCTGCTGTGCTGCTCGTCTCGGCCGAACTCGATGAGGTGCTCGGGCTCGCCGACCACGTGGCGGTCATGTACGACGGGCGGCTGGTGGCACAGATGCCGGCGGAGGGCATCGATCGTGGGCATGTCGGTCGACTCATGGCAGGCGGTGACCCCGCCCAGGGAGCCCCCTACGATGAGGGGCAGTCGACCGGCCCGGAGGGGTCCGAAACCGAGGGAGCATCGTGAGCGAGCACGCCGAGCACGCCGAGCACGCCGAGCACGCCGAGCACAGCGACAACAAGCAGTCCATGATCGGGGCCGTCGTGATGCTCCTGATCCTCTCGGTGCTCGTGATCCTCGGAATCGGCGCGATGAACGGCGGCGATACCGTGTCGGCCGCGCTGGCCGGTGGCCTGCTCTTCGCGATCGGGCTCGGGATGGTCCTCATCGCCGGCAAGGACTAGTCCGTGGAGCCGTTGCGCGTCGGCGTGCTGGGTGCGGCGCGCATCAGCGACATGGCGATCGTCCAGCCTGCGCGTTCCACGGGCACTCGCCTGGTGTGCGTCGCGGCCCGCGACCCTGACCGGGCGCGCGAGTTCGCGGACGCCGCCGACGTCGAGCGGGTGCTGGCGACGTACCAGGATGTCATCGACGACCCTGAGGTCGAGGTGGTCTACAACCCGCTGCCGAACGGCCTGCACGGACCCTGGAACCTGCGTGCGATTGCGGCCGGCAAGCATGTCCTGACCGAGAAGCCATACGCGAGCAACACCGACGAGGCACGCCGGGTTCGCGATGCCGCTGCGGCTGCTGGCGTCCACGTCATCGAGGCCTTTCACTACCGCTACCACCCGGCCATGAACCGGGTGCTGGAGATCGCGGAATCGGGGGAGATCGGGTCGGTGACCTACCTCGAGGGGCGCATGCTGATGCCGCCGCCGGGGGAGTCGGATCCTCGGTGGGTGGGGGCTCTGGCGGGCGGCAGCCTGATGGACGTCGGGTGCTACGCGGTGCACGGGATCCGCGACTTCGCACCGCTGCTCGGGGGAGAGCCGGAGGTCGTCCGTGCGCAGGGAGGTCATCTGCCGGCGCATCCCGGTGTCGACGCCTGGCTGTCCGGGGATCTCGTCTTCCCCTCGGGCGTTCCCGCCCATCTGGAGACGTCCATGACGCACGGAGCATGGGACTTCTCCTTCCGGGTCGTGGGATCCGAGGGCGAGATCTACGCACCCGCTTTCGTACTGCCTCAGAAGGACGATCGAGTGATCGTCACGGTGGGCACTCAGCAGCGTGTCGAGCAGCCCGGCACGCGCTCCACCTACACGTACCAGCTCGAGGCGATGACTGCCCTCGTGCGCGAAGGCAGGCCGATGATCACCGACAGCGACGACGCTGTGCAGAACATGCAGACCATCGATGACCTCTATGCAGCTGCCGGCATGCCCACGCACCCGGTGTCCGTCATCTGAGCCGACGCCCTACCCACCTAGGAGCACCATGCCCGAGCTGATTCCTGGTCCCGCCATGGTCCCCGTGCCCGGGGGCAAGATCATCGAGGAGTACGTCGGCCACGCCTCGAGCGGTGACGATGCCCTATCCGTGGCGCAGATGCTGGCTCCCGCGGGTTGGGAGGAGCCGGCGCAGGAGCCTGAGTTCGACGAGTTCACCGTCGTGCTCGAGGGGTCGATCGACGTGGAGTACGACGATGGCGTCCTCCACGTGCGGGCGGGGCAGGCGGTCATCACGCGGGCCGGTGAGCGCATCCGCTACACGACCACTGAAGGTGCCCGCTACATCGCCGTGTGCGCACCGGCGTTCCACGGTGACCTTGTGCACCGCGAGGACGACGATGAATACGACCGCGACCCGATCGAGTGACGGCCCGAACGGGCTCTAGCCTGAGCTGACCCAGGTCAGGGTGGTGACCGCGAGGACGAGGACCACTACTCCGGTGATCTGGAGTCGACCGAGGCGCTCACGGAACAGCACGTAGGCGAGGATCGCCGCGATGGGGGCGAACTGCGACGCCATGACAGAGGTCACGGCCACCTCGTACTGGGCACCCATGGCGAAGAACAGGAAGCCGATGACCTCCAGCACGCCCATCGCACCGACCATGGGAGCCGCGCGACGCGTCAGCAGGAGTCGCCCGGTCAGAGCCAGGGGAATGGCCAGCGCCACGACTCCGATGAGTCGGGCCGGGAGCAGGACCCATGACAAAGGCAGTTCGTCGCTGATGGTCCCGGTGCCGTAGAGGGACATCCCGAAGGCCAGGGCACCGGCCGTTGACAGGATGACCGCCAGGCCCCGTCGTTCGTGCTCCAGCGGTGCAGGGTCGGGGGCGATCGCCGCCACGACGATGCCCACCACGATCACCATGAGCAGGAAGGCCACGATCGGCGCGATGCTCTCTCCCAGCAGCGCAGCTACGACCGCCGCGATAGCTCCCTCGGTGGCGAGAATGGGGGCGACGACACCAACCTTGCCGATGCGGAAGGCCGCCGCTGCGATGACGATGCCGACGACGTTGCCGGTGCCGCCAATGAGCATCCAGCCCCACGTGGATCCCAGGTTGTCCGGAACGCCCGCCGTGAACAGGAACGGCAGGGTGATGATCAGTCCGACGAGCATGGCCCACGCAGTGACGGACCACGGCCCGATCATGCGGACCGCCCGCGACGAGAACAGGGAGCTCGAGGCGAAGCACAGGGCTGTGCCCAGACCGAACACGATGCTGATCACTTCCGGACTCTAGCCCTCGGCAGCACGACGGGGAGCCATCGCGGCTATGGTCGAGACATGGACATCGGTCGCGCCGCACCCGTCCCTGAGGACCTCATCGCCCGGGCGCCCAAGGTCCTGCTGCACGACCACCTCGACGGAGGGCTGCGCCCGGCCACTGTTCTCGACCTTGCCCGTGAGGCCGACTACCGCGACCTTCCCGCGCACGACCCTGAATCCCTGGCCACGTGGTTCGCCGAGGCCGCCTACTCCGGCTCCCTGGAGCGGTACCTGGAGACGTTCCGGCACACGGTGGGAGTGACTCAGACGGCCTCCGCACTCACCCGCGTGGCCCGAGAGTGCGCCGAGGATCTCGCCCACGACGGCGTCGTGTACGCGGAGGTCCGCTTCGCCCCGGAGCTGCACCTGAGCCTCGGCCTCACCGAGCGTGAGGTGATCGAGGCTGTGCTGGCGGGATTCGAGGAAGGGGCGCGACTCGCGGCCGAGAGCGGGCACGGCATCCGCGTCGGTCTGCTGCTCACCGCGATGCGCACGGCCACCCACTCCCGGCAGATCGCAGAGCTCGCCGTCGAGTACCGCGACCGTGGGGTCGTCGGCTTCGACATCGCCGGAGCAGAAGCGGGCTTTCCGCCGACGCGCCACCTCGATGCCTTCGAGTACCTGCGCAAGGAGAATGCCCACTTCACGATCCATGCGGGGGAGGCGTTCGGACTCCCCAGCATCTGGGAGGCCATCCAGTGGTGCGGAGCCGACCGACTCGGCCACGGAGTGCGTATCGTCGATGACATCGAGGTGCTCCCCGATGGCAGCGCTCATCTGGGAAGACTCGCGGCCTACGTCCGGGATCAGCGGATCCCGCTGGAGATGTGTCCGTCATCCAATGTCCAGACGGGTGCTGCGCCGAGTATCGCCGCCCATCCGATCGGTCTGCTGCGCAGGCTGGGCTTCCGGGTCACCGTCAACACCGACAACCGGCTGATGTCGGGGACGTCGATGACGCGCGAGATGCATCTGCTGAGCGAGGCATTCGGATACGGGCTCGATGACCTCCAGTGGTTCACCGTCAATGCGATGAAGAGCGCCTTCCTGCCCTTCGATGAGCGGCTTGAACTCATCAACGAGCGCATCAAGCCCGGGTACGCTGAGGCACGGGCGGAGTTCGCTCGTCGATTGAGTCAAGGACAGGAGCCCTCCCATGGCGATTCTTGAGGTTGTCGAGACCGGTCATGGTCACGTCACCGACCTGCGGCACGAGCTCGATCGGGTTCGCGACGCCCTCGATCGCACCGACGCCGTGCTCGGGGTGACTGACGACGCGCTTGCGCGGGCGGAGGAGGCGATCGCCGCAACCCGACGCGTCGCCCCCGTCGTGCTCACCGTCCTCGGTGTCGCTGCGGTCGCGGTCGCAACCGTGCTGGTCCTGCGCGCACGGCGACGTCAGGCTGATCGGTCGCTCTGATCGACATGGAGACCAGTGATCTCGTCACGCGTGCTCGTGCTCGAGTCGACTCCGAGCTAGGTGCCACGACACCCGTGTCGCGACCCACCGCCCTGCGCGATTCCGCGACGCTTGCCGGCCGGATCGACCACACCATCCTCGGTGCCACGACCACGTCGGACGACGTGCGACGCGTCTGCGCTGAGGCCCGCGAGCACTCGTTCGCATCTGTCTGCGTGAACTCCCGATGGGTTCCGCTCGTGTCTGCCGAACTGGCCGGATCCGGTGTCCTCACCTGCCCTGTTGTCGGCTTCCCGCTGGGTGCCATGGCCACCGTGGCCAAGGCCGCCGAGGCGGCGTGCGCCGTGCAGGCAGGTGCCGACGAGCTGGACATGGTCATCAGCGTGGGAGACCTGAAGGAGGGCAGCCTGCGTGCGGTCTTCGACGATATCCGTGCGGTGGTCATGGCTTCGGCAGGGCGCCCAGTGAAGGTGATCATCGAGACGTGCCTGCTGGACGACGAGGAGAAGGCCATCGCATGCGAGCTGGCCGCACGGGCAGGTGCGTCGTACGTCAAGACCTCCACGGGGATGTCGACAGGTGGCGCGACGGAGGCGGATATCCGGCTCATGCGCGGCGTGGTCGGCGATGCACTTGGCGTCAAGGCCTCCGGTGGTATCCGCACGACGCAGGATGCGACCGCGATGCTGGCTGCCGGCGCTGATCGCATCGGAGCGTCGGCCTCCATTGCGATCGCGAGCGGTGTCGAGTCGGCGGGTACCGGCTACTAGGCGAGCAGCACCGCGAGGTCGGCCTTCAGGGCGGCGATTCTGGCGGCGGCAGAGCTGCGCGCCGACATGAGGTCACCGGCTATTGCGGGAACGCGCACTTGGAGATACGACTTTATCTTCGCCTCGGTGCCGCTCGGCCGAACGATGACGCGGCCATCATCGGCCAGCTGGAAGCGCAGGCCGTCCGTGGGCGGCAGGCCGTCCGTGGGACGTTCGAGGTCGTCGATCTGCAGCACGGCCGAGCCCCCGATGGCGGACGGCGGATGATCCCGGATGCTGGTCATCAGCGCGGCGATGCGTGCGGGGTCGGCATGTCGAACGGACACCTGACCCGTGGCGTAGGCACCGTGGCGGAGGGCGAGCTCGTCCAGGATGCCGAGGACGGTCGTGCCTCGCTCGGCGAGGCGTCCGACCATCTCGGTGAACATCAACCCGGCGGAGATGCCGTCCTTGTCGGCGACGGCCGTCGGGTGAACGCAGTAGCCCAGAGCCTCCTCGTATCCGAACGCCAGATCGGGCACCCGCCCGATCCACTTGAACCCGGTGAGGGTCTGCACGTAGGGGACGGCCGCATCATCGGCGATGGCCTTGAGCATGGATCCCGACACGATCGACTGGGCCAGGGTGCTGCGGCTTGATGATCGACGGTTGCCCGCAGTGATCCACCAACCCAGCAGCCAGCCGACCTCGTCACCGCTGAGCATGCGCCAGCCGTCGGGAGTCGGGACGCCCACGGCGCAGCGGTCCGCGTCCGGGTCGTTGGCGATGGCGACGTCGCAGGCGTGCTCTCGGGCCAGGGCGAGCACGGCATCCATGACCCCGGGCTCCTCGGGATTCGGGAACGGCATGCCGCCGAAGTCCGGATCGGGTGAGAACTGCGACTCCACCACGAAGGGATTCGGAACCCCTGCGGAGGCGAGGACTCGCCGGAAGAGGGGCCCGCCCACGCCGTGGACGGGCGTGTAGGCGACCTTCACGTTGAGGGGTCCACTGCTCTCGAGCAGTACGGTGGTCGTGCGCACGTAGTCCTCGACGATGGTGTCGTCGAGCTGAATCCCGTCCGTGCCACGCGGCAAATGGTCGATCGATCCCCGTGCTGTCGCCTCCGCGATGCACGCACTGATCTGCGTATCAGCAGGCGGCACGATCTGGATGCCGTCGTCGAGGTACACCTTGTAGCCGTTGTCCTGTCGAGGGTTGTGGCTGGCCGTCACCATCACCCCTGCCGCGCAGCCGAGTCGGCGGATGCTGAACGCAAGCAGGGGTGTCGGCGACTGCGGCGGCAGCATGAGCACGTCGAGACCGGCCCCTGTCAGGACCTGCGCCGTCATGCGCGCGAACTCCGCTGAT
>CAIZPS010000045.1 GCA_903934925.1 uncultured bacterium | reverse complement strand
TTCCTCCTGCCTCGATCGCCATCCTCAACGAGGACGATGCGTCCGTACGGCAGATGGCCGACATGACGATGGCGCGTGTGGTCACATTCGGCGAGTCGGCGTCAGCGAACATCCGCGCGACAGACATCCGACTCGATAGTGCGGCGCGTCCTTCGTTCACTCTTCGCGACATCATGAGTGACGAGGCTCTCCCCGTCGATCTGCGGCTCAGTGGCGAGCACTTCGTATCCAACGCATGCGCGGCGGCTGCTGTCGGTCGCGCCGCGGGACTGTCGATGGAGCAGATCGTCGATGCCCTCCGTGCAGCCGCCGTTGACAGCCGGTGGCGCATGGAGGTGCACGACGCCCCCGGTGGCTTCACCGTGATCAACGATGCCTACAACGCCAATCCCGAGTCGATGCGAGCAGCGCTGAAGACGCTGGCTGCCATGGCCGCTGGACGGCGCTCCTGGGCCGTGCTCGGCGAGATGCGCGAGCTCGGTGATGCGAGCATGGAGGAGCACGACGCCATCGGCCGTCTCGCCGTGCGTCTGGACATCTCCCGACTCGTCTGCATCGGTGACGCCACGCGCGTCATGCACCTCGGAGCGAGCAGTGAGGGTTCATGGGGGGAGGAGTCCATCCACGTGCCGGATGTCGACGCGGCGATTGAGCTGCTGAGGGAGCAGGTCCGGCCCGACGATGTCGTGCTGGTCAAGGCTTCCCGGGCCGTCGGCCTCGAGCGCGTGGCTGAGGCTCTGCTGACGGAACCGCCCCTGACAGGTTCCGAGTCCGGGGCAGGCAGTCCATGAGACTCGTCGTCATCTCGATGGCCATTGCGGCAGTGGTGGCACTCGTCGGCACGCCGATGCTCATCGCCCTGCTGGCGCGCCGCGGATACGCCCAGGCGATCCGAACGTCCGTCGAGGGCGAGCCGTATCCCGATCACGAGGGCAAGCGGGGTACGCCTTCCATGGGTGGTGTGGCGATCCTCGTCGGTGTGGTCGCTGCCTACGCGATCACGCATCTGGTGACCTGGCGGCCGCCCACGCCGTCCGGGCTGCTGATCCTGTATCTCATGGTGGGTCTGGGACTCGTCGGCGTTGCGGATGACTACCTGAAGATCTTCAAGCAGCGCAGTACCGGACTGCGAGCCCGCACCAAGCTCATCGGCCAGGCCGTGGTCGCGCTGTCCTTCGCGTGGCTCTCGGTCCAGTTCCCCAACGAGTGGGGCGAGACTCCCGCGAGCATGGCCGTCTCCTTCCTTCGCGACACCCCCCTCGTGCTGCCGCTGGGGCTGTTCATGCTCTGGATCTGGCTGCTCATCACGGCAACGACCAACGGCGTCAATCTCACGGACGGTCTCGACGGACTTGCCACCGGCGCCGCATTCATGGCCTTCCTCGCGTACGTCCTGATCAGTGTCTGGCAGTACGGGCAGAGCTGCTTCTTCGAGCAGACGAGCTTCTGCTACACGACGGCGAGTCCCCTCGACCTCGCGATCGTCGCCGCAGCCGGAGCCGGCGCGACCTTCGGGTTCCTGTGGTGGAACACGTCTCCGGCCCGCATCTTCATGGGTGACACGGGATCCCTCGCCCTCGGCGGCGGTATCGCCGGTCTTGCCATCTTCACGCGGACGGAACTGCTGCTTCCGTTCATTGCCGGACTGTTCCTGATCATCTCGGTGTCCGTCATCCTCCAGGTGGGCTCGTACAAGCTCACTGGACGGCGAATCTTCCGCATGGCGCCCCTGCATCACCACTTCGAGATGCTCGGCTGGCCGGAGACGCAGATTGTCGTTCGCTTCTGGATCATCCAGGGACTGTGCATCGGCGGTGGCCTCGCACTCTTCTACGCGGAGTGGGTGCGGTCGTGAAGGACGTCAGCACGCTCGATCGTCGGTCCGACTGGTCGCAGTGGTCGGTCACGGTAGCGGGCATCGGTATCGCGGGATACTCGTGCGCGGATGCCCTCATGCAGCTGGGTGCACGGGTCACCGTCATCGACAGCGGGGACTCGGATCGACAGCGCGAGCGTGCCAGCATCCTGCAGGCCCTTGATGCGACGGTGCTGCTGGGCCATGTTGGCGCACTGCCCCCCGGTACCGAGTTGCTGGTGGTCTCACCGGGCCTGCCCCCTTCACACCCCTGGATTCACGCAGCAATGGCGTCAGGCGTACCGGTATGGGGCGAGCTTGAGCTGGCGTGGCGGCTCCGCGACCCGGACTCCGCGGCAGCCTGGCTCTGCGTCACGGGCACCAACGGGAAGACGACGACGACGCTGATGCTGGAGTCGATGCTCCGTGCAGCCGGGTACCGCACGTGCTCGGCCGGCAACATCGGCCACTCCCTCGTCGATGTCGTCATGCACGACCAGATGGACGTCATCGCGGTCGAGGTCGGAGCACCGCAGCTGCCCTTCGTGGAGTCGATGAGCCCGGTGGCCTCGGTGTGCCTCAACATCGCCGATGATCACATTGACCACTTCGGCTCCCTCGAGGCCTACGTGGCTGCCAAGGCTCGGATCTATGAGCGCACCCAGGAGGCAGTGGTCTACAACGTGCAGGACGAGGTCACTCTCAGGATGGTCGAGGAGGCCGATGTCATCGAGGGGTGCCGGGCCATCGGGTTCACGCTGGGCACGCCTGCGCCGTCGATGGTCGGGGTGGTTGATGACCTGATGGTGGATCGCGCCTTCATCGAGGATCGCGCCGTGTCTGCGCAGGAGCTGGCCTCGGTGCATGACGTGAAGCCGTTCGCTCCCCACAATGTCGCCAACGCGCTGGCGGCCGCGTCGTTGGCGCGTGCGTTCGGGGTGCCGGCGCGCGCGGTTCAGGAGGGCCTCGTCGCGTTCGAGCCTGCTGCCCACCGCATCGCGCTTGTCGGGACGGTTGAGAACGTCACCTACGTGGACGACTCCAAGGCGACGAACACCCACGCCGCCCAGACCTCGCTTGCCGCCTACGACTCCGTCGTGTGGATCGCCGGCGGGATGGCCAAGGGGCAGGAATTCGATGATCTCGTTGCCTCGTGCGTCACGCGGCTGCGGGGTGTCGTCCTCCTCGGTGTCGATCGCGCGGTCATTGCGGAGGCGATCGCCCGACACGCCCCTGATGTGCCGGTGATCGACGTCGGCAGCCCGGAGACTGGGGCCATGGTCGACGTCGTGCGCGAGGCCTCCAGGCTCGCGCGACCCGGAGACACCGTGCTTCTCGCGCCCGGATGCGCGTCCTGGGACATGTTCACCGACTACACCGATCGCGGCCGCCAGTTCTCAGCAGCCGCGCGCGACCTCCCCGGCTTCACGCCTCCGGATGGAGATCGCTCATGAGCCGCACCGAGCCGCACGGGCGCGAGGCGCTCGATGACGACGGCCCCGAGCATGAGGCAGGCCAGGCGGGGGCCCAGGCACGGGCGCATGTCGGAGGTGCCGTGTCCCGCGTGGGCACCCTGCTGAACCATCCGCTCAGCACCTACTACCTCATCCTCGGCGCCACGCTGCTGCTGCTCGTCCTCGGGCTCGTGATGGTGCTGTCGGCGTCCAGCATCGAGAGCTATCGGGTGCACGGATCGCCGTACACCCTCGCCCAGCGGCAGGCCCTGTTCGCCGTGCTGGGCGTGATCGGAATGTTCTTTGCTGCGCGCACGTCGGTGCAGTTCTGGCGCGGGCTCGCCCTCCCGATCATCGGCGCCGCCTTCGTGCTTCTGGTCGCCGTGCTCATCATCGGCGTCGAGGTCGCCGGCCAGCGCAACTGGATCGAGATCATCGGCCCGTTCCGACTGCAGCCGTCGGAGTTCGCCAAGCTCGCGCTCGTGGTGTGGGGGGCGACCATCCTGTCGCGCAGCGGTAGGTACGTCCGAAGCTGGTCCGCCCTGCTCATCCCGTTGATTCCGGTCGCCGTATCGATGATGCTGCTGGTGCTGCTCGAGGGAGACTTCGGCAACACGATCATGCTGGCGGCGATCACGGCCGGAATGCTCTTCGCGGCCGGCGCACCGATGCGCCTGTTCGCGGTGCTGGCGGGTGTTGGCGCAATCGGTGTGGTGCTCGTGACCCTTGCGGCTCCCTACCGCATGCAGCGCTTCACGTCATGGCTCGATCCAGAGGCGGATCGGCTCGGCTTCGGGTGGCAGGTCAGCCAGGGGCAGTACGCCCTCGGCACGGGCGGGTTCTGGGGCGTCGGCCTCGGTGCCAGTCGAGAGAAGTGGGGCTCCCTGCCGGAGGCGCACACGGACTTCATCTTCCCGGTCATCGGCGAGGAGCTCGGTCTGTTCGGCACGATGTCCGTCCTCCTGCTCTTCGCCGTCCTCGCCTTCGCCGTGTTCCGGCTTTCCCGCAACACCCGCGACCCGTTCGTCCGGCTGGCTGCCGCAGGTGTCGGCTCCTGGATCGTCGTGCAAGCCGTGATCAACATGGGCGGTGTGCTCGGGCTGCTGCCCGTCACGGGCGTCACGCTGCCGCTTGTCTCGTACGGCGGCTCCTCCTTGATCTGGACCCTTGCGGGGATCGGCATGCTGCTGGCCTTCGCGCGCGCCGAGCCCAACACGCGCCGGGCCCTGCGCCGCCGCAGCACCGCTCAGTCCCTCCGGCGGCGCTGACGTGCACGTCCTGCTTGCCGCGGGCGGGACGGCAGGGCACATCGAGCCGGCCCTCAATCTGGCCGATGCCCTGTGCCGACTCGACCCGACCACCCGCATCACGGTGCTCGGCGGAGAGCGGGGGCTGGAGGCCACGCTCGTCCCTGCTCGCGGGTACGTGTTGGTGACAGTGCCGAGCGTGCCGATGCCGCGAAGGCCGGGGCGCGACCTTCTGGCCCTGGGGCCACGGGTGAGACGCACGGTCGATCGGGCGGCGCGTCTGGTGGTGGACGAGCAGGTCGACGTGATCGTCGGCTTCGGGGGATACGCGGCCGTGCCCGCCTACCTTGCTGCACGACGCACCCGCACGCCGCTGGTGATCCATGAGGCGAACGCGCGCGCTGGGTGGGCCAATCGACTTGGGGCGCGATTCACCTCGCACGTGTTCGCCACATTCCCGGCCGTGCTGCCCGGTGCTCGACCCATGGCCCTGCCCCTGCGCCACTCGATCGCGACCTTGGACCGGGCAGCGCTGAGGTCGGCGGCGCGCGAGGAGTTCGGTCTTGCTCCGGATGCTCCCGTGCTGCTGGCCTTCGGCGGGTCTCAGGGAGCGCAGCGGCTCAATGCGACCGTCTCCCTGGCGCTCCCGGACCTTCGAGCCAGGGGTGTGCAGGTGCTGCACTCCTACGGGCTGCGCAACGAGGCACCCGTAGCGGCGCCGGGATACGTTCCCGTCCCCTTCATCGAGCGCATGGATCTCGCCTACGCGGCTGCGGACGTTGCACTGACCCGAGCCGGGGCGATGACCTGTGCCGAACTCGCGGCTGTCGGCCTGCCCGGGCTCTACGTCCCGCTCCCGATCGGCAACGGCGAGCAGCGCCTGAACGCCCTCCCCGTCGTCCAGGCCGGAGGAGGTCTGATCCTCGACGACGCGGCGCTCAGTCCGGAGTGGCTCGTCGATTCCGTCGCTTCGGTGCTGCACGATGAGGGGACGCTGGCGGCCATGGGGGCCGCCGCGGCTGGTCTGGGCGTCCGGGATGCGGACGAACGACTGGCGCGGGCGGTCGCCGACGCGGTCGCCGGGGGAGCGACGCGCGGGTGACAGGAGGGTGAGGATGGGTGACGTCACGCACGCGTCCGAAACCTCTTCTGCCGTGGCAGCCGGACGCCTCCCGCCGTGGAGACGCGTGCATGTCGTGGGCATCGGTGGCGCAGGCATGTCGGGCATCGCGCGGATCATGGCTGCACAGGGAGTGGCGGTTTCCGGTTCGGATGCCAAGGACTCCCGGAGACTGCAGGCGCTTCGAGCGGTAGGGGTCGACGCACGTGTGGGCCACGATGCGGACCTCGTGCAGGGCATCGACGCCCTGGTCGTCTCCACCGCGATCCCCGAGACCAACGTCGAGCGGGTCGCTGCACGCCAGGCGCGTATCCCGGAGCTGAGCCGGGCGGAGGCGCTCGCGGCCATCATGTCGGGCAGCCGCGGAGTAGCGGTCGCGGGGACTCACGGCAAGACGACCACCACCTCGATGCTCACGGTGGCGCTGCAGCAGTGCGGTGCCGATCCGTCGTTCGCGATCGGCAGCGAGATCCACGAGTCCGGCTCCAATGCGCACCTGGGCACCGGAGACCTGTTCGTCGTGGAGGCGGATGAGAGCGATGGAGCATTCCTGCACCTGGCTCCGGTAGCCGCGATCGTCACCAATCTCGAGCCCGACCACCTCGACCACTGGGGCACCTTCGAGGCCATCGAGGAGGCCTTCCTGGAATTCGCGCGCGGCATCGGTGGCCGCGGCGGCTTCCTGGTGTCCTGCATCGATGACCCGGGCTCGGCGCGACTCGTGGAGCGCGCGCGGGCGGCTGGCGTTGATGTGCGCACCTACGGGGTCTCCGAGTCCGCCGACTTCCGGCTGGTCGACTCATCTGTCGGGCCGACGGGATGGTCGTTCGGCGCGGTCCGCGGCGGTCAACGCCTCGGCACTGTCACGCTCCAGGTGCCGGGGAGGCACAACGCCCTGAACGCCATGGCTGCGTTCGCCTGCGGGCTGGGGCTGGGTTTCGATGCGGCGGACCTTCGGCGCGGACTCGAGGGATTCAGTGGTACTCGGCGCCGATTCGACTTCAAGGGTCAGGCCGACGGAGTTCGCGTCTACGACGACTATGCCCACCATCCGACGGAGATCGAGGCGACCCTGCGGGCCGCCCGGGAGGTGGTGGGCGAAGGCCGGCTGATCGTGGCTTTCCAGGCCCACCACTACTACCGCACCGCGATGTTCGTGGCGGAGTTCGGCGCCGCCCTCGGGCTCGCCGATGATGTGGTGGTGCTTGAGGTGTTCGCTCCGGGCGAGCAGGCCATTCCGGGCGCCAGCGGCCAGACCATGGCGGCTCACGTGCCGCTCTCCCCGGAACACGTGGTGTTCGAGCCGTCCTGGTCTGCGGTCGCCGCACACCTCGCGAGCCGGGCGCAGTCCGGCGACATGATCATGACCCTCGGTGCGGGTGAT
Source organism: uncultured bacterium (assembly GCA_903934925.1). Classification (GTDB taxonomy): domain Bacteria; phylum Actinomycetota; class Actinomycetes; order S36-B12; family S36-B12; genus UBA10649. The sequence continues at coordinate 19,274 of CAIZPS010000045.1, read as the reverse complement.
GTGCACCTGATCGCCGGTGAGGCACTCGACCTTCTGCGGCAGCGGCAGGGCGCAGCGTGAGCGCGCCCACGACCGCCCCCGGCGCGACGACGTCCACGTCCTCCTCGACTCGAAGGACGAGACGCACGCGCGCATCCCGGGTCGACTTCAGCAACCCGACGCCGCGGCGTCGTCGCAGACGGCGGGTCCTGACGGTGATCGGGCTGTGCGCTCTCGCGGCGGTCGTGGTGTGGCTGGTCTGGTTCTCGTCGGTGCTTTCCGTGCGCGACGTCCGGGTCGTTGGCGTCACAGACGAGCGCGCGGCCGAGGTGCTCAGCGCCGCAGCGGTGCCGACGGGTGTGCCGCTCGCGCGGCTCGATGCCGGCGCCGCCGAGCAGCGTGTGCGTGCCCTTCCGTGGGTGGCCAGCGCCGAGGTGCGTCGCGGCTGGCCGACCGAGGCCGTGATAGCCGTGACGCTGCGGGAGCCAGTAGCGGTACTGGAGTCCGATCCGCGTCGCCAGGCGGTGGACGCCGACGCCGTGGTCTTCGAGCTCGACCAGGTACTGCCGCGCAAGCTGCCCAAGATCCGGGCGGAGGGCGCGGCCCTCGAGGCTGCGGTGGCCGTCCTGCAGTCGCTGCCGGACGACATCCGCGACCGGGTCGTCACCGTCGTGGCCACCACGCGGGATGACGTCGATCTGCTCCTGCGGTCAGGGGATGAGGTCCGCTGGGGCAACGCCAGTCAGCCGGAGATGAAGGCGGAGGTGCTGCGGGCGCTCCTCAAGCGCAAGGCCGACATGTACGACGTCTCAGCGCCCGAACTGCCCACGACCTTCCGGCTGGGGTGACCGACCTCAAGTCCTGCTTGAGACTTTGGTCCGCAATTTCGGGTGTCTCACCTTGCGCAACTCCTGCCACAGCCCCTAGCCTCCCGCCGGCCAGTGACCCTGCCGAATTTCAGCCTCAGCCTGAGGTTGAGGGTTGATGGTCGAGGACGTTGCCGGGTGCAAGGACCCGGTGGCACCGGATGAAGGGATGGACGCACCGTGGCGGCTCCGCAGAACTACCTGGCAGTGATCAAGGTCGTCGGCATCGGTGGAGGCGGCGTCAACGCCGTCAACCGCATGATCGAGGTCGGCCTCAAGGGCGTGGAGTTCATCGCGATCAACACCGATGCCCAGGCGCTCCTGATGAGTGACGCCGATGTGAAGCTCGACATCGGGCGTGAGCTCACCCGCGGGCTTGGTGCCGGCGCGAACCCCGAGGTCGGCAAGAAGGCGGCGGAGGATCACCTCGAGGAGATCGAGGAGGTGCTCAAGGGCGCGGACATGGTCTTCGTGACGGCCGGCGAGGGTGGTGGCACCGGAACCGGTGGCGCCCCCGTTGTCGCACGCGTGGCTCGGTCGCTCGGTGCCCTGACGATCGGCGTCGTGACGCGTCCGTTCGGCTTCGAGGGACGCCGTCGCCAGTCGCAGGCGGAGGCCGGCGTCGACTCGCTGCGCAGCGAGGTCGACACCCTCATCGTGATCCCCAACGATCGGCTGCTCTCGCTCGCCGACCGCAACATCAGTGTCATTGACGCCTTCCGTCAGGCGGACCACGTCCTGCTGCAGGGCGTCTCGGGCATCACCGACCTCATCACCACTCCGGGTCTGATCAACCTCGACTTCGCCGACGTCAAGAGCGTCATGCACTCGGCGGGCTCGGCCCTCATGGGCATCGGCTCGGCACGCGGTGAGTCGCGGGCAGTGGAGGCGGCCGAGAAGGCCATCTCCAGCCCCCTCCTGGAGGCGGGCATCGACGGTGCGCACGGAGTCCTGCTGTCCGTGTCCGGTGGCAGCGACCTCGGCCTGTTCGAGATCAACGAGGCAGCCCGGCTCGTGGCCGATGCCGCCCACCCTGACGCGAACATCATCTTCGGTGCCGTCATCGACGACACCCTGGGAGACGAGGTGCGCGTGACCGTCATCGCGGCCGGGTTCGACGGCGGAGAGCCACCGACCCGGAAGCTGGCCACGGCGGGTGCGACGGCGCGACTGCGCGAGGCCGACACCGGCGACGTTCCGCGCGTGGTGGCGCCGGGTGGACCTTCTCGCACCATCGTGTTCGACGATGCCGATGACGACCTCGACATCCCGGACTTCCTGAAGTAGTGCTCGCTGAACCAGCGCGGGGGGTGGCACTCCATTCCGGAGTGATCCCCGCCCGCACTCCCGGTGGCCGCCCAGCATCCTGGGCGGCCACCGGTCGTTCCGGTGGGTGCAGCCTCCCGCCGTACGACTCCCTCAATCTGGGCCTGCACGTCGGCGACGATCCCGTCTCGGTGGGAGAGAACCTCGACCGACTGTGCCGGGAGATCGGCTTGGCGGGCCTGGCGTGGCCCCGTGGGGTCCATGGCACGCTCGTAGTGGAGGCAACTGCACCGGGTGACCTCGGTGAGGCCGATGCCGTGATCACGTGCGAGTCCGGTCTCGGTATCGCGGTGGTGGGTGCGGACTGCCTTCTCGTCGGCCTCGCCGGCGACGACGATCGGACGGTCGCGGTGGTGCACTGCGGCTGGCGCGGCCTGGTCGGTGATGTGATCGGTGCGACCGTCGACGCGCTCGCTGCGCGCGGAGTCCGTCCTCGCATGGCGGTGCTGGGCCCGGCCATCTGCGGTGCCTGCTATCCCGTGCCCCTCGAGCGCGCCCAGCAGGTGCACGACAGCTGCCCGGCCGAGGTGGCCGACGCGGCCGTGATCCGCTGCGCGGACGGACAGCCGGGCATCGACGTGCGCCTCGGCGTGCATGCCCGACTTGCCGGGCTCGGCGTGAAGGCCGATCAGGTGGTCTCCCTGAACCGATGCACCGCGGAGGACCCCGCCCTGTTCTCGTATCGACGCGACGGTCGAACCGGACGGCACGGTCTCGTCATGGTCAGCCAGGGGTCGATCGCGAACCTCTGAGCACGTGACCGCGTCGCGGTACGCCGGTGTCATGACCACAATGGCCCCATGAGCGACACGCATGCCGCCGAGCGGACTGCGCGCCGGGAGGAGATCCGAATCGGTCTGGAGGCGGTGCGGGCGCGTATCGACGGTGCCACGCTCGCTGCCGGCCGGCCCGACACCGTGCGTCTCGTCGTGGTCACCAAGACCTTCCCGGCTTCCGACGTCGACCTGCTGGCCGAGCTCGGGGTGATGGACGTCGGCGAGAACCGGGATCAGGAGGCCGCGGTCAAGCGCCGGTCCGTGGACGCTGCTGCTCAGGCGCTGCGCTGGCACATGATCGGCCAGCTCCAGCGCAACAAGGCGCGCTCGGTAGCGGGTTGGGCTGATGTGGTCGAGTCCGTGGATCGCGGTTCCGTGATCCCGGTGCTGGGCGCCGCCGCCCGCGACCAGGAGCGGGTGCTCGACGTGCTCATCCAGGTGAATCTCGACCCCGACCCGGTCGAGGGCAGGGGAGGAGCCCACCCGGGTGACGTGCCCGCGCTGGCGGATCTCGTGGCGGAGCAGGGTTCCCTACGGCTGGCGGGGGTGATGGGCGTCGCTCCCCACCCCGACCTGCTCGGTCCCTCGGGGTCGCCGTTGTCGTCCTTCGAACGCCTCGCCCGCGTGTCGCAGGGGCTGAGACAGGTCCATCCTGATGCGGTGGAGATCTCTGCGGGCATGAGCGGGGACCTCGAGGAGGCCGTCCTCGCGGGGGCGACACAGGTGCGCATCGGGGGCGCGGTACTCGGGGGTCGGCCCTTCGTGGGGTAGCGTCTCAGGTGGCCGTGTGCTGCTGTGGGCGGTGCACGGAGCAGGCACGTTGTGGGCACGGAGTGAGAACTCAGCAGGCACAGGGAGGAAGCAGGAGATGGCTGGCGCGATGCGCAAGATGGCCGTGTACCTGGGTCTGGTCGAGGACCACGGCGACGACGCCTACGACGAGTACGACGACTATGAGGACGCCCGGCGCAGCAGTCGCGACTCCCGCGAATCCCGTGACTCCCGTGACTCCCGGTCACGCGGCTACGACCCCGGCTACGACGATGACCGCTACTCCTCGCGCAGTGTCCGTCCGATCACCGACACTCGCGCGGTGCGCACGTTTCGCAGCGAAGCACCTTCGCCGGCGAACCCCACGGCGGCGCCGCTCGCCGATCGTCGCCCGGGCTATCCGCCGCCGTCCGACCTCTCCCGGATCGAGACCATCCATCCGCGCAGCTATAACGATGCGCGCCGGATCGGTGAGCAGTATCGCGAGGGCGTCCCGGTGATCATGAACCTGTCGGAACTCGAGGATCCCGATGCCAAGCGCATCATCGACTTCGCCGCGGGCCTGGTCTTCGGCATGCGCGGATCCATCGAGCGCATCACGAACAAAGTGTTCCTGCTGTCGCCCGTGAACGTCGATATCGGCGACGCGGCGCGGGCGCAGATCGCACAGGACGGCTTCTTCAACCAGAGTTGAGAGGGTCGTCTCCCCAGCCATGAGGTGAGCGAGTGAGCACGTCACACATCGTCCGGAGCGGAACGTCTTGAGGAGCTGCAGGTGTCGATCGTCTTCGAGGTGATCGCGCTCGCGCTGCTCGTCTTCTGGCTCTTCCTGTTGGCCCGACTGGTCTTCGACCTGGTGCAGGCCTTCTCCCGCGGATGGACGCCGAGGGGTCCGCTGCTCATCCTCCTGGAATTCATCTACTCGGTCACCGATCCGCCTCTCCGACTGCTCCGGCGCGTGATCCCGCCGCTGCGCATCGGCCAGATATCGTTCGATCTGGCCTTCCTCATCCTGCTGCTCGGGACGAACATCCTCATCAGCGTCGTGCGGGGGATCGGCGCATCCTTCGCATGATCCGTGCGGCCGACCCCGCGCCAGCATGGACTCGGTCCTGCGCCAGCACGGAATGGAGACGCGCGTGCCCCTGAATCCTGCTGATGTCCGAGCCGTTCAGTTCGGAACGACGCGGCTCAAGTCCGGGTACGACATGGACGAGGTGGATGCCTTCCTCGACATCATCGAGGCTGATATCGCCCAATACGCGGATGAACTGCAGCGCTCCCGCGAAAGCGAAGCGGTGCTGCGCACCCAACTCGAGCAGGTGCAGGCAAGACTTCTCGTTGCCGAGCGACGCATCGCCGACCTGCACGAGGAGGCGGTGCGCTTCCAGTCCGTGGCGGCGGAGCCGCCGACGGTGGTCACGGCAGAACTGCAGGCCCTCCTGACCAGTCAGCCGGAGGCCGCAGCAGTGCTGGGCTCGGCCCAGCGGACGGCAGAGGACATCGTGCGCCAGGCGCAGATCCGGGCGGATGCCGTCAGGGCTGCGATGCGCCTAGTGCTGCAGGACCAGCTCGCCGCACTCGACCGCGACTGAGAGCGGGCACGCTCGTCAGTGAGCGCGGGACAGTCGAAGGCTCGCAGGCAGATCGGCATCCACGGGGAATGCGTCGTCGGGCCCCGGGCCGTTCGCGAACTCGATGGCGAGGACCTCTCGCGCGATGTCCTCGCTGTGCTCCATGATGGCGGCGGCCAGCAGGTCGTCCTTGGAAGCCCACCACACGCGGATGCGATCGCTGACCTCTAGCCCGGCGGTCTTGCGGCCCTCCTGCAGGGTGCGCACGATCTCGCGGGCCAGACCGGCGCGCACGAGCGCGTCGTCGAGGTGCAGGTCGAGGGCGAGGCTCTCGCCGCCCTCGGACACCACGGCCCAGCCCTCCCGTGGGGTCTCGGTGACGATGACATCGTCCTCCGTGACGGTGACCTCGCCCACCTCCGGAACGGTGACGACGACGGATCCTTGGGCGCGCATGCTGCTGACGAGTGAGGTGGGGTCGGCTCCGGCGACGGCCTGTGCCACGGCGGGCGTCTGCTTGCCGAACCGGGCTCCCAGCGCACGGAAATTCGCCTTGACGCTGACGTCGACCAGGCCGGAGTCGTCGTCGGAGAGGGACTCCAGTTCCAGGACGTTGAGCTCCTCGGCCACCTGGTCGCGCAGGGCGGCACCGAGGGTTGCCCAGCCTGGCGCCGAGACGAGTGCGCGACGCAGTGGTTGCCGGGTGCGTACCGACGAGGTTGCTCGTGCGGCCCGCCCAAGTTCGACCAGGCGCCGCACGAGAGTCATTTGCTCGCCGAGCGCGGTGTCGACATCTGCCGGGTGCCACGACGGCCACGAGGCCAGGTGCACGGAGGACGGGGCACTCGGATCCGTGGGCCGGAAGAGGTCCTGCCAGACCCGCTCGGTGATGAAGGGCGTGAAGGGAGCCAGGCACAGCGTCACGGTGCGCAGGGCCTCGTGCAGGGTTGCAAGGGCTGCGGGATCACCGTCCCAGAAGCGTCGACGCGATCGGCGCACGTACCAGTTGGAGAGGTCGTCGATGAAGGTCGACAGCAGGCGCCCGGCGCGCTGCGTGTCGAAGGACTCCAAGGCGAGGTCGACCTCGTGGGCCATGCGCGCCGCCTCGGAGAGCACCCAGCGGTCGATCACCGGACGATCAGCGGGGGCCGGAGCCCCGTCGCTGGGCTGCCAGCCGGCGGTCCGGGCGTAGAGGGACTGGAAGGAGACCGTGTTCCAGTAGGTGAGGAGGGTCTTGCGCACGACGTCGGCGATGGCCGTGTGCCCCACTCGCCGCGCCTGCCAGGGCGAGCCGCTGGCGAGCATGAACCACCGAAGGGCGTCGGCGCCGTGCTCGTCCATGAGCGGAATCGGCGCGAGGATGTTGCCGAGGTGCTTGCTCATCTTGCGGCCGTCCTCGTCGAGGATGTGGCCGAGGCAGACGACGTTGCGGTACGAGGACTCCCCGAAGACGAGAGTGTTGACTGCCATGAGTGTGTAGAACCACCCGCGGGTCTGATCGATCGCCTCGCAGATGAAGTCGGCGGGGAATTGCGCGGCGAACTCCGCTTCGTTCCTGTGCGGGTAGCCGAGCGCGGCGAAGGGCATCGAGCCTGAGTCGTACCAGCCGTCGATGACTTCGGGCACCCGCCGAGCCTCGGCACTGCAGGTGGGGCACGGCAGGGTGATGTCGTCGACGTAGGGTCGATGAGGGTCGGTGTCGGAGACGTCGCGGCCGGCGAGCTCGCTCAGTTCCGCGAGCGAACCCACGGCGACGAGATGACCCTCCGGGCACCGCCAGATCGGCAGGGGCGTGCCCCAGTACCGATTGCGCGACAGCGCCCAGTCCACGTTGTTCGTCAGCCAGTCGCCGTAGCGACCCCACTTGATGGTCTCGGGGAACCAGTTGGTCTGCTCGTTCTGCGCCAGGAGCTCTTCCTTGCGCTCGGTCGTGCGGATGTACCAGGAGGGCTGCGCGTAGTAGACCAGCGGCGTGTGGCAGCGCCAGCAGTGCGGGTAGGAGTGCTCGTAGGCCAGGTGCCGGAACATCAGGCCGCGCTGCTCGAGGTCGGCGATCAGGGTCTCGTCGGCCTTCTTGAAGAACATGTCGCCCACGACGGGCACCGCATCCTCGAAGTGACCGTCGGGGCGGATCGGATTGACGACGGGAAGTCCGTAGCGTCGGCAGGTGACGAGATCGTCGGCGCCGAAGGCGGGCGCCTGGTGCACAAGACCGGTGCCATCATCCGTGGTGACGTAGTCGGCAAGCAGTACGAAGTGCGCATCGGGAATGTCCACGAAGTCGAAGGGGCGCACGTAGCCCACGCGTTCGAGAGCCGAGCCGGGCATCGTCTCCAGGATGGCGACCTCGGCATCGCCGAAGATCGCGGCGATGAGCTCCTCGGCGACGATGAGGGTCTCGTCGTCCGTGCGCACGACGGCGTAGGTCGCGTCCGGCTTGACGGCGACAGCGGTGTTCGACACGAGGGTCCAGGGGGTCGTCGTCCAGACCAGCAGGCTCGCGCCGGGGTAGCGCTGGGCGAGAGCCTCGTCCGTGCGCACCGGGAACCGCACGAACACGGAGGGATCGACGACGGTCTCGTAGCCCTGGGCGAGCTCGTGGTCGGAGAGCCCGGTGCCGCAGCGAGGGCAGTAGGGCGCGACACGATGATCCTGCGCGAGCAGACCCTGATCGAAGATCTGCTTCAACGACCACCACACGCTCTGGACGTAGTCCTTGTCCATGGTCCAGTAGGCCCGGTCCATGTCGACCCAGTAGCCCATGCGGCGGGTCATATCCGCGAACTCATCGACGTGCCGCAGCACCGACTCCCGGCAGCGTGCGTTGAACTCGGCGACGCCGTAGGCCTCGATGTCCTGCTTGCCCGTGAAGCCCAGTTCCTTCTCCACCGCCAGCTCGACGGGCAGGCCGTGGCAGTCCCAGCCGGCCTGGCGGGGAACGTAGTAGCCCTTCATCGTGCGGTATCGGGGAAAGACGTCCTTGAAGACCCGGGCCTCCACGTGGTGCGTACCCGGAGTGCCGTTCGCGGTGGGAGGTCCCTCGTAGAAGACCCAGAGTGGACGACCCTCGCTCTGCGCGACGGAGGCCTCGAAGACGCGCTCGGCGTCCCACATCGCCAGCACCTCATGCTCCAGGGCCGGCAGATCGACCTGCGCTGGCACGGCCCGGTACATGGGTCCTCCGTCGATGCGGGCCGAAGCGGCCGGTGGTCGGGGCTGGGCCTCGTCATGTGTCGCCGTGGACGTGTCGCGGTGGACGTGTCGCGATGGACGTGTCGCGGTGGACGTGTCGCGGTGGACGTGTCGCGGCGGACATGTTGAGGCCTCGGCCCGTCAGGATATCGGCGCGCCAGCCGGTGGGATCCGCCGCATGGGCCTACCATCAGCCGGACACCGGGCGAGCGGCCGTGAAGTGGCTTTCGTCCGCCGGCGTCGTCGCGATGGACAGGGGACCTCATGGCTAAGCCAGCCGCGAAGAAGGGCGCGCCCGCGAAGAAGGCGGCGGCCAAGAAGGCTCCGGTCAAGAAGAAGGCGGCGGCGAAGAAGACCCCGGCGAAGAAGGCGGCCCCGGTCAAGAAGGCGGCCCCGGTCAAGAAGGCTCCGGCCAAGAAGGCGGCCCCGGCCAAGAAGGCTCCGGCCAAGAAGGCACCGGCCAAGAAGGCGGCTCCGGTCAAGGCGGCTCCGGCGAAGAAGGCTCCGGTCAAGAAGGCGGCTCCGGTCAAGAAGGCACCGGCCAAGGCGGCCCCGGTCAAGAAGGCTCCGGCGAAGAAGATGGTCCCGGCGAAGCGGCCGGCCCCCCTGGTGGTTCGCGAGGACGAGACCCCGTGGACGGCCAAGGAACTCAAGGAGGTCCGCGGCGAGCTCAACGTCGAACTCTCGCGACTGCAGGCCGAGCTCGCCAGCGCCGAGGAGGGGCTCGCGGACCTCATCCGCGACTCCGGCGACGGCGCCGGTGACGACCAGGCCGACGCCGGCAGCAAGACCTTCGAACGCGAGCACGAGATGTCTCTCGCGAACAACGCCCGCAGCATGATCGAGCAGGTCGAGCACGCCCTGCAGCGACTCGACCAGGGCACGTACGGCATCTGCGAGTCGTGCGGCAACCCCATCGGCAAGTTCCGTCTTCAGGCTTTTCCCCGGGCCACCCTGTGCATGGCCTGCAAGCAGGCCGAGGAGCGCTACCTCCTCTAGCGGGCCTGCCCGGCGTTCGACGGCGGCCACGTAGGGTGGGCGTGTGACCGAGGAGGGTGTCGACGCCGACCGTGAGCCGATCATGGTCGAGCAGGGCCCCGAGTCGCCGGTGGTCGATTCCGATGTCAGGCGGCGATGTCTGATCATTCTCGGCGCTGTGGCGGCCGGGGCCGTGGTGCTTGATCAGCTGGTGAAGTGGTGGGTCGTGGAGACGCTCCGCCCGCGGCTGGAATCCGGCGAGGGGCCGATCGTCATGCTCGGCGGACTCCTGAAGTTCACCTACGTCGAGAACACGGGTGCAGCGTTCTCGATCGGTGTGGGCTACACGTGGATCTTCACGATCGTGGCCGTCATCGTCGCCGCCGTGATCCTGCGCACCTCCCGTCGACTGGGCAGCATCGGTTGGGCGGTAGCCCTCGGCGGCCTGCTGGGCGGCCTGCTCGGCAACCTCATCGATCGGCTGACCCGGCCTCCGGGTCCCGGACTCGGCTACGTCGTGGACTTCATCTCCCTTCCCTACTTCGCAGTGTTCAACATCGCCGACATGTTCATCACCCTGTCGGCCGTGGGAATGGTCCTGCTCGCGCTGAGGGGTATCGAGATCAGCGGCCGGCGGTCGTGAGGAGTCCGGGCACGTGAGGAATCCGGGCACGTGAGCGTGCGCAGCATTCCGATTCCGGAGGGCCTGGAAGGCGAGCGACTCGATGTCGCCCTGACCCGTCTCCTGGGTCTCTCGCGCTCACGGGCGGCCGACCTCATCGAGCGCGGCGGGGTCGAGGTCGACGGACGCGGGGCGGCGAAGTCCGACCGCCTCTCCGCCGGCGCAATGCTGACCGTGGACCTCAGCGAGCCGGAGTCGGTCATCCCCGTTTCCGAGCCAGTCCCCGGAATGCGCGTGCTGTTTGACGACGACGACGTCGTCGTGGTCGACAAGCCGGTGGGCGTGGCGGCGCACCCGAGCCCGGGGTGGACGGGGCCGACCGTGATCGGAGGCCTCGCCGCGGCTGGCTACCGGATCAGTACGTCAGGAGCGGCCGAGCGTCAGGGCATCGTCCATCGGCTTGACGTCGGCACGTCAGGAGTCATGGCCGTGGCCAAGAGCGAGCGGGCGTACACGAGCCTGAAGAGCCAGTTCCGCGACCGCACCGTGGAGAAGGTGTACCACGCCGTGGTGCAGGGGCACTGCGATCCGCTGAGCGGCACGGTCGACGCCCCCGTGGGCCGCCACCCTCAGCACGACTACAAGTGGGCCGTGGTCAGTGACGGCAAGCCCTCCGTCACGCACTACGACACCCTGGAGGCCTTTCCGCACGCCTCGCTGCTCGAGATCCACCTCGAGACCGGACGCACGCACCAGATCCGGGTGCACATGGCCGCCCTCCGGCACCCCTGCGCCGGCGACCTCATGTACGGCGCCGACCCCGAGCTGGCGCGGCGCCTGGGCCTGACCCGTCAGTGGCTGCACGCGGTGAGCCTGGCCTTCGACCACCCTGTCACGGGGGAGCGGATCGTCGTCAGCAGCCCGTACCCCGAGGACCTCCGGACGGCCTTGGAGCGCTTGCGCGGCACGGGTCCGGGCTGACGGTCCGGAAAGTTAGGGTGGGGCTGTGCCCCCGCCCCCGTCATCGGACTTCGTGCACCTGCACGTCCATACGGAGTACTCGATGCTCGACGGAGCCGCGCGGCTGAACGACCTCTTCGACGAGGTGGAGCGGCAGGGCATGCCAGCGGTCGCCATGACCGATCACGGCAACCTCTACGGTGCCTACGACTTCTACAAGGGCGCCAAGGCCCGAGGGCTCGTGCCCATCATCGGGCTTGAGGGCTACTACGCCCCGCAGGGGCGCTTCGAGCGTCGGCCCTTCGACTTCGGCGGTGGCTTCGACGAGGCAACGCCTGACGACTCCGCCGCGGGCCGCGGCAAGCAGAGCTACACCCACATGACCCTGTGGGCGGAGAACACCGCCGGCATGCACAACCTGTTCCGACTGTCATCGCTGGCGAGCCTGGAGGGCTACTACTTCAAGCCACGGTTCGACCGCGACCTCCTCGAGCGCTATGGAGCCGGCCTCATCGGCACCACCGGCTGTCCGAGTGGCGAGGTGAACCGGTGGCTGCAGGCCGGCAACTATGACCGTGCCCTGGCCGCGGCCGCGGACTTCCGCGACATCCTCGGCGCCGGCAACTACTTCTGCGAGGTCATGGACCACGAACTCGCGATCGAGCGCCGGTTCCGTGAGGACCTCTTGCGCATTGCGCGCACCCTCGACCTCCCGCTCGTTGCCACCAACGACCTCCACTACGTCCACGCATCCGATGCCGACACCCACGACGTGCTGCTGTGCATCGGCACGCGCACCACCATGGATGACCCCAAGCGCTTCCGTTTCGACGCTCGTGACTTCTACGTCAAGAGCGCTGCAGAGATGCGGCGAGTGTGGTCCGAGCTTCCGGAGGCCTGCGACAACACCCTCCTCATCGCCGAGCGATGCCGGGTCGAGTTCGCCGAGGGCGCCAACCTCATGCCCAGATTCCCGGTTCCCGAGGGCGAGACCGAGGAGTCGTGGCTGGTCACGGAGGTCGAGCGCGGTCTGCAGAAGCGGTATCACGGTGCGGTGCCCGACGACGTCCGGCGTCAGGCGGAGTACGAGGTGGGCGTCATCATCCAGATGGGGTTCCCGGGCTACTTCCTCGTCACCGCCGATCTCGTGCGCTATGCGAAGGAGAACGGCATTCGCGTCGGCCCCGGGCGCGGATCCGCAGCGGGCGCGATGATCGCCTACGCCCTCGGAATCACCGAGCTCGACCCGATGAAGCACGGCCTGCTCTTCGAGCGATTCCTGAACCCTGAGCGCATCTCGATGCCCGACATCGACATGGACTTCGACGAGCGCCGCCGCGGCGACATGATCCGCTACGCCACGGAGAAGTACGGCGAGGAGCGTGTCGCCCAGATCGTCACGTACGGATCGATCAAGGCCAAGGCCGCGATCAAGGACTCCGCTCGCGTGCTGGGTCACCCGTACGCCCTCGGCGACCGCATCACCAAGGCCATGCCGCCGTCCGTCATGGGCAAGGACATCAGCCTCGCCGGCGCCTTCGACCCCACCAATCCCCGCTACGGGGAGGCGGCGGAGTTCCGCGCCCTGTACGAGTCCGACCCTGAGGCCCGCCAGGTCGTCGACACCGCCAAGGGGCTCGAGGGGCTCAAGCGCCAGCCGGGTGTTCATGCTGCTGGCGTCATCCTGTGCCGAGAGCCGCTCATGGATGTCATCCCCGTCTGGCGTCGTGAGCAGGACGGCGCGGTCATCACGCAGTTCGACATGGGCGCATGCGAATCCCTCGGCCTGCTCAAGATGGACTTCCTTGGCCTGCGCAACCTCACCGTGCTCGACGATTCCCTGCGCTACATCCAGGAGAACCGCAGCACGTCACTCGTGCTCGAGGACCTCCCGCTCGACGACCGCCCCACCTACGAGCTGCTCGCACGCGGCGACACCCTGGGCGTGTTCCAGCTTGACGGTGGCCCCATGCGCGCACTCCTGCGCTCGATGCAACCCGACAGCTTCGAGGACATCTCGGCGGTCCTGGCTCTGTACCGGCCGGGCCCGATGGGCGCGAACGCCCACAATGACTACGCCGATCGAAAGAACGGCCGCAAGCCTGTGGTGCCCATCCACCCCGAGCTTGCCGAGCCCCTCGCCGAGATCCTCGACGACACCTACGGCCTGATCGTGTACCAGGAGCAGGTCATGGCGATCGCACAGAAGCTCGCCGGCTACTCGCTCGGGGCCGCGGATCTCCTGCGTCGAGCTATGGGCAAGAAGAAGAAGGAGATCCTCGACAAGGAGTACGTCCCCTTCAGCGAGGGCATGCGCGCGAACGGGTACTCCGACGCGGCGATCCGCACCCTCTGGGACATCCTCGTGCCCTTCTCCGACTATGCCTTCAACAAGGCTCACACGGCTGGCTACGGCCTCGTCTCGTACTGGACGGCGTACCTCAAGGCCAACTACCCGGCCGAGTACATGGCGGGCCTGCTCACGTCTGTGAAGGACGACAAGGACAAGTCAGCCGTCTACCTCAACGAATGCCGACGCATGGGCATCAAGGTCCTGCCGCCCGATGTCAACGACTCCGACTTCGACTTCACGCCGCGTGGCAGCGATGTCCGATTCGGACTGTCCGCGATCCGCAACGTCGGTGCCAACGTCGTCGACTCCATCATCGCCACCCGTCGTCGGGTCGGCCGCTTTGCCGACTTCCACGACTTCATCGCCAAGGTCGACGCGTCCGTATGCAACAAGCGCGTCATCGAGTCACTCATCAAGGCCGGCGCCTTTGACTCCCTCGGGCACACGCGCAAGGGGCTCTCGCAGATCCATGAGCAGGTGGTCGATGCGGCGGTCGACGTCAAGCGCGCCGAGTCGCATGGCCAGTTCGACCTGTTCGGTGGGCTCGAGGCCGACGGCGACGACGCGATCCTGCCGCGGGGCGACGTGCCGCTGGGGGAGTGGGAGAAAGCCGTGCTGCTCGCCCACGAGCGCGAGATGCTGGGGTTGTATGTCTCGGACCATCCGCTGCAGGGCGCTGAGCACGTGCTGGCCCAGCACACCGACCGCTCGATTGCTGCGCTGCTCATGGACGAGCGCTCGGACGGCGCGATCGTCACGGTCGGCGGTCTGGTCACATCGGTGCAGCGCAAGACGACGAAGCAGGGATCGCCCTGGGCGATCGTGACGCTCGAGGATCTCGAGGGCTCAGTCGACGTGATGGTGTTCCCGCAGTCCTACGGGTCCGTGGGCACCATGCTCGTCGACGATGCAGTGATCATCGTGCGCGCCCGAGTCGACCGCAGTGATGATGACGGTGTGCGCGTCGTCGCGATGGAGATCACCCAGCCGGATCTCAGCGAGGCCAGCAGCGGCCCAGTTCGACTGTCGATGGCGGCATCTCGCTGCATCCCACCCCTGGTCGAGCGGCTCAAGGACGTCCTCTCGGCGCATCCGGGCACCACGGAGGTGCACCTGCATCTCACGGGTGGGGCGAAGACATCGGTGCTCCGACTCGACGATCGGTTCCGTGTCACGCCCTCGCCCTCCCTCTACGGCGACCTCAAGGCCCTGCTCGGGCCGACCTGCCTGGGATGAGCGTCCAGCGCCGGGCCTCGGCGGTCATCGCCGCCGGGCTCATCGTGGGGGCCATCAGCGGGGCGGCCCTGGGTGTCGTCTGGGCGGCACTGGCCCCTCGTGTGCCCGTGGTGATCCAGGAGGGCACTGCCTATCCGGACTCGTTCCAGCCCGAGGAGTACTTCGCGTCCGATGTCGCCTTCGGTGTGCTGGCGCTGGTGGCAGGTGTTGCGATTGCCATCGGCCTGGCCTACATGAGGCGCGAACACCTGTTCTCCGTCCTCGTTGCCGCACTGCTCGCTGCCGGGGTGGGCACTGCAGCCATGTGGTTCGTCGGCACACGACTCGGCTCGGTCGACATCGAGGGCCTTGAGGCGACGACGGAGCCGGTGGTGACGGACGCACCCCTCGAGGTATCGCTCGGTGCCATGTTCTTGATGTGGCCGTTGGCATCCGCGATCGTGATCACGGTCCTCGCGCTCTCAGACTGGATCAGCGAGTGGCGCTCGAGCGCCCGATCGGCGCCGTGACAGCAGCCGTCACCGCGATGAGATCGGTGGGGGCGATGCCGATGTCGAGGCCGCGGCGACCGCCACTGACGTAGACCCGCTCCCACAGCAGGGCAGTGTCGTCGAGGTAGGTCGGCAGGGGTCGTCGTTGGCCGACCGGCGAGATTCCGCCCAGCACGTAGCCGGTCAGCCGCTGTGCGCGTGCCGGATCCGTCATCTCGGCGCGTCTGCCGCCCGCTGCGCCGGCCAGGGCCTTGAGGTCGAGGCTGCCGGCGACCGGGACGATCCCGACCACCGTCGAACCGTCGACATCGGCGAGCAGGGTCTTGTACACCTGTCGGGGGTCCAGACCGAGCGCGTCAGCGGCCTCCAGCCCGAAGGACTCCGCGCGCGGGTCGTGGGAGTACTCGTGCAGGGTGAAGATCACGCCGGCCTTCTGCAGCGCCACGGTCGCGGGTGTTCCACCGCTCCTGCCGGCCATCGCGTTCCTCAGTTGACCGACGGAGGCACGCCGGGCAGGTCGAGCGCCGGCACGGCCGCGAGTTCGGAGATGAGCAGGTTCTCGCGAGCCAGCAGGGCCAGTGCGGTGCGCAGTCGAGCCGCCGTCGTCGTTGCGGCGAGGAGCTCCTGCCGCTCGGCCATCGGCACCACCATCGCCGCTGTGACGAGGTACGACAGCACCGTCGGGTCGGACGGCACGTCCTCGTCTTCGACCGACGCCTGAACCTGCCCGCTGAGGGCCGCCCGATACTGATGGAACTGCCGACTCACGCGGGCCGCGAGCAGTCCGTCGTCAGGCCCGGTGATGTCGTCGAGGAACGCCACATCGGCACGCAGCAGCGGGGCGCTGGCATCGAGTTCGTTGAGCTGGAATCTCCTGCTGCCGGTCGTGACGATCTCGAAGCGACCGTCGGGTAGCTCCTCGGCCTGGCGCAGGATCGTCGCCACTCCGACCGGGTAGAGCGCGTCGCGGCCGTCGCGGGCGATGTCAGCCCCGTCGCGCAGTGCGATGATGCCGAACTCGCGGGCCTCCTCGTCCGGTTCGTCGAGCAGGTCGCGCACGAGAGTTCGGTAGCGCGGTTCGAAGATGTGCAGGGGAAGCACCAATCCGGGCACCAGCGGCGTGTTCAGCGGGAACAGCGGCAGGAGGTCGGACACCAGCGCAGCGTAAGGTAAGCCTGTGATCCGGCGCATCGACCTCCGGGGTTCGCACGTGAACCCGCGTGATGTCGTGCCGCGCGCGGCCATGGACGTCGCCGACGCCGGTGAGCGGATCCGGCCGATCATCGACGAAGTCCGCACCGAAGGGGCCGGGGCGGTCCTGCGCTGGACCGAGCAGCTCGACGGGGTCCGCCCGCCCTCCCTGCGCGTACCGGTCGCCATGCTGCGCGAGCAGGCCGAGGCCCTCGACCCGGCGGTGCGGGCCGCGCTCCTGGAATCCATCGATCGTGCGCGTCGGGTCCACGCGGACCAGCGCAGGGGCGAGGTCACGACGGTCGTGGTGCCCGGGGGCACCGTCACCGAGCGCTGGCTGCCGGTCGACCGCGTGGGGCTTTACGTCCCGGGCGGTCGGGCGGTGTACCCGAGCAGCGTGATCATGAACGTCGTGCCGGCGCAGGCGGCAGGTGTGGCCTCCCTCGCCGTGGTCTCCCCGCCGCAGCGCGACTTCGGCGGCTGGCCGCACCCCACGATCCTGGCGGCGTGTGCGCTGCTCGGCGTCGACGAGGTCTACGCCGTCGGCGGTGCCCAGGCCGTGGCGATGCTCGCGTACGGCGTCGACCTGCCTGAGGGCGGCCGATGCGAGCCGGTCGATCTGGTCACCGGCCCGGGCAACATCTACGTCACCGCGGCCAAGCGGGCGCTGCAGGGCGTCATCGGAATCGACTCCGAGGCCGGTCCTACCGAGGTCATGATCCTCGCCGACAGCACGGCCGACGCCGGCAACGTCGCGGCCGACCTCATCAGCCAGGCGGAGCACGACGTCCTCGCGGCCGCGGTGCTCGTCACCGACGACCCCGCACTGGCCGATGCCGTCGAGGACGAGGTCTCGGCTCAGTTGGTCACCACCAAGCACGTCGACCGGATCCGGGAGGCACTGTCGGGCACTCAGAGTGCGATCGTCCTCGTCGATGACCTCGAGGCCGGGCTGCGCGTCGTGGACGCCTATGCGGCCGAGCACCTGGAGATCCACACCCGCGATGCCCGGGAGTGGGCCCTGCGCGTGCGCAATGCGGGGGCGATCTTCGTCGGTCCGTACGCGCCAGTCTCGCTCGGGGACTATGCGGCCGGTTCCAACCACGTGCTGCCCACCGCCGGTTCCGCCCGGCATTCGTCGGGGTTGTCGGTCCAGTCCTTCCTGCGCGGAATCCACATCGTCGAGTACGACGAGTCTGCGCTGCGCGACGTCGCGCCTCACGTTCTCGCGCTGTCGGAGGCGGAGGATCTCCCCGCGCACGGCCAGGCGGTGCGCGTGCGCTTCGAGGACGAGCGGCCCGAGGACCACGGGTGAGTTCGGACTTCGTCCTCCCGATCCGCGACGACCTGGTCGGCGTCCAGAGTTACGGCGCACCGCAGCTCGATGTCGCTGCGCCGATGAACGTGAACGAGAACCCCTTCGGGCCCTCGCCTGCGCTCGCCTCGGCGATGGCTGCTGCCGTGGAGAGGGCTGCCGCGACCCTCAATCGGTACCCGGATCGCGATGCCGGCGACCTGCGCGCCGCGCTTGCCGCGTATGTCACGCGGGAGACCGGCGTCACCGTCACTGCAGCGCAGACTTGGGCGGCCAATGGCTCGAATGAGGTGATGCACCACATCTTCCTGGCGTTCGGTGGGCCTGGGCGGCTCGCGATCACCTTCGACCCGACCTACTCCATGTATCCGGAGTATGCGCGCGATACGTTCACCGAGTACCGCACGTTCCCGCGGCGCGAGGACTTCACCGTCGACATCGATGCCGCGATAGCGAGCATTGAGTCCCTTCGGCCGAGCCTGGTGCTGCTGACTTCGCCCAACAACCCAACGGGCACCTTCCTCGACTTCGCGGACGCCGAGTGCATTGCCGCTGCCGCGCTGCGCTCTGGATCGATGCTGGTGGTCGACGAGGCATACGCCGAATTCCGTCGTGCGGGCACCCGCACCGCCTTCGAGTTGCTGGCCGAGTACCCGAACGTGATCGTCTCGCGCACGATGAGCAAGGCCTTTGCCCTAGCCGGGGCCCGCCTGGGCTATGCGGTGGCCGCCGACACCCGCGTGATCGACGTGCTCCAGGTCGTGCGCCTGCCGTATCACCTGTCGGCCGTGACCCAGGCCGTCGCACTCACCGCCCTCGAGTTCGCCGACGAGTTGCAGGCCCAGGTCGACCTCCTGCGCTCCGAGCGTGATGCGCTGGCTGCCTGGCTGGCTGACCAAGGCTTCGTCGTCGCACCGAGCGATGCCAACTTCATCCTGTTCGGCATGTTCGACGATCGCTCTTCAGTATGGCAGCGCCTGCTCGACCAGGGCGTGCTCGTCCGCCAGACCGGACCGTCGGGCTGGCTGCGCGTGAGCGTGGGCACCCCGCAGGAGAACGCTATGTTTAGGCAGGCCCTGCTCACTGCGCGAGAAGGATGACGATGAGCCGCACCGCAACGATCGACCGCAAGACCAAGGAGAGCGAGGTCTTCGTCGAGCTCGATCTCGATGGAACCGGCGTGAACTCCGTCGATACCGGGGTCCCGTTCTTCGATCACATGCTCGCGCAGCTGTCCAAGCACGGTGGCATCGATCTCGTCGTGCGCACCAAGGGTGATCTGCACATCGACGCGCACCACACGGTGGAAGACACCTCGTTGGCGGTCGGCCAGGCGATCAACCAGGCCCTCGGCGATCGCGCTGGGCTGCGCCGTTATGGCGATGCGCTCGTGCCGCTCGATGAGTGTCTCGTGCAGTCGGCTGTCGATCTGTCCGGACGCCCGTACCTCGTGCACGAGGAGCCTGAGCTAGTCGAGCTCATCGGCAGCTACGACACCACCTTGACCAAGCACATCTGGGAGTCGATCGTGGCCACCAGCCAGATCACCCTGCACGTTCGGGTTCTCTCGGGCCGCAATGCGCATCACATCGTCGAAGCCCAGTTCAAGTCAGTGGCGCGCTCGCTGCGCACCGCTATCGAGCG
>CAIZPS010000044.1 GCA_903934925.1 uncultured bacterium | reverse complement strand
TTCGTCTGGATGTCAGCGGTGGGCAGCAAGAGCCCTCTTCTGGCTCGCATGATCGGGGACGGAGCTCCTCTTCGGGCCATGGTCGGGAGCCTGAGTCTGCTGCTCCCCATTGCCGCGATCGTCCTCGGCATCTGGTCAGCGATCGGCGGCGGTGGGATCGCCGAGCCCCCAGTCCTGGGGATCCTGATCGCCATGATGGTCATCGGCGTGGTCGACGGACTTGCTGGCGGCCTCGGCGCGGTGGCATTCGGCGTCACGGTCATCGCCATGGGCGGCATCCTCGACTGGTCGAGCGTGCGCACGCTGCTCGGTGTCGGTCTCCTGATCGCCGGTCCTGGGCTCATCGCAAGCTCCTTCCGCGACATCCGTCGGGTGGCGCCCCGAAGTTGGTCCGGCTGGTGGGAGCGTGGCACCGACATCGTCATCGTGCCTCTCCTAGGGGCGTTCACCACCTACAACGTTGCTAATGCGATGCCGCCACTAGGGGGCTCGCTCTTCCCGGTTGCCGATGCGTCTGCCCAGCTTGCGTGGATCGTCGCGGCAATGCTGGTCGTCAAGGTGCTGCTGGAGGAGCTCGCGGCCCGCTGGTTCCCGGAGCGTATGGCCACCATCCTCGCCGAGCCGACTTGGCCGGGATCCCTCCAGCAGGTCCTGTCGTCGCTCATTCGTCTCGGCCTCTTCATCTTCATCTCGGCTGCGTTCATCGGCTCGCCCTGGCAGCTGTGGGTTGGTGCGATCATCTGGATCGTTCCGTCTCTGCTGGCACTCGCATGCGCGCGATGGCCCAATCTGCCGAGGTTGTGGCAAGTGCTTCCTGGGGACCTCCCGGCGCTCGGGTTCGGCCTGCTGGTCTACCTCATCCTTGTCCTGGTGCTGACGTCAATTTTCGGCGACACCGATGAATTCGCGGTGATGTCGTTCTTCATCCTGCTCATCCCAGGCTTCATCCTCGGCATACTCGGCCTCTTCGGTCGCGAGCCGCAGAGCGATGACGTCCGCTGGTACCTGCGGCCCTCGATGACGGGCCTGTACCGGGTTGGTGGAGTCGTCGTCCTGGTCATCACCAGCTGGCTCGCCTACCGCAGCATCTTCTAGCTCTCCCGGCACCGGCACTCAGCTTCGGAAGCCGGGGCTGAAGCTCCGAAGCGCTTAGAGTGAGGCCGTGGCAGCCGGACGGTGGCAAGCGTGGTGGCGGCGCTGGGACTGCCGACTCGCACGCCGGGCGGCGCGATGGGCGCGCGCGATCGGGGGCACGCGTCGGCGGGTATGCGCCATGACCAATGCAAGTGGTGACTGCACGGGCAGCGTGCTGGTGATCACCGAGAATCTGCATCGCGGCGGTGTGCCGGTCGTGTGGGCCTACCGGTCCGACCCGTCCATCGTCCCCTCGTGGGCGACGGCAGTGCGCGCGGGCACGGCCCGGCACCGGTGGCTGGCGGCGCGCAGTCGCTGGTGGCTGACCGACGGGCTGCCCATGCGAGTGTCCGGGCCCGACACCGTCGGCCGTCCACTCGAGCGGGGCCGCGACACCACCATCGTCGCTGTCGTCGAGCCGACGGTCGAGAAGGTGGGCAGTGATGTCGTCGACTGGCCCCTGCTGACCCCACGCCAGCAGCGCGCCCTCGTGCTGCGTGGAGAAGTCGATGTCGACCATGTCCTCGCACCGTCACTCGACTGGGGGGAGCACCAGGCCCAGGCGCTGGGGTACACGGCTCCGGTCACAACGGTGTCGCCATTGACGCAGCTCGTTCCCGATCCGACGTCAGCCCGGCATCACCTGGGCATCGAGACTGACGTCGATGTCGTCGGCGTCTTCATGTCCGGGGAGCGGGCGGATGCCGTGCTGGAGGCGCTCGAAGGCGTCAATGACGTTTCATCGGTGGCCGCCTCGAGCGAACTCGACAGGATGCGCGTCATTGGCTGCTGCTCCGTAGTCGTCACCGACACCTCAGGCTGGGCAGCGGTTGCAGCGCGGATCGGCCGGCCGGTCATCGTCTACGCACCTGACCTTCGTGACCTCCTGTCGAGGGGACCCGGCCTCTACCTGCCATGGCAGCGTGAGCTCCCGGGGCCTTGGATTGACGAACCGGGTCGGCTTCGGGAAGCGATCTGCGCACTGCGCGGCGGGGGATGGCGCGTGGATTCCACCTACCTGGCGGGGCACGTCGCTCTCGCGCGATTGGCGGATGACGGGAGCGAACCGGGCACTCCGGACCTTGTCACGACCCTGGAGGGTCTGACATGACGTCCGTCGTGATCATGGCCAACTCGATCACTGAACTCGGGGGAGCGGCCCGCGTCGCTCACGTATTGGCTGCTGGACTTTCCGATCGCGGATACGAGGTCGAGCTGATCGGCTTGGAGATGGCGGAGGTCCCGCACGCGTTCGGCTCCCGTGCGTCGTTCGCGCAGACCACGCTTCTCGACTCGCCGATCCCATCCATGTCGGACGAGAGTGCACGCGCGTCGGCGGATGCGCTGCTCGACGAGCGTCTCGCTGATCGACTCGCTGATCTGGCGCCGGGGATCGTCATCACCACCCAGGTGTGGTGCAAGGAGGTCCTCGATCGCATTCCGCACGACGGGTGGACGGTCATCGGCCAGTACCACTCGTCCTCGGAGGCGGCCCGACTCAACGGGGATGTAGACCGGCTCATCGCGTCTTACGCCGACGCCGACGTCGTCACGATGCTGACGCAGGCGGATGCTGACGCTGCGGTGGCGTGGGGACTCGGGCAGGCCGTGGCTATGCCCAACCCGCTCGCGTTCTGGCCGGACGCTCCTTCGACCCTCGGCGATCTTGTCGTGACCTACCTCGGTCGGCTCTCGCCCGAGAAGGCACCGGGGATCATGGCGGACGCGTGGGAGGCGGTGGCGGGGGAGCGTCATGACTGGCGGCTTCGTTTCGTGGGCTCCGGTCCGCTCACTGACGAGATCCGGGCCCGCCACCTGCCGCGCGTTCAGTTCATCGAGCCGACGGCCAATCCCCAGTCGTATCTGCTCGGGAGTTCGATCCTCGCCCTGCCGTCCCTCGTCGAGGGCCTGCCGCTGGCCGTCATGGAGGCGATGGCGTGTGGACTTCCCGTGGTGGCCGCGGACGCCTCGGCGGGTGTGCGTGAACTGGTGCAGAACAACGTCACGGGACTGCTGGCGGTTCGGGGAGATGCCGACGACTTCGCGCGCCACCTGGCTCGGCTCATGGACGACGAGGCCTTGCGGGGCTCTTTGGGAGCGCGTGCCCGGCAGGCCGCTCAGGCCTACCGCCTCGACGCCGTGCTCGACCGGTGGGAGCTCCTCCTGCGACACGAGTGACCACTCGCGGTGCCCAGTGGCCACTCGCGGTGCCCAGTGGCCACTCGCGGTGCCCAGTGGCCACTCGCGGAGGTCGTATTGTGCTCCGGGTGAGCATCTGGCGTTCGAGGCAGGCGCTGTTCCTCCTCGTGCGCCGTGACCTGTCGCAGAAGTACCGAAAGCTCAAGCTCGGCTATCTGTGGGCGATCCTCGAGCCCCTGGGCATGAGTGTCACGATGTGGTTCGTCTTCGAGATCCTGCTGGGCGGCCGCGACATGGGCCAGCAGCCGTACTACCTGTTCCTCACCGTGGCGATCCTGCCGTGGTGGTGGTTCACGAGCGGCATCTCGTCATCCACCCGGGCCTTGGTCGGCTTCTCCCGGACGCTTCCCGTCAGCGTCCTGCCCACGCAGTTCTCCGTTGTGCGGGTGCTCATCACCCGCACCTTCGACTTCCTGTTCTCCCTGCCCCTCATCCTGTTCGCGATGCTCGTGACGTGGACCTTCCCGGGAATCAACATCGGGTTCTTCCTGCTGGCCTTCGGAATCCAGCTCGTGCTGATGTACGGACTGTCGATGCTGGTGGCATCCGTCTCCGTGCTCGTCCCGGACTTCGCCCGCATCGTGCGCATCGTGCTGCGCGCCGCGTTCTACCTGAGCCCCGTCCTGTACTCGCTGGCGCTGGTACCTGAGGGGGCCCGATCAGCCGCGGCCTTGAACCCGCTGGCAGGCATCCTCACGCTCTACCGCGTCGGCTGGTGGCCGCAGGAGCATGTACCGATGGTCGGCTACGTGATCTCCTTCGGTGTCGCGGCCGTGTGCCTCGTTGCGGGGATCATCACCTTCCGCCGGCTCGAGCACCGGATCCTGAAGGAGGCCTGAGCCATGGCGCGCATTCACCTGAGCCCGAACCTGGCCCACGCGGTCGAGTTCGAGGATGTTCGGCTCCAGATGCCCCGCACGAGACGTCGGAAGGGCGGAGGCCGTGGCGACCGTCTGCGTCGTCTGGCCCGCGAGACGAGCAAGGTGCGGCAGGACGTCTTCTCCGGACTCTCGCTCGCAGTGGAGCCTGGCGAGGCGGTGGCGGTCATCGCGCGCGATCGCCGCGCTGACACCGTCGAGTTCCTGCGCCTCGCCGCGGGGACGCTGATCCCCGACCACGGCCACGTGCATCGCCGCGACACCGTCGTCCCCATCCTGCGACGCGCAGGCCTGCTCAACGCCAAGCTCACGGTCCGGCAGAACATCTTCGTCATCGGCATCCTGCTCGGAATGTCACCCGAAGAGATCAACGAGCGCCTGGACTGGATCGTTGAGACCGCGGGCCTGACCAAGGCTCTCGACGGCTACGCACGCGCCTGCCCTCCGGAACTGCGCCGTCGCATCGTCTGGACGGTGTCCATGGCGACCCACGCACGCGCATTCGCGACCCAGGGCTCGCTCATCGTCGGCGACGAGTCGTTCCGTGAAACCGGATGGGCTCATGTGGAAGGGCTGAAGGCGGAGGGAGTCACGTTTCTCGTCGCGGGGCAGAACGCGCGGGTTATGGAGCGCTTCTGCACCCGTGCGGTCGTGATCGGTGACGGCGCGATCGTGCTCGACGGCACCGTGGCGGAGGCGCTGGCACTTGTGGGCCGCGGCACCCTTCAGGACGACGATGAGGAGACCATCGACGATGGTGCAGACGTCCTCGATGCCGATCGTGACGAGTGGCGCGCGGACTGACCGCGGCGGTCACGTCTCGAGCGGAATGGGCACTCCCTGCCGGCGCAGATCGGCAACGATCCTGGCGTAGAGCTGGTCGACCTGCTCCGTGGTCTGGGGGTCGAACTGGGTTCGCCAGCGGCCGACATGGGCTCGCTCGACACTGACGTTGTCGGCGAACCACTGCATCATTCCGGCGTCGAGAGGAATGTTGAGGAACTCGCATACCTGGCGCAGGCTCTCCTCGCGAGTGTTCTGCACCATGTCGAGCATGTCGATGGTCAGGATCCGCCCGGGCCGGCAGCGCTGGACCGCCTGGTGCATCCGCAGGCTCCGGCGCCCCCACTCGCGCACGGACTCGAGGATCTCGTTCGGGCCGAAGGTCTGCTCGACGAAGGACGCAGCGACGTCGCGGCCGTCGCGGATGATGGCGACCACCTGGCAGTCGGGGTAGATCGGCTCGATCAGATCGGTGACCCGTGCATTGGCGGGGGTGCCGTCGACCCATCGTCGTCCGTCGGCCGGTGCGACCACCTTGTCCATGACGGCGTACGTGAACTCCCGAGTCGCCTCGAGGGGTTCCTTGCCGAAGCGCTGGAGGTAGCGATCGCCGAGGGAGGTCATCTCCTCCATCGTCAGCCACTTCTGCAGCCCACTGTTGTTCGGCCGCTTGAAGTAGGCGCCCTGGGTTCGCTTGATCGCCTTCTGGGCGAGGCTCCTGGATCGCATGCTGCGCGGCCAGCCGGCATTGCGCATGCCCAGTGCGGTTGCCATGCCCGGGTTGTTCGCGATGAAGCGGACCTCCTCCGGGTCGGTCAGGTGGAGGTCGGGGTGGCGAGCGAGGATCCGGCCGAGGATCGTGGAGCCGCTCCGGCCGGTGCCGCCGATGAGGACGGGATTAGTGGCTGCGGGCACCGGACGACCCTACCGTTCGTCCC
>CAIZPS010000043.1 GCA_903934925.1 uncultured bacterium | reverse complement strand
GTCTGCGGCTCGTAGGAGATGACGGGGTTCACATCCGGCGGCATCGGGGTGAGCGGGGCCGGCACCGGAGCCGAGGGCAGATCACCGCCGGGCACGGGGGCTCCGGGCACCACGCCCGTCCAGGTGCTCGGCTGCCAGGTGTCGTCACCGGCCTGGGCGGAGATCGGGGTCGACGCCACCACGCTCAGCGCGAGCGCCACCCCGATCGCAGGCATGCGCGAGCCACGGGGAAGCACGGGGTCATCGTGACACGGGAGTGACGGATGTGACGGGAGCGGCACACCGGCACCCCCGTGGGCTGCGTCACGGTTGCGGGAAAGACCCTAGGTGGAGCGCTCAAGCGTCGCGGCTTCTTGGTCCGCCGCCTCAGCCAGCCCCCGTCGGCCCGCCCAGCTGGAGTAGCCGATCGTCAGGGCGGTCGCCACGAGGACGAGCGCTCCGCCCACGACGTTGTCGACGATCCGCTGCTCACCCAATTGCCCAACCTGCGTCAGCGTCGTGGCGTTAAGGCAGGCCGTCGCCGGCACCATGAACACGTAGTAGATCCAGCCGCGTGGGCCCATCCGCGCGATGAGTGCGACGACGATGAACACCAGGCCGATGAGGTAGATCAGCGCCAAGGAACTGACGCGCGAGACCACCAGGACGAGGAACACCGACCCCAGGAGGGTCCCGGCGACGCGCAGCACCGTGGGCCGGAGGGTGTGGGCCCGACCGATGGGCGCCAGCACGAGGATCGTCGCGATGAGGAAGGCCCCGCCGTAGAAGGTCGCAGAGTCCAGCACGACGAACGTCGACACGGTGACGAGCACAGTGATCATCACGGTGTAGACGACCGCCTCGCCCTGCGGGTGCTCTGTGAGGGTCGGCGCCTTCCGCTTGCGCATGAGCAGCGGCACCACGAGCGCGGGGATGATCGCACCGACGAAGAAGATGACTGCCATCCACAGCAGGTACGCCGTCTCGGTCCGATCGACCGTCGTCGCACCCGCCCACGTCGGCGGATCGATCAGCGGCCAAGCGACCATCACCGGCACGAGCAGTGCCGAGCGATGCAGGCCGAACCGCGCCATGCGCCCGACCACCATGCACAGCAGCGCCATCAGCGCAGCCCCCGACACCGGGGACGAGCCGGCGACGATCGACAGCGGGCCGAGGAACCCCATCACGATCGCGGTGATCACGGCGAAGCGGCGTCCGCCCGACACCACCGCGCTGATCCCGACGATCGCCGGGATCGACGCCCACGTCGCGGCGCCCTGCACCTCCCCCGTTCCCACGTAGGTGACGACCAGCATGACGACCGAGGGCGCCAGGGTCATGACGACGATGAGTGCGGTCAGCACCAGGCGCCGCTTCATGGGCATCACGGCGGGTTTGGGCCTAGGAGCTGGCGTGGTCGCGGTCACGAGGTGAAGGAAACCACATCGCCACCAGCCTCAACGCGATCATGCCTGCAGCCCCTCCCACCGCCCATGTCCTCCTGCTTGGATGTCCACATGCCGCGTACCTTCACCCTGCGCCAGCGTCTGCGCTACCGCTTCGACAACACCCTCGCGAAGGGCATCTGGGGAGTCCTCGCCTGGCTGGGCCTCGTCGCCCTCGCCTTCATGCTCGTCATCGCCGTCTTCCTCATCATCACCGGCATCGGCCCAGCGGGTGAGTCCACGACCTTCCCCGAAGGAATCTGGTACGCGCTGACCCGCTCGCTGGACCCCGGCACCTTCTCCGGCGATGAGGGCCTGCCCTTCCGGCTGGTCATGCTCCTCGTCACCATCGTCGGCATCTTCCTCGCTGCAGCCATCATCGGCTTGGTGTCATCGGCCATCGACTCGCGAGTGGAGAGCCTGCGCCGCGGCCGATCCCAGGTCATCGAGTCCGGCCACACCCTGATCGTCGGCCGCAACGACAAGCTCGCCTCAGTGATCGCCGAACTGGTCGAGGCAAACAGCAGCGAGCGCGACCGCGCCATCGTCGTGCTCACCCCCGACGACGTTGTCCAGGTCTCCGACGAGCTGCGAGCCGAGGTTCCCGACATGAAGACCTCGCGCCTCGTCGTGCGCAGCGGCAACCCGACCCGCATCGCCGATCTCGAGCAGGGCAATCCGGCCGAGGCGAAGTCGGTCATCGTGCTGCGACCGCAGGGCGGCTCCGATGCCCAGGTCGTCAAGGCCGTGCTCGCCGTCTCACGATGCATGCCTGCCGAGTCTCGCGCACCGATCGTCGCCGAGTTGGAGGACGAAGACACTGCGGACGCACTCGAATCCGCGGTCGGAGATCGGCTGATCACCATTACGTCAACTGAAGTGATCGCCCGTATCGGCGCGCAGGTGTCGCGCTCCCCCGGCCTGGGCGGCATCTACGAGGAGTTCCTCGACTTCGAAGGAGACGAGCTCTACGCCATCGACGTCACCGGGCAGTGGATCGGCCAGACGTACGGGCAGGCACTGCTCGCCAGCACCAGCGCGACAGTGATCGGCCTGCGCAACGTCGACGGAACGCACGTCGGTCCGCCCACCACCACCATCCTGCGCGAAGGAGATCGCCTGATCGCCATCGCCCAGGACGACTCACGATTCTCGCTCGACTGCGCCCCGGAGCCGTGGACGCCTCCCGACGATCGAGTGTGGCAGCCGCTCGCCCCCTCCCGCGAGCGCACGCTCATCATCGGCTGGAGCCCCCTCGCGCCCCTCATCGCGCGCGAGATCGACGTCCACGTGGCCCCCGAGTCAGAGATCCACCTCCTCGTCGACGAGACGACCGAGGCGATCGAGGCGATCGCCACCGCGATGACGCTGCAGCGGCAGTCGCTCACCATCCACCCCGGCAGCCCGATCAGCCGGAGCGACGTCGTCGCCGTTCTCGAGAACGGTCCCTACGACCACATCCTGCTGCTCAGCGAGAAGGGCACCTTCCCAGCCGACGAGGCCGACGCCCGCACGATGCTCGCCCTGCTGCACGTGCGCGGCCATCTGGCGAAGGGCACGTCGTCGGAGAACATCGTCGCTGAGCTCATCGACCCGAATGACGTCGAGCTCACCGCACCGGCCGAGAACAGTGACTTCATCGTCAGTCAGCGCCTCATCGGCCTGCTCATCGCGCAGCTCAGTGAGAGCCCTGACCTGGCGCCCGTGTTCCGCGACCTTTTCGACTCGGCGGGATCCATCATCACGATGCATCCGATCGAGCGCTACGTGCCGGCCGGCAGCACCAGCTTTCGCTCGATCATCGAGGCAGCACGCGACTGGGGCGTCACACCGCTCGGCGTACGGGCGGCAAGCCTCGCCGGCACCAGCGGCAGCCTGGACAAGGGCATCCGGCTCAACCCCGCCAAGGACGCCACCTTCACGGTCGCGGCGGGCGACGCCGTCGTCGTGGTGGCCCCGTCAGCCTGATGCGCGCCGAAGCCGTTTCGTTCGCGCCTCAGGTACCGCTTTCGCGCCAGTCGCGGAAGACGACGGCCTGACCAGGCCGGTCCGGGTAGCCGTCGACTGTCCAGAGGGTCGCGGCATCAATGACAAAGCGCGTGCCGTCCTTGGCAATGCGCTCACCGGAATAGCCGTGCAGCACACCCGAGGTCGCGGCGTCGGCGAGCATGGATGCGCGTGACTGCCTCTGCTCGGGTGGCGCGGAGAGTCGCGATGGCATGCCGACAATCTCGTCGATGCGCATACGCCACAGCGCTGCGGCCGCATGGTTCGCGTAGACGAAGACCGGATCCTCCGCACCGTCATGGCTCAGCACCACGGCGTCCAGGTCGCGCAGACGGCTCGCGTCCTCGACCGGGTCACCGCTGCGTTCCACGAGTTCCGCCCCGACGCGATCCCGATGGCTGTCGAGGATCGCTCGTGCGATCTGCACCTCGTCCACGCCCGCAGCGTGCCATGCAGTTGAGGGGTCCGGCACACCGACCGGGGTCGGGAGACGCTTGAATGCAGCCATGACCACGACCTTCACCATCGCCGCCGGCTCGGATGACCCGCTAACAGTGCACCGCCTCGGCTTCGGGGCCATGCGCATCACCGGCCCGGGCATCTGGGGCCCACCCGCCGATCACGACAGCGCCATCGCCGTCCTACGCCGCGCTGTCGACCTCGGCGTCGACTTCATCGACACCGCTGACGCCTACGGCCCTGACGTCAGCGAGGACCTCATCCGCGAGGCCCTGCACCCCTACGGCGACGTCCTCATCGCGACCAAGGGCGGGCTCACCCGCCAGGGGCCGGAGCAGTGGGAGCCTGTCGGGCGGCCGGGCTACCTGCGCCAGTGCGTGCTCATGTCCATGCGCCGCCTCGGCGTCGACCGCATCGACCTGTGGCAGCTGCACCGCATCGACCCACATGTGCCGGTCGACGACCAGTTCGGCGCCATCGCTGACATGCAGCGCGAGGGGCTCATTCGCCACGTCGGATTGTCGGAGGTCACCGTCGACGACGTCCTCGCCGCAGAGCGTCACTTCCCGGTGACGACTGTCCAGAACCTCTACAACGTCGCCGACCGAAGCGCTGAGGCACTTCTGCAGCACTGCGAGGCGACCGGCATCGGGTTCATCCCGTGGTTCCCGCTCGGCGGACGCAACCGCGAGGAGCAGTCCGCGCTGATCGCTCGCATCGCCGACCGCGTGGGAGGAACCCCAGGGCAAGTGGCGCTCGCGTGGCTCATCCAGCACTCACCCGTCACGCTGCCCATCCCCGGGACGGGCTCGGTGGCCCACCTGGAGGAGAACTGCGCGAGTCGTGACCTCGTGCTCGACGATGCGACCATGGCTGAACTGGACGCTGTGGCTGCGGCCTAGCGCTCGACCATCCAGACCTTTCGCAGCGGCTCGTCGATCTCCCACGTGGTGCGGGTGCCCGCGTAGAGGACGCCGACCGTGCCGGCCGCGAGCGTGAGCTCGGTGCCGTCGTCGAGGATCACCCGACCGCGACCGGAGATCACGACGAAGACCTCGTCGGTCTCGACGTCGGTCGAGCGACCAGCCTCGTGCACCCACACGCCCACCTCGTATGCATCAGTGCGGGCCAGGACACGACTGCCCGTGCTCACCGTGCCATCCAGACACTTATCGGCCGGCAAGGGCTTCAGGGTCACATCGACTGAGGTGGCGTCGTACACCGCGTCCAGGGGCATGCCGCCATCCTCGCGCGCGGATGCGTCAGATCGCGTCAATGACCTCGATCGTCTCGAGGGTCGGGTCGCTGTTGTACGCAACACGGCCGACTTTCGCCGCAGCGGCGATCGCCTCGACCGTCTCGGCGGTGACTCTCTCCCCCGGAGCCAGCAGAGGAACGCCGGGCGGGTAGGGGCAGAACTGCTCCGCGCTGACCTCGCCAACCGCCTCGCGCAAGGGGATCCGCTTGCGCTCGGAGAAGAAGGCCTCGCGAGGGGTCACGACGACCTCCGGCGAGACCTGCCACACCGCCACCGGAACTATCGGACGCGCCGGGCCGCGCATCCGATCGATCATCCCGGCGAGCAGGTCGGCGAACTGCGCGATCCACTCGGGATCATCCGTCACCGTCGCCGTGAAGACGATGACATCCCGATCGGCCGTCTCGGGGCCGTGCCCGAGCTCGAACAGGGTGTTGCCGAGCACAGTGCCGTCGACCCCCGTGCCGGCCAGGATCAGCGTGAGCTTCATGGGGTCGACGCTGCACCCGGCATTCGCATCGTCGAGGACGATGAGCCCCGGAACGGTCGCCAGGCGAGCACGCGCCTCCCGCACCGCCTCGCACAGGAGGTCGAGCCTGTGTCGTCCGTCGCGCACCATCGCCACACGCGTCGCGTCGATCGAGGCCATGAGGGTGCCGGACGGAGAGGTCGTCGCCGTGAGATCGACCCATCGATCAATGACGGAGCGTCGGACGAAACCGCGCCCCTCCCGCGCACTGACGACGGCGGTCTGCGAGTACCCGGTGAGCGCCTTGTGGATGCTGGTGACCGCAAGGTCCGCGCCCTGACTGATCGCTCCACGGCCCTCCAGGAAGTCCAGATGCGCCCCCCAGGCCTGATCGACCGCGAGCGCCTCGCCCCGATCGTGCGCAGCGGCGGCGAGTCCGGCGATGTCGGAGAGCGTGCCGATGTAGCTCGGCGACGTCACGAAGAAGCCGTTCACCTGCTCGATGACGCCGCTGATCGCCTCAGCTGGCATGCCTATGGGCAGGTGGAACTCCGGGTGAAGACGCGGATAGATCCACACGGGCACCGCCCCGCTGATGACCAGGCCCGCCTGCGTGCTGCGATGCGACGTGCGGTCGATCGCCATCGGCACACCCGGATCGGCGATGGTTCCGATGACCGTGATGTTGCCCTGCGACGAGCCGCCGACGAGGAAGCGACAGTGATCAGCACCCACCTGTCGTGCCCACAGATGCTCGGCCTGCCCGAGGAAGTCGTGACTCAGGGCGTTGTCGTCAACTCCACCCTGCAGCGGGATGTCGTCGCGCACGGTGTCGCCGAGCAGGTCGGCAGCCCATCCGTTTCCGTCGAGGGTGTACTGCATCTTGTGGCCCGGAATCTGCATGGGCCTCATGCCGGATCGCTGGGCCCTGCGCCAGGCCTCGAGAAGTGGTGCATCGGGCGCTGACGGGTCGTCGTTCGGTCCATGCCCTGCACCCTGAGTCGTCATGAGCGACATCCTCTCCCACCAACTGAACGTCCCGCCGGTGGGGCCGTCCGGAAGGCGCAGGCATTACCGTGACCGCACCATGCCGAACTTGCGCGTAACAATGCCGAACATGCGCGTCCTGATCGCCCCCAATGCCTTCAAGGGCACGCTCACCGCCGCGCAGGCCGCCAACGCCATGCGCCACGGCCTCGCCGACCTGCCTGATATCCAGTGTGAGCTGCTGCCGATGGCCGATGGCGGAGACGGATCAGTCGATGCCTTCGTCAGCGCGGGGTACGACCGTCACCCCGTGCGCGTGCGCGGTGCGCATGGCGCTTGGCACGATGCTTCGATCGCCGTGCGCGGGGACCATGCGGTGGTCGAGCTTGCGGAGGTCTGCGGCATCGCCCTGCCGGACGCGGAGCCGCTGCGTCCCCTCGATGCGACAACGCTCGGGGTCGGTGACGCCATGCTGGCTGCCCTCGACGCCGGCGCGACGCATCTGGCACTGTGTCTCGGCGGCAGCGCGTCGACTGATGGCGGCGCCGGCCTGCTCGAAGCGCTCGGTGCACGACTGCTCGACGACGCTGGCGCAACCGTGCCACCCACCGGACGGGCATTGGGCCGCGTGGCGCACGTGGACATGACTGAGATCGACGCGCGGCTGGCGCACTGCCGTCTTGAGGTGCTCGCCGACGTCACGAACCCGCTGAACGGTCCGCAGGGTGCGGCGTTCGTCTTCGCGCCGCAGAAGGGTGCGTCAGAAGATGACGTGCGACTTCTCGATGCAGCTCTCGTGCGATGGGGAGACGTGCTGCGATCCGACACGGGAAGAGACGTGGCCGAGCTGCCGGGCTCCGGGGCAGCGGGTGGAGCCGCGGCTGCGTTGGCCGCACTCGGTGCGGCGATCAGGCCCGGGGCCGCGTCTATCGCCGAGTTGATCGGCCTGGCTCCTGCCGTGGCGGCGGCCGATCTCGTCATCGTCGGCGAGGGACGGCTTGACGAGCAGACGCCGCACGGGAAGGCGATCAGCGAGGTGATGGCCGTCGCGGCGCACGCAGGAGTGCCGGTGCTGGCGGTGTGCGGGCAGATCACTCTTGGCGAACCGGAGCTGCGAGCGCTGGGCCTGGCTGGCTGGGCCACCGCAGGCGGCGATGGCGTCGCTGATGCCCCCGAGGGCGCAGCACAGGCCGTCGCCGATGCCACCCGCACCCTCCTCGCCCGCCTCCGTTTCTCCCGCTAAGCGGGACAAGCGGGGCATTCAGCCTCCTGAGGCGGTCCCCAAGCCCCGTTTGTCCCAACGGTCAGGGCCGATTGCCCCCATGTGCGGTGTGGGAGAAATGGGGGCGAAGGGCCCCCTAGAGCGCCCTTGAGCCCCGCTTGTCCCGCTTAGCGGGAGAAACGGGGGCGGGGAGTCAGGGGTGGCGGGCGGCGAGGGCTTGGTCGCGCACGTCGAGCTCCTGCAGCATCGGCCGGACCAGGGCGTCTGGCAGTCCCTCGGCATCCCGCATCGCGATGAGCTCCTCCTGCTCGGCGCGGATCATCGCGCGAGCCGTCTGCACCAGCTGCTGCATGCGCACGTGCGAGGCGACAACCACATCTTCCCCCTCGGCGCCGAAGTCCAGACGATGGTCGGCCTCGGCGCGCAGTTGTGCAGCAACCTCCGGGGAGAGCGGGGTTCCCGCATCCGCTGCCTCCACCTCGATGTCGTGAAGCCGGTCGAGCGCAGCGCGCGCCAGACGAACGTTGATCCGGCGCAGGAGGTCGGCATCGTCGTCACTGTCGACCTTCAGCGCCCGTGCCAGCGGAGCCATGGTCAGCGAGAGAAACAGCGTGACGACGATGACGATGAAGGTGGTCGCGAGGATGAGGTCGCGGAACGGGACGGGGACGCCGTCGGCGAACGCAGCCGGGATGGAGAACACCGCAAGCCCGGACACCGGTCCGCGAGCCCCAGCCCAGACCACGATGGCCGAGCCGGCAAAGCTGTACTGGCGCCCTCGACCGACGGCACGAGCGGCTCCAACGATTCCGAAGACGAAGAGCGCTCGCACGCCGATGAGCAGGAGAAGAACGAGCGGCACCAGGACGAGCAGCGCACTCCACTGGTGGTCCGGCAGGCGGGTCAGGACTCCTGGCAGTTCGAGCCCGACGAGGAAGAAGGCAATGCACTGAAGCACGAAGGTGATGTGCTTCCAAAGGTTCACGCTCTGGACACGACCCGCGTGCCCCGGATCCGCGTTCTGTCGATTCGCGATGACGAGTGCTGCGACCACCACCGCAAGAATCCCTGACCCCTCCCATTGCTCAGCGATGAGATAGAGGCCGAACGGTGCGACCAGGGTCAGCGCGTTCGCCGAGACGAGGTCGCGTGCGCGGCCGAGGACCCAGGCGACGAACAGGCCGCCCACGAGGCCCACACCGACTCCGACAATGACGGCAACTGCGAAAACTGAGCCGATGTCGACAAGGGTCACCGACCCTGCCGCAGCAGCCACCAGGGCCACCCGGAGCGCCGTCAGGCCGGTGCCGTCATTGACCAGGCTCTCCCCTTCGAGGATCGCCACCACCCTGCGCGGCAGGCCTGCGCGCCGGGCAACGGAGCTCACGGCCACCGCGTCCGTCGGAGCGAGTACGGCACCAAGCGCGCACGCCATGGTGATGGGCATGGCGACCGCGGCAGCGGCCGCAACGCCCACGGCCAGGGTCGTGGCGACAACAAGGCCGATCGCCAGGAGCAGTACGGGTCGGCGCACCTTGCGCAGGTCCAGGAACGACGAGCCGAGGGCCTCGCCGAACACCAGCGGCGCGAGAATCGCGACCAGAATGATCTCCGGCTCCGGAATCGCATTCGGACCAACCGGCAGGACGGCAATGACGGCGCCGACGATCACCAGCGGGATGGCGATCCCCCAGCCGCGCTGACGCAGGAAGACGCCGAGGCCCACGGAAATGAGGGCCGCCATGGCCAGGGTCTCGTACGTCTCGTTCATCGCGCGGAGCCTAACCGCTTCGCGCCACTGCGCCTCAGGAGAAGGTGAACGAGCGCTTCGCCAGTCCCATGAAGTAGCCGTCGACCTCGGTTACCGGGGGCGTCTCCAGCGCGGTCGACGCCCCGAGAGCCACGAACAGCGGCGTGAGGTGCTCCACGGTGGGGTGCGCGTAGGGCATGCCAGGAGCCTGATCGCGGAAGGCCATCAGCGTCTCGATGTCACCGCGCGCGAGGGCCTCCGCAGCCCAGATGTCGAAGTCCGCGCTCCACCCTGGAGGCGTCGCATCGACACGCCACTCGCGGAGGAAGGGCAGCCCGTGGGTGAGGAACCCGGATCCGATGATGAGCACCCCGTGGTCGCGCAGCGGACGCAGCCAGGATCCCATCTGCATCAGCCGCTCCGGGTCTGCCGTGGGGAGCGACAGTTGCAGCACCGGGATGTCGGCGTCGGGATACATCACCTTCAGCGGCACCCAAGCCCCGTGGTCGAGGCCACGATGCTGGTGCTGGAGCACCGGCGAGTCGTCGGGGAACACCGAGGCGACGAGCTTCGCGAGAGCGGTGGCATCAGGGGTCTTGTATGTCATCTCGTAGTAGTGGGGAGCGAAGCCACCGAAGTCGTAGATGAGCGGCGTGCCGGCTTCGGCCCCCGAGAGCATCGCGGGCGCCGACTCCCAATGTGCCGAGACGATGAGGATCCCCGCGGGGCGACCGATCCGAACGGCCCACCGCTCCAGCTGGGGCACCCACACCGGATCGTCGAGCAGCGGTGGCGCGCCATGCCCGAGGAAGATCGGCCTCACGTGGCCTGGCCGCCCTCACCCTCGGGCTCGGCGAAGATCAGCTCGAGGCGCTGACGCAGATCGTCACTCGCAAGCGGAGGCAGTGCCGCCCGCATGGACTCCTCGGCTTCGACGAAGGTGCTGTCGATGTCCTCCTGGGGCATGGTCAGCTCGCCGGGATCCACGGCCGCTGCCTCGAGGTAGTCCTGCCACGCCTGGTTGTGAGCGAGGTAGTCCTGCTGGGCGCGCAGGATCGCCGTGTGCCAGGGAAGGTAGGTGTCGCTCGCGACCACGGCACCCGCCTCCGCAATGGCCTCCTGGCCGTACGCGGCAGCGTCGGCCAGCTGGCCGACGAGCTCAGCGCGATCCTCGTCGTTGGGGTCGGGCAGGCTCTCGTACTCGTCGGTGATGGCACCGATCTCCTCCTGCACCGCCACCATCTGCGACTCGGATGCCTCGACCCGCGTCACCAACTGCTCCATCTCCGCCTGGCGGAGGGCGATGTCGGTCACGAGGGCGATCGGCGCGAAGGCCAGCAGGGTGACGACGAAAGCCGCGCCCGCCACGAGTGGGCCGAACCAGGGACGGGCACTGACGGGACGCATGCCCTCATTCTCACTCAGGGCCCGCAGGCAAAGCCCCCTGACCCGGGTCTAGCCTCCTCCCTGTGACTGCCGTCTCCTCCGTGGCCCCGTGGCAGGAGCGCTATGCGCGACTGCGGGAGCGCCTCCTTCGCGACTACCGGGAGATCCCCTCGGGCAGCCCGATCCGGCTGGCCAAGCGCACGTCCAATCTGTTCCGGCCCCGTGACACCACGCCCGGCACGGGCCTCGACGTGGCCGCCTTCGACGGCGTTCTGCACGTGGACCCGGTCACCCGCACCGCGGAGGTGCTGGGCATGACGACCTACGAGCACCTGGTCGACGCCACCCTCCCTTTCGGCTTGATGCCCATGTGCGTGCCGCAGTTGCGCACGATCACGTTGGGCGGTGCCGTCACGGGCCTGGGCATCGAGAGTGCGAGTTTCCGCAACGGCACGCCGCACGAGTCCGTCATCGACATGGACATCCTCACCGGAGCCGGGGAGATCCTTACCGTGTCGGGCGACGCCGACGATCCGAACCGCGATTTGTTCTTCGGCTTCCCCAACTCCTACGGCTCCCTCGGCTACGCACTGCGACTGAAGATCGAGCTCGAGCCGGTGCGCCCCTACGTGCTGTTGCGCCACGTGCGCTTCGCCACCGCCGAGGCCATGACCGCCGCAATCGAGGAGATCAGTGCCACCCGCACTTTCGAGTCGCGGCAGGTCGACTTCCTCGACGGAACGGTGTTCTCCGCCAACGAGCAGTACCTGACCATCGCGACGATGGTGGATGAACCACCGACGGGTGTGAGCGTGAGCGACTACACCGGCATGGACATCTACTACCGGTCGATCCAGGTCAAGACCATCGACGCCCTGACGATCCACGACTACCTGTGGCGCTGGGACACCGACTGGTTCTGGTGCTCGCGCGCGTTCGGTGCCCAGAAGCCGTCCGTGCGCCGACTGTGGCCGAAGTCCAAGCTTCGCAGCGACGTCTACTGGAAGCTCGTGGCGATCGAGCGCAAGCACGACCTCTCCAATCGCGTGGCCCGCCGCCGCGGCCGCCCCATGCGCGAGGCCGTAGTGCAGGACATAGAAGTCCCCGTGGAGCGACTGCCCGAGTTCCTCGATTTCTTCCACCGCGAGGTCGGCATCCAGCCGGTCTGGGTGTGCCCACTCCGTCAGCGGGACCCGGATGCCCGCTGGCCCCTGTACGAGTTCGACCCCGACGTGCTCTACGTCAATGTCGGCTTCTGGTCGACCGTCGCGCTGCCTGATGGCGTCTCCCCCGCTGACGGCAGCGTCAACCGGCGGATCGAGGAGGTTGTCACCGCCCTCGACGGCCGCAAGTCCCTGTACTCGACCGCCTTCTATGACCGGGAGACCTTCTGGTCGATTTATGGCGGATCGGAGTACACAGGCCTGAAGGCGAAGTACGATCCTCAGTCGCGCCTGAAGGATCTCTACGCAAAGGTGGTGGAGCGCTCATGAAGCTGGCTGACGCGTTCTCAATGATCGTCCCCGCCGAGAGGGGCGTGGGATTCCGCGCCTATGACGGGTCCAGTGCCGGGCCGGCCGATGCCGAGGTCACGCTCGAGGTGCGCAGCCCCAGGGCCGTGGAGTACTTCGCCAGCGCACCCAGTCAGCTGGGCCTGGCCCGCGCCTACGTCACCGGTGACCTCGAGATCATCGGCGACGCCTACACCGCCCTTTCGAAGCTCTACCCCTTGCCGCTTGATCACCTGTCCTGGCGCGACAAGCTCGATCTCGTCCGCGCATTCGCGCCCTTTGCCGTCAAGCGCCCCGCTCCGCCGCCGCAGGAGCGACGCCTCGGCGGTCAGCGCCACTCGAAGAACCGTGATGCCGAGGCGATCCACCACCACTACGACGTCAGCAATCGCTTCTACACCTACGTGCTCGGCCCTTCCATGGCCTACACGTGTGCCGTGTTCCCCACCGCGGATGCGTCACTGGAGACGGCGCAGGAGGAGAAGTTCGACCTCGTGTGCCGCAAGCTCGGCCTTCAGCCGGGGATGCGTCTGCTCGATGTGGGCTGCGGCTGGGGTGGCATGGTGCTGCACGCCGTCAAGAACTACGGAGTCACCGCCATCGGTGTCACGCTCTCCGAGCAGCAGGCACTGTGGGGCCAGCGCGTGATCGCCGATGCCGGGCTGGAGAACGTCGCGCAGATCCGCTTCAGCGACTACCGCGACGTTCCCGAGTTCGACTTCGATGCGGTCTCGTCCATCGGCCTGACCGAGCACATCGGTCGGGCGAACTACCCGTCGTACTTCTCCTTCCTGTACGGGAAGCTGCGTCCCGAAGGGCGCATGCTCAACCACACGATCACTCGGCCCAACGACAACTGGCAGTCGCACTTCCGCAAGTCGTTCATCAACCGCTACGTCTTCCCTGACGGCGAGCTGTCTGGTCCGTCGCAGGTGATGACGGCGATGAACACCGCTGGGTTCGAGATCCGCCACGA
This sequence comes from uncultured bacterium, assembly GCA_903934925.1. Taxonomy (GTDB): domain Bacteria; phylum Actinomycetota; class Actinomycetes; order S36-B12; family S36-B12; genus UBA10649. The sequence continues at coordinate 7,628 of CAIZPS010000043.1, read as the reverse complement.
GGAGAACCTTCGGGAGCACTACGCCCTCACCCTCCGGCACTGGTGCGAGAACCTCGAGGCGAACTGGGACGCCGCCGTGGCCGAGTCGAGTCTGGGCACCGCCCGCGTCTGGCGCCTCTACATGGCGGCCTCGCGGTTGGGCTTCGACATCAACCAGATCGAGCTGCACCAGATGCTGGGCGTGAAGCTCGGGCCGGGTGGACGCTCGGGCATGCCTTTGCGGCCGGGCTTCGACCGGGTACCGGCGTCCGCCGGGCTCGCGTAGGCCCGGGTGACCGAGCGGCCCGGGAGCTTGTCAGAGCACGAGGTCGCGGGCGGCCTTAAGTCCGTGGCCTCGGCCCTCGCTGCACTGGATTGCTTCCTGGAGGACGAGGAACTCGGGGTCACCGACGTGGCGCGTCGGCTCGGCGTGGCGAAGAGCACCTCGCACCGGCTCCTGACGACGCTGGCGTCCCGTGGCCTGGTGGAGCAGAACCCGGAGAACGGCAGGTACCGGCTCGGCCTGCACCTGTTCGAGCTCGGGCAGCTAGCCCTGGAGCGAGTCGAACTGCGTCGCCAGTCGAAGGCGCTGCTGGAGCACCTGCGCGAGGCCAGCGGCTGGACGGTCCACCTGTCGATCCGCGACGGCGCAGACTCGCTCTTCCTCGACCGACTGGCGACCCTGCGGGGGATGAAGGCCATGGGCGAGTACCGCCGCCGATGGCCGCTGCACGCGACGTCATCGGGCAAGGTCATCTGCGCGTATGACCCCGAGGGTGCGCATGCTCGCATCGTGGCGGGGTTTCCCGTCTACACCGCACACACTCTCGGCTCCAAGGCCGCGTTCACAGCCGAACTGGAGCGCATCCGGCGTCAGGGCTATGCCACCTCCCGCGGGGAGCTGATGGACTCCCTCGCGTCCGTTGCCGCCCCCGTGCTCGACGGGCACGGCATCGCGATCGCGGCCATCTCCATCACGGGCGGGGTGGACGAGCTGGGCGAGAACCCGGACCGCCAGGCCCGGCTCGTGCAGGCCGCCGCCAAGCGCCTGTCGGCCCAGATGGCCGGGCGGGGATAGCCGACTTGAGTGCGGATCTGCCTGCCCCATTCGTTCCGCCCTCAGGAACCGTTTTCGGGCACTAGCGTGGGGGGCGCCTAGCCTCGCGCCCAGACGAAAGGACGGCCCATGGACTTCTACGGCCACATCATCAACGGCGAGGAAGTGCCGTCCGTCGACGGCGCCACGATGGCCGACATCGACCCCTACACGCGCGAGCAGTGGGCCACCATCGCCTGCGGCGGCAAGGCCGACGCCGACCGCGCCGTCGCCGCGGCCCGCGAAGCGTTCGACACCGGCCCGTGGCCGCGGATGGGGTTCGAGAAGCGGCAGCAGCTGATGCACCGGCTCGCCGACCTCATGGAAGAGCATGCCGACGAGCTCGCGATGGCCGACACCCGCGACATGGCCAAGCCCATCACGCAGGCGCACCACGACGTCACACGGTCGATCCTGAACGTGCGGTTCTTCGCCGACCACGCTCGGCAGTCGATGGCCGACACGTACCCGATGGACTCCGGCCACCACGCCTACAGCCGGTGGGAGCCCGTCGGTGTCGTCGTCGCGATCTCGCCATGGAACTTCCCGCTCATGCTCGGCACGTGGAAGGTCATGCCTGCACTCGCGTGGGGAAACACCGTCGTGTGGAAGCCAGCCGAGGACACCCCCGTGTCGGCGACCATCCTGGGACGCCTGGCCATCCAGGCCGGCTTTCCGCCCGGGGTGCTCAACATCGTGCACGGATACGGCCCCGACTCCGCCGGCTCGGCACTGACGGAGAACCCCGACGTCGACCGCATCACGTTCACAGGTGAGTCCGGCACCGGCAAGATCATCAGCGCCGTCGCCGCACGCAACCTCACTCCGGTCAGCCTTGAGCTCGGGGGCAAGGGCGCGAACCTCATCTTCGACGATGCCGACCTCGACAACGCCGTGCACTGGGCGGTGGAGGCGATCTTTCGCAACGCCGGCCAGGTCTGTCTCGCGGGCAGCCGCCTGTACGTGCAGAGCGGGATCTATGACGAGTTCATGGCCCGCTACAAGGCGGCCGCCGAGGCCCTGGTCATCGGCGATCCGAAGGACCCGGCAACGCAGTTCTCCCCCGCGCTGGCCAGCCACGAGCACTTCACCAAGGTGTCGAGCTATCTCGGCAGCGAAGCGCTCGGCGGCGGTCGCATCCTCACCGGCGGTGTGGGCGAGGGCTGGGGCGTCAACCCCACGATCATCACCGACGCACCCGCGGACGCCCGCGTGGTGAAGGAGGAGATCTTCGGTCCGGTCACCGTCGCGACGAGGTTCGACACCGAGGCCGAGGCCGTGGCGCTCGCCAACGACACCCGCTACGGGCTCAACGCGATGGTCTTCACCGAGAACCTCTCGCGCGCGCACCGAGTCGCCGCGAAGCTCAACGCTGGGACGGTGTGGGTGAACTGCTTCTTCATCCGCGATCTGCGTGCGCCGTTCGGTGGCGTCGGCGACTCCGGCGTCGGCCGCGAGGGGGGCAACTTCAGCCGCGAGTTCTTCACCGAGCCGAAGGCCGTCGTCATCCAGATCAGCCCCGAGGGCTGACTCCGAACAGACCCCGCAGGCTCAGGTGGTCGTCTCGACGAGGACGTGCATGGCCACCTCGGCCGAGAGCTCGGAGTACTCGCCCGCACTGCCGATCATGACGCCACCGGCTGAACGGTGAACCTTCACCGACGCGCCCGGGGTCACGCCGATGCGATGCATACGGGTCATCACGTCGGCATCGTCCTGGATCGGCTCGGCAATGCGCCGGATGATGACGCGTGAGACGTCGTCGCGACAGGCCTCGTTCAACGGCACCATGCGCTCGATATTGATGGGAGTCACAAGCGCCGTGGAATCGAGTTCCTCAAGACCCGGGATCGGGTTGCCGTAGGGCGACACCGTCGGGTGGTCGAGGATCTGCAGCAGCCGGCGCTCCACCGACTCGCTCATCACGTGCTCCCACCGGCAGGCCTCGGCATGCACCTCCTCCCACGGCATCTGGAGCAGCTGCACGAGCATGCACTCGGCGAGGCGGTGCTTGCGCATCACGCGGGTGGCGATCGACCTGCCCAGCGGGGTCAGCTCGAGCTGACGGTCCGAGCCGACCAGCACGAGTCCGTCGCGCTCCATCCGGGCCACGGTCTGCGACACCGTCGGGCCGCTCTGATGCAGCCGCTCGGCGATGCGGGCACGCATAGGGCGGATGCCCTCCTCCTCGAGTTCGAAGATCGTGCGGAGGTACATCTCGGTGGTGTCGATCAGGTCACTCACCGTGCTCCCTCCCTGAACTCGACCCCGGTTTGCCCACCTCGAACCTAGTGCCTAGCCTGCGAACGTGCCTACCGTCATGTGGTTCCGTCGGGACCTGCGACTGCGTGACAATCCCGCTCTCCTCGCAGCCATCGACGAAGCCCGGGCCAGCGGCGACGGTCGCGTCATGGCCCTGTTCGTTGTCGATCCGATCGTGTGGGATCCGGCTGGGGCCGTGCGCCAGGCCTACCTCGTCGACTCTCTCGACCGCCTGGGTGCGAGCATCGGCCGGCACCTGACGATTCGGCACGGCGACCCACGCACCGTGCTCCCAGAGGTGGTTGCGGCATCCGGAGCCACCAGTGTTCACATCGCCGCCGACTTCGGGCCCTACGGCTCCGTGCGCGACCGCGAAGTCGAGGCAGCACTGCCGGTACCTCTCGTACGCACCGGCTCGCCGTACGCCGTGGCCCCCGGCCGCGTCACGAAGGACGACGGCACGTCCTACCGCGTCTACACGCCGTTCTGGCGCGCCTGGGTGCGGCACGGCTGGCGTCCTCCTGCCGCGGAGGCACCACGTGACGTCGAGTGGTGGGAGCCCGTCCCCTGCCAGGGCCGACCCCCGCGACCGGATCTCGGCAATCTCGTGCTGCCGCCAGCGGGCGAGGAGGCGGCATGGGAGCGATGGGCGCAGTTCCGAGCGACAGGACTGGCCGACTACGCGGACCTGCGCAATCGCGCCGACCTCGCCGGCACGAGCGTGATGGGCCACCACCTGAAGTGGGGCGAAATTCATCCGCGATCGCTGCTTGCCGACCTCGGGCCTGACGACCAGGTGTTCAGCAAGGAGCTCGCCTGGCGCGAGTTCTACGCCGATGTACTCGCTCAGCACCCGGACAGTGCTCGTCGATCCCTCGACTCCCGCTTCGACACCGCGATGCCGTGGACGACGGGCCCGGACGCCACCGCTCTTCTCGCCGCCTGGAGCGAGGGCCGCACGGGATACCCGTTCGTGGACGCGGGCATGCGCCAGCTGCGCGCCGAGGGATGGATGCACAACCGCGTGCGCATGGTGGTCGCGAGCTTCCTCGTCAAGGACCTTCACCTGCCCTGGCAGCGCGGGGCAGCGGAGTTCATGCGCTGGCTGCGCGACGGCGACCTCGCGAGCAATGCGCACGGCTGGCAGTGGACCGCGGGCTGCGGCACCGACGCCTCTCCGTTCTACCGCGTGTTCAATCCCGTGCTGCAGGGCGTGAAGTTCGACCCCGACGGCGACTACGTGCGGCGTTACGTGCCGGAGCTGCGCCACCTGCCCGGGAAGTCGGTGCACGAGCCGTGGAAGGCTCTCGACGGCTACGTGCACGGCTACCCCGAGCCCATCGTCGATCACGCGGTGGAGCGAGACGTCGCACTCGCGGACTTCGCGTCCATCAAGGGGACGTGAGCCGAGCCGCTGCGGTGCCCACTCGCGCCTGCGCGGCCCATGTCCGTGCCGGTGACAGGATGAAGGCATGACCGTCATCGCCGTGCTGTCCATGAAGGGCGGCGTGGGGAAGACGACGGTCGTGCTCGGTCTGGCGAGTTCGGCGTGGGATCGCGGCCTGCGCACTCTCGTCATCGACCTCGACCCCCAAGCCAACGCCACCATGGCCCTGGAGCCGGAGGGCGCAGTCTTCACCACCAGCGATGTGCTCGCCGACGCGCGGCCGGGGGTGGCCGCCGACGCCATCGTCGCCAGCAGCTGGGACTCCCGCATCGACGTCCTGCCCTCGGAGCGGAGTCTGGAGCACCGCAACGTCAGCCAGGGACGCAACTCGTCGCTGCGGCTGCGCACAGCCCTGGCAACGGTGCCCCGGGAATACGAACTGGTGCTGATCGACTGCCCGCCCTCCCTCGGTGAGCTCACCCGCAATGCACTGAGCACCGCCGACCTCGCCGTCATCGTCACCGAGCCGAGCCACTTCTCACTGCATGGCGCACAGGAGGCCCTCGAGGCCGTGGACGTCATCGCTGGCACCACTAATCCGGGCCTGAGGGCCACGGCCGTCGTCGTCAACCGGTTCGATCCGACGGACCGCGAGCATCTGCTGAACCTTCAGCGCCTCGGCGAGGCCCACGGACCGTTGGTCTACGACCCGCCGATTCCGGACTGCTCGGCGATCCCGCAGTCGCAGCGGGCCGTGAGCCCCCTGCACTCGTGGAACTCCCCCGGGTCGCGGGAGACGGCTGACATCATGGACGACCTCCTGGACTCCCTCCTGCCGCGCAAGCGACAGGTGCGGGTCACGCCCCCCGTCTCGATCCGCCGGTACCTGTCATGAATCCGGCCGAGGCACCCCGGGCCGGGCTTCGCAAGGCCCCCGACGCCGACCTGCACCCCAGCACGCCCGTCGACGTGCCGCGGGATGCGGGCGGGGATCCCGCCTGGCTCACCGGCCGCTCCTCGACCGGGGACTCCGTCGGCATGCCGGACAAGGACAAGCTCGTGACCTTGGAGGTCACGCTGCCCAAGTCGCTGCGCAAGTCGGTGCGCCAGGAGGCCAAACGCCGCGGGGTGAGCGTCGACGACGTCGTCGTCGACGCCCTTCAGGACCGCCCCTCCCGCTGACCAGCCCCCCGTTTGTCCCGCTAAGCGGGAGAAACGGGGCTGAGGAGCGCCCACAGACGCCCTACCGCCCCGTTTGTCCCAGCCACCACCGGGAGCGGGAGAAACGGGGCTGAAGGAGCCCCAGGAAGGCTGTTCGGCCCCGTTCGTCCCGCTAAGCGGGAGAAACGGGGACGTGGGCGACGATGGCGTCCAGGACCTCGGGATTGGCCAGGGCTCCGCGACCGGGCACCGGACGACCGTGGACGGCCTCGCGCACCGCGAGCTCGGAGATCTTGCCCGTCTGCGTGCGCGGGAGGTCCGGCACGGCGAGGATCACTCCCGGTACATGGCGAGGCGAGCAGTGCGCGCGGATCGCCGCCCGGATCGCCTGCTCCTGTTCCGCCGAGACCACGGACGCATCACCCTCCAGCACCACGAGCAGCACGATCCGGGTATCGTCCTGCCACTCCTGGCCGAAGGCCAGGGAGTCGACGACTCCCGGCACCGTCGCGAGAGCGGCGTAGATCTCTGCGGTGCCGATGCGCACGCCACCGACGTTGAGGGTCGCATCGGATCGACCGAGGATCGCGAAACCTCCGTGCGCGCTGCGCACGGCACGGTCGCCGTGCACCCACACACCGGGCCAGCGATCGAAATACGTCGCCTTGAGGCGCTCGCCGGTGTCGTCACCCCAGATGCCGACGGGCACCGTCGGGAACGGCTGGGTGCAGACCAGTTCGCCCGGCTCTCCATCAGCCGCGGGCACTCCCTCGTCGGTGAACACGTCGACCGCGGTCCCCAGAGCGGGACCGGTCATCTCCCCCGCCCGGAACGGCCGAGTCGGATCCCCGCCGACGAAGACTCCGACGAGATCAGTGCCCCCCGAGATCGGGTTGATCATCACCCGGGGGCCGAGCTGCTCGGCCAGCCACATCGCGGTCGGTACCGACAACGGCGACCCCGTGACCATGACCTGTCGCAAGGGGGTGCCGTCAACGCATGACGCCAGACCGACGTGCTCGGTGCGCAGGTGGTCGAGCAGCCGTGCACCTGCGCCGAGGTGGGTTGTGCCCGTGAGTCGAGCCGCCTCGAACAGCGCGGTCGGCGACGGGTGCGTCGGCGACTCCTCCCACAGCACGATCGACGCCCCCAGCGCGAGGGTGGAGATGAGCCAGTTCCACATCATCCAGCTGGTGGTCGTGTAGAAGAGCATGCGGTCACCGGCGCGAACATCCGCATGCAGACCGATCTCGACAAGGTGCTTCACGAGCACACCACCCCCGCGGTGCACGAGACACTTTGGGCGACCAGTCGTCCCTGACGAGAACAGGACGTATGCCGGGTGGTCGAACGGCACACGTTCGTACTGCGGCTCTGCGCTGCGCTCATACATCGACGCGACGTCGTCCACCACCGTCACACGGAGAGAAGGCAACGCCGTGATGACATCGGCGATGACATCGGCGCGGTCGATCCGCCGACCCATCCATGGGTAGGACGTCACTGCGATCAGAGCTGCGGGCTCGAGCTGGCCGAGACGGTCGAGGATGGCGGCGGCACCGAACTCCGGCGACACCGTGCTGACGATAGCACCCATCGCGAGCACACCGAGTGTGCAGGCCAGGGCGTCGACATCGACGGGCATGACGAGCGCCACCCGATCCCCGGGCATCACGCCAGCGTCCCTGAGGAAGGCCGCCACGGCGGCGACTCGGTCCACCAGTTCGCGCCCGGTGACCGACT
>CAIZPS010000042.1 GCA_903934925.1 uncultured bacterium | reverse complement strand
CCTCGAGCGGACGAAATCGACAGATTTCGTCCGCTTCTCGCGTGCCGAGTGACCACTCGCGGTGCCCAGTGGCCACTCGCGAGCACCCAGTGGCCACTCGCGAAGCCCCGGGCTGAGGGGGCCGCCTCCGTATACTCGCGAGGTGTCTGTGAGCCGCCCACGCCTCGTGCTGGGCGGCATTCTCGTGGCCGGTGTCGGCGGCTTCGTGCTGTGGATGCAGGCCGGCCTTGCGTGGTCCACGCTCAACCTGGCGGCCGGCGGCTACGGCCTGCAGGACCGCCTCTCCGCCGCCGCCGAGGGCCTCACCGCGGGTGACTACGCCCAGGCCTTGGCGGACTTCGAGGAGGCCGAGGAGTCGACCGTCCGGCTGCAGAAGTCGGTCGACATCGCCCCGTTCGTCCTGATCGGGCGCGTCCCGGGAATCGATGCCGCGACCCGCAACTGGGCTCTGACCGTCGACGCCGCGAGCTCCCTCACGCAGGCCACGGGCGAACTGATCACGCTGTACGGCGATCTGTCCGGAAAGGGCGAGGGGCCGAAGATCTTCTCGGACGGAGCCATCGACCTGACGATGCTGGAGGAGCTGCCCTCGCGCGTCGGCTCCACGAGCATGCAGCTCGCCTCCGCGCACCGCGCGCTCACGGGCATCGTGGCAACGACGATGCCGTCGCAGCCGCTGGACGCCGTCCGCAACAAGGCACTGGAGGAGATGGTGCCCATCGAGCAGGCGATGGCCTCGCTCGACCTCATCGCTCCGGTGCTGCCGGATGCTCTCGGCGCCAACGGCCCGCGCCGCTATCTCATCGCGATCGGCAACCAGGCGGAGATGCGCGCTGCTGGTGGTGCACCTCTCACGCTCGTCATGGTCGAGTTCAACGAGGGTCGCATCTCGATCCCGATCAAGGGTCCGACGAGCACGCAGCTGTTCCCGCCGCTCAACGCCCCGGTGGAGTGGTGGGGGCCCGGTGCCAATCCGTTCTTCGCGACTAATCCGCGCAACGCCCCGTTCGTCGTGACGAACACGCACCCGAACCTGCTGTTCTCCGCGCGTGAGATGGCGGAGGCCTGGACGGGTGGCAACTACCCACGCGTCGACGGAGTCATCACTCTGGACCTGACGGCGATCTCGGCGGTGCTCGATGCGACGGGGCCCGTGGAGTCGGAGGTGTACGGCACCGTCGACGGCGAGCGACTCGGGCAGATTCTGCTCATCGACGCTTACCAGGAGTTCGGCCAGGAGGGCGCAGCCGACCGCCAGAGCGCCAACCAGGAGCTGCTGAACACCCTCCTTGAGCGGCTGCTCGGCGGTGATGATCTCGTCAACGCGGCGAGTGCGATCACCAGCACGGCTCCCGGCCGGCACTTCCAAGCGTGGATGCGCAACCCCGAGCTGCAGCGCCTGTCGATGCGCTCAGGCGCCGCGGGCGAGGTCAACGATCCGGGGGTCGGCGACTGGTCCGCCGTGTATACGCAGAACGGCAATCAGAGCAAGGTAGACGTCTTCCAGCAGCGCAACGTGCTCGTCACCGTCAACATGGCGGAGGACGGATCCGCGCGGGTCACCCAGCAGGTCACGCTCACCAACGCGACACCCCCCGATCGACCCGAGGGCCCGCCGGAGCGGGTGGGCTACGAGACGTCGTGGCTGAAGAACGCATACATCGTCTACGTACCTGATGCAGCGAGTGACCTTCGCGCTGACTACCCGAGTGGCTTCGCAGTGCGACCCTTCAAGAATCATCCACAGTTGGGCGGTGGCTGGGTCGATGACGGCTTCGGCCACCGGATGATCCGAGTGGTCGGCTGGACGCCGCCTGGTGGCCAGAACGCCGTGTCGGTGAGCTACTCGCTTCCACCCGACACCTTCAAGGTCGTCGACGGCAATCTCGAGTACGTG
>CAIZPS010000041.1 GCA_903934925.1 uncultured bacterium | reverse complement strand
TCCGTCCCTTTCGAACCAGCTTCGGGACCGAGCGCGTGCGCGATGTGATCCTCGTCGAGGCGGTCGCATCTGACGGCATCAGCGGGTGGGGCGAGTGCGTCACGATGTCGTGGCCCGGCTACAGCTACGAATACGGCGATGTGGCCATCGACGTCATGACCCACCACCTGCTTCCCGCACTGGCCGAGGTCTCCGGTTCGGATGATCCCCTCGAGGTGCGGGCTGCCATGGAGATCGTTGCTGGTCATCCGATGGCGAAGAACGCGATGTCTACGGCGATGCTCGACGCATGGCTGCGTCGCAATGGACAGTCGCTGGGTGACTACCTCGGCGCTGTGCGCACGCATGTCGACTGCGGAGTGTCGGTGGGCATCCCCGTGACCGAGTCCCTTGACGAGCTCCTCACCGAGGTCGGCGGCTACATCGATCAGGGCTATCGGCGGATCAAGCTGAAGATCCAGCCGGGATGGGACGTCGAGCCGGTGCGCGCAGTTCGTGAGGCCTGGCCCACGATCCCCCTGCAGACCGACGCGAATCAGGCCTACCAGCGGTCCGATGCCGTGCACCTGGCCTCCCTCGACGAGTTCGACTTGCTCCTGCACGAGCAGCCGCTCGAACAGGACGACTGGTACGGCCATGTGCTGCTGTCGCAGGCCTGCCGCACACCGATCTGCATGGACGAGTCCATCCACTCCGTGATGAGTGCGGACTCCGCGCTGCGCTTCGGTGCGTGCTCGATCATCAACATCAAGCCCGGACGCGTCGGCAGCTACCTGACCGCCAAGGAGATCCACGATCTGTGTCTGTCGCGCGGAGCGCCAGTGTGGGCGGGAGGCATGCTCGAGACGGGTGTCGGTCGTGCGGCCAACGTCGCGCTCGCTGCGCTGCCCGGCTTCACCCTCCCGGGTGACACCAGCGCGTCCAACCGCTACTACGAGGTGGACGTGACCGAGCCCTTCGTGCTGCAGGACGGCCAGCTGCCCGTGCCCAGGGCGCCGGGCATCGGCGTCACGCCCCTGCCGGACGTGCTCCGCGACCTCACGGTGTGGTCGACCGAGCTCAGGATCCCCTGACCGCGGCTCTCGCTGATCACAGGGGGCCGGCCATCACAGGGGGTCGGCGATGCCCGTGATCCGCGAGACGGCGAAGGTCCGCACCGTGCTGGTGCGATGGTCGAAGGCTGTAAGCACCCCGGCGGAGAGCCGAATCGGATCCACCACCTGGTCGGCCACGGTTCCGTCGGTGTCGGCATAGCCCAGCCAGACCGGCCGAGTCTCGGCTATCGACTGCCGCAGTGCGGCCACGATCGCCGACGACTGCAGGCGTGGCACGGCCTCCGAAGATGCGGGTCCGGTCACGGTCGAGGCACGAGGGCCTTGCGCACGGTCGCCAGCACGCAGCGTGCGCACGGCAGCGCTCACCAGGGTGGCCTCCGATCGACGTGACGTCACGCCCTTCACCGCCGGTGTGCGCGTGCGATGGTCTTGCGGGCGTCGGATGACGATGCCACCGTCGGCCGCTTCCACGGCAGGGGCGTAGCCGGCTGCCCGAAGCGAGGCGATCATCTCCGATACGGGTGCCTGGCCGACCAGCACGGTCGGGGCGATCCGGTGCAGGCCGAGAGCGGCCAGCCGTCGATCCTCGAGCATCGCGGTGAGAGTGTCAGGGGTGTCAGAGCGGAGGTACGCGAGTGCGGCACCGACCCGCACGGTGCCGTGCCGCCTTGCGGCGTCGTCGATCAGGTAGGTCAGGGGCTGCGGCACAGGGGTACGGGAGACCTCGCGAAGAAAGGCATGAATCGCCTCGGCGTCGAAGCCCGCATCCAGTGCCCGACGAATACTGGCGTCGGACACGCGATACACCGTGGCGTGGCCGCGTGACTCGATGTCGGCCAGCAGGCCGATGCGGCGCGCGATGAGCGCGGTCAGCGGGCCCGGCGCGGTGATCGTCAGATCTCCCTGGATCAGCACGTGATCGACGTCGGCGGGCATCGCGGAGGCAAGTGCGACAGTGATCTGGGTCAGCAGCATCGCGCGCTCGCGTGCATCCGTCGGCCTCGCCTGCACAGCCAGCCGCCCTGCGGTGCTCAACGCTCCGAAGCCCAGCAGTCCGAGGTCGTCCGCCTCCCTCAGCGTGGCCCCTACCACCTGCTCGCGCAGTCGCCCGCCTTGACGAGGACGACGATGGTCAAGGACGGCGAGAATCTCATCGAAGGTCAGCGCGGCACCCGGCTCCTGCTCAAGAAGCAGATCGAGGAGGACGCGACGGTGCTGCACGATCCGGCGGTGGTCGTTGTCGCTGGTGAGGAGTCGTGCCTTGGCGTCGGCCAGCGACGGGAGCCGGGGCAGCGACACCCAGCCGTCGACGATCTCCACCCACGCCTGGGCCGATGCAAGTTCGAGCCAGGTGTCGAACCGATCGGTGGGCACCCATGCCGGCTGCTCCTCGCCGTCGTCGGCCACCAGACGCGTCGCCTGTGCGACCTCGATCGTGAGTGCTGTGCGGGACCAGTCCTCGTGCAGCAGGGCCCGAGCCGCGGCGAGATCGCGCAGGGCCAGCCCGCCGGTGCGCAGCACGGTCGGTGGCTGGACTGACCACGCCTCCAGCAGATCGCGGGTAAGGGCCAGCGACTCGCGTGCTCGCAGGCCGGCATGGCGGTCGATGTCGGTGGTGGGCTGCGGTGTGCCGCGGGACGCGTCCGGAGCGGGCCACGCGGGTACCGGTGCCTCACGCACGAGCTCCGCGACCGCAGCCACCGACCGAAGGGCGTCGTCGTTACCCCAGAGAAGGGCACGTGCGACCAGGTCGGCCACGGACGCGCTCACGGCGGCCTGGGCATCCGGGCCGAGCGGTCGACCCGCCGCGTCGATGATCTCGTCGGCTCCGCGTGCCCCGTCCGACGTGAGGTCGGCGGCCGTGCGCAGGACGTGCAGATGGAGGGAATCGAGCGTGTCGAGGCATCGGGACACCGACGGCCCGGCCGTGGCGCGCGAGGTCAGGGCGGTGAAGTCCGGGGGCACGGGGTACAGGAGATCCGGTCTCAGGCGCAGGAGCTCCTCCAGCTCGGCATCGTTCCGACGACGCAGGTCATCGGCGAGGCTCCGGGGGGTGCTCATCTGATCAACGTTACGCGAGGTGCGGGAAGGGCCCCGAGGCTCAGCGTCGCGACCTGCGCTGGCGTGCACCCTGCAGCAGGCCGACGAAGACGACGATGAGGCCGACACCCGTGATCATGGCGAGGAACCACATGAACCCGGGCAGTTCCAGGCCGGAGACGACCAAGGGGAGCAGGGCGATGGCGGCGAAGACCAGCCCGACGACGGTGATCACGGCCCCAATGCGCAGGGTCCGGTCTCCGGCGGAGTCATCAGTGCCCACGGGGTAACCTTCTCAGGCGCGGGGGACACCCGTGCAGCGGCACCTGCCGCATGACATAAGTGAGTGAGGCGGCCGTGCCAACCGGAACCGTGAAGTGGTACGACTCCGAGAAGGGGTTCGGATTTCTGGCCTCGGATGACGGCGACGACGTCTTCGTCCACGCCTCGACCCTCCCAGCCGGGGTCACGACCCTCAAGGCCGGCACCAAGGTGGAGTTCGGCGTCGTCGACGGCAAGCGCGGCAAGCAGGCGCTCTCCGTCACCGTCCTGACCGCAGCACCGTCCGTCGTCAAGGGCAAGCGCAAGCCTGCTGACGACATGGCCGTCATCGTTGAGGACCTCATCAAGCTGCTCGACGGAGTGTCGAATCAACTACGCCGCGGCAAGTACCCGCCGGATGCAGCGGCACAGAAGGTCGCCGCCGTGCTGCGTGCGGTGGCTGACGACCTCGACGTCTGACGCCCTGGGTCTGCGGCTGGTCGCCCGGGCCAATCAGGGGCAGGTCACTCCGACGCTGGCACCAGCTGGAACAGCCACACGCCCTGAGTGACCTCCGCACTGCCGGCCACGATCTCCATCGCCAGACCTTCGTCGGTCAACTGCTGGAACTCGGGGAAGGTGAATCGCCAGTACGTAGTGGTGAGCGGCTCGGCTACCAGGGGCTGGCCTGCCACGCGCGGCGTCCAGCCAACGTCGGCCACCTTGGGATCGACGCTGATGCCGACGACGGTGCCGGGGATGACCGGGATGGTGGCGATCGCGGCACCGGCCGCGGCACTGTCGAGGACGTCCTTCGCGCAGGCGGCTGCGTCGATACCGCTGCCGTCGAACGACCAGCAGGCCGCCTCGCGGTTGGCCGACGACGTGCCGGAGAACACGGTGATGCCGGGGCCGGGCTTGGTGCACCCCACGAGGGCGAGTGCGAGGACGACGGCGCCGGCGGCAACGGCGGCGAGGCGGCGAGAGGTCATGCTCCGACCTTACTGCCGGACTCCGATCGCCCCCCGTCGAGCCGGCTGCGAGTGGGGTGAGACACAATCCCCTCATGCCCTCGTTGATCCCGGCCGCCGACGTCAAGCGCGACAGTGCTCTCGTCAGTGCGATCGATATCGCCCGCGAGGCCCTGGTCGATGATGTCGGCGCGGATGCCGTCGGTGAACACCTTGCAGTTGTGATGGAAGGTGAGCGTCTGGCCACCCACACGTTCTCGTGCCTGAATCCCGCCTACGTGGGCTGGCAGTGGGCCGTGACGGTGGCTCGTGCCCCACGCGCAAAGAACGTCACCGTGAGCGAGGTCGTCCTCCTCCCCGGCGCCGAGGCCCTCGTCGCACCGGAATGGGTTCCGTGGAGCGAGCGGGTACGCCCGGGTGATCTCTCGCCCGGTGACGTTCTGCCCACCCAGGCGGACGACCCCCGCCTTGTTGCCGGCTACACGGGCGCCGATGACCTCGAGTCACTCTCCTCGCGCTCGCCGCTGAGCCCGGGGTCGTGGGAGATCGGCCTCGGTCGCTACCGGGTGCTGTCGCTGATCGGCCGTGATGATGCCGCCGATCGCTGGTCGGAGGGGGAGTTCGGCCCGAACGCCACCATGGCCAAGCAGGCCTCACTCGAGTGCAGCACGTGCGGGTTCATGCTTGCGATGGATGGTCCGATGGGTCAGTTGTTCGCAGTGTGCGCCAACGAGATGAGCCCGGCCGACGGACGCGTCGTCACCCTGACCTACGGGTGTGGCGCCCATTCCGAGGCAATGGTCCTCCTCCCGCCCGGCACTGCACCGGACTCAGCCGACGTCGATGTCGTCGATGATGTGGACGTCACGCTGGAAGGGGAAGCGGTCGACGACGTGGATTCCGACGTCGTTGCAGAGACTGATGTCGTCGCCGAGATCGAGGACGCTCAGCCCAGCGCCTGACGGCGCTTGCGCGGTCTCACGGACGCTGCGCCTGACGGCGCTTCCGCGGTCTCACGGACGCTGCGCCTGACGGCGCTTGCGCCAGCTCAGAAACCCAAGCCCCAGCACCCCGCTGACCACCCCGATGGCCGCTGCCCCGATCCACCAGGTCGCACCAGACTCCTCGAGGCGTGGGCGCAGAGCCACCAGAACGACCAGCGCCACGGCCCACAGGGCCGTGCCGACCACGACCGGCAGGATGCCGTCCGCATCGGACTTCTCGATCGTGCCCACGGGACAACACTCTCACGCGGCCCCTGCGGCATGCGCCCCGTACGCTGGCGACATGGATCCGCGCACGAGACGCTTCGTCACGCTCGCGGTGCTCGTGTCCCTCGTCGCCGTGGTAGTCATCGCGGCACTGCGCGGCTGACATGTGGAGGCGAGGGCTGATCCTGGCCGCCGCGCTCGCCCTTCTCGCTCCGCCCGCCCACGCCGTCGAGAGTGTTCAGGAGCAGTGCCGGTTCAGCGACTCTCGCTTCACCGAGATCAGCGGGATGACCTACTCGCAGCGCCACTCGGATGTGATCTACCTGCACAACGACTCCTCGGGTGGTCCGCTGGTCTTCGCGGTCGATGCGCGCACGTGTCGCACCCTCGCAACCCTCACCGTCACGGGCATCGAGGCCCGCGACCTCGAGGCCATCGGTTCGGGGCGCGACCCTCGGGGCCGTCCGGTGCTGTGGGTGGCCGACATCGGCGACAACCGCGACTCCTGGCCGGAAGTGCGGATCCACCGCATCCGCGAGCCCCGCCGCCTCGTCGATCAGACTCTGAGGGCAGTGACCTTTCGCTTCACCTACCCCGATCGTCCGCACAACGCCGAGGCCATCCTGACCGACCCGAAGTCCGAGCGGGTGTGGGTCGTGACGAAGCAGTCCGCGCGCGGTCGCCTGTACGAGTTGCCGACCCTGCGCCGCGATCGCGTTGTGATCGCTCGACCGGTGGAGGATGCCGGAGCCTTCGTCACGGATGCATCGATCAGCCCGGACGGCTCCCGGTTCGCGATTCGCGACTATGTCGACGCCGAGGTGCGCTCCGGATTGCCGCCGGGCTCGAATCCGAGAGTCGTCTACCTGCCGATCCAGCTCCAGGGGGAGGCGGTCACCTGGACGTCGGACGGCTCGGCCCTGCTCGTGGCGAGTGAGCGCGACGCGAGACTCCTGCGCGTCGCAGTTCCCCGACCGACCGGCAACTGATCAGGAGACGGTCGAGGTTGCTGGCGCGGGGTCGTGGTCGGGTCGCACGAGGAGAATGATCAGGCTGACGCTGAGCATCGCCGGCACCAGCAGGAAGGCCTGGTGGAAGCCGATGATGTCGGATAGAGCGCCGAGGACGAAGGGTGCGACAGCGATCGCGATGCTCGAGAAGACCGATGCCAGGGCGCTCGTGCGATCGGTCATGCCGCCGGAGGCGTGCACTGCACGCGAGACGCTGAGTGGCCAGTGGACGCCGATGCCCAGCCCGGTGATGAACAGGCCGATGAGGATGATCGGCCCGAGATCAGTCAGCCACGCGACAGCGAATCCGATGAGGGCCACGACGACAGAAATGCGCAGCACGCGGTCGATGGTCCAGTGCTCGGCCAGTCGGGAGCCGACGAACCGACCGATGGCCATGCCGCCGGTCACGGTTGCGAGGGAAGCCGCAGCTGCAGCGGGTCCGTAGGACGCCCGCTCGCGCAGCAGGTCGGCGCTCCACAGGACCATCGAGAACTCGGTGCCGAGAAAGCACATGATCAGGGCGAAGCTCCAGTACACGCGCCTGGGCAGGTGGGCGGCGCGATCTCTCGCGTGCTTCTCCTCCCCCGGTGCACCGAACTGAAGCGTCCTCCGGCCACGCGCGATCTCGACGATGACCAGACCCACGGCGACGACGAGAACGCCTGCGCGCCAACCGAGGAAGGTGGCGGCGCCCGCACCGACGGCCAGAGGTGCGACGAGTCCGCTGACTGACGCGATCGCGTTGGCCTCGGTGAGCGAGGCGGGTCCTGCGCTGCCCTGATGGCTCAGCAGGAAGGCGTTGACCGAGATGACGATGAACGTGCTGGCGAAGCCGGCCAGGAAGGCGGCACTCAGAGTCACGGCGTACGGTGCCGAGGGCCACGTGTAGACGACGACGGCGAGGATGCCGCCGATCGAAGCCAGGCGGAGGACGACGCCGCGTCCGAGCCGCTCGATGAGGCGGAAGGCAATGATGCCGGCGAGGATGCCGGACACAGCAAGCGCGCTACCGTGCAGCGCTGCCTCCGCCCGGCTGGTGCCCTGATCATCCCGTACGAGCGCGACAGTGGCGCCGAAGGCGTACATGAACCACGCCGACATGGCGAGTTGGCCGTAGCTCAGCCACGTGAGTCCGTCACGGACAGGACGAGCACCCGTCGAGGGCGCCCTGAGCGTCATGACAAATGCGTGATGACGTAATCGATGCAGCGGGTCAAGGCCCGGACATCGTCGGGCTCGACGGCGGGGAAGACCGCGATGCGCAGCTGGTTGCGGCCCAGCTTGCGGTACGGCTCGGTGTCCACGATCCCGTTGAGTCGGAGGGTCTTGGTGATCGCCGTGGCATCGATGCTGTCGTCGATGTCGATGGTGGCGACGACACCTGAGCGCAGGTTCGGGTCGGTGACGAACGGGGTGGCGACGTCGCTTGCCTCGGCCCAGTCGTAGATCACTCCGGACGACTCCGACGTGCGGGCCACGCACCAGTCCAGACCGCCGTTGGCGTTGAACCAGTCGACCTGCTCGGCCATGAGGTAGATGGTCGCGAGGGCCGGGGTGTTGTAGGTCTGGTCCTGACGGGAGTTGTCGATCGCGGTCTGCAGGTCGAGGAAGTCCGGTATCCAGCGGCCGGACTCCTTGATCTCGGCCGCGCGGGCGATCGCGGCCGGCGACATGAGAGCGAACCAGATGCCGCCGTCCGAGCCGAAGCTCTTCTGCGGCGCGAAGTAGTAGGTATCGAAGTCGGCAGCGTTGACGGCGAGGCCGCCAGCGCCCGACGTGGCGTCGATGACGACGAGGGAGTCGGCGTCGGCGCCGGCAACCCGGTATGGCGTGACCGCCACGCCCGTCGAGGTCTCGTTGTGGGGAGTGCAGTAGGCGTCGACACCCGCCTCGGCGGCGAAGACGGGGGCACTGCCCGGATCAGCCTTGATGATGGTGGGATCGCCCAGGTGCGGCGCTGCCTTGGCGCCGCTGGCGAACTTGGCCCCGAACTCGCCGAAGGTGAGGAACTGGGCCCGGTCACGGATCAGCCCGAATGCTGCGACGTCCCAGAATGCCGTTGACCCACCGTTGCCGAGCACCACCTCGTAGCCGTCGGGCAGGGAGAACAGGCTGGTCAGCCCTGCGCGAAGGCGGCCGACCTGCGACTTCACCGTCTTCTGGCGGTGAGAGGTACCGAGGTACGTCTGCCACACCTGGGCGAGGGCGTCGACCTGCTCCTTGCGGACCTTCGACGGTCCAGCGCCGAACCGGCCGTCACGGGGCAGCAGATCGGCGGGGATTCGGATGTCTTCGGGATTGGCAGCCACGGGTTCTCCAGGGT
This sequence comes from uncultured bacterium, assembly GCA_903934925.1. Taxonomy (GTDB): domain Bacteria; phylum Actinomycetota; class Actinomycetes; order S36-B12; family S36-B12; genus UBA10649. The sequence continues at coordinate 2,774 of CAIZPS010000041.1, read as the reverse complement.
CAGGGGCCTACGTCCAAACCCTAGTGCGCAGGTGGGCGCGCTCAGGACGAGGGCGTGTAGCCCGTCGGCGCCACCATGGTCGCGTCCCAGCCGGGCACCTGATCGGGGCGACGGGGTCCGGCTCCGACGTACCTGGCCGAAGGTCGGATCAGTCGACCTGTGCGCTTCTGCTCCAGGATGTGTGCGCTCCATCCCGCGAGCCGTGCGCAGGTGAACATCGACGTGAACATCTGTGCTGGCACCTCGGCGAAGTCGAGCACGATCGCCGCCCAGAACTCCACGTTGGTCTCGAGCACTCGATCGGGTCTGCGCTCCCGCAGCTCCTGCAGGGCTGCCTGCTCCAGAGCCTCGGCGACCTCGTAGCGCGGAGCGTCGAGCTCGCGCGCTGTGCGCCGCAGGACTCGGGCGCGTGGATCCTCCGCCCGATACACGCGGTGACCGAAGCCCATGAGTCGCTCGTTGCGGTCGAGCACCGCCTTGACGTAGGCGTTCGCGTCGCCGGTGCGCTCGACCTCCTCGATCATGCCGAGCACGCGTGAGGGAGCGCCACCGTGCAGTGGCCCGCTGATGGCACCGACTGCGCCGGAGATCGACGCGGCAACGTCGGCACCCGTAGATGCGATCACGCGTGCGGTGAAGGTGGAGGCGTTCATGCCGTGCTCGGCCGCAGAGACGAAGTAGGCGTCGACAGCCTGCACGTGCCGTGGGTCGGGCTCACCGCGCCAGCGGCGCATGAACCGCTCGACGATCGTGCTCGCCTCGTCGATGTGGCTCTGCGGCACCATCGGAACGCCGATGCCTCGGGCCGACTGCGCCACGAAGGACAGTGCCATGACTGACACGTGCGCGAGGTTCTCCCGCGCGGTGTCGTCGTCGATGTCGAGCAGCGGCCGCAGGCCCCACGCGGGGGCGAGCATGGCGATCGCGGACTGCACGTCGACGCGGACGTCGCCGGAGTGGATCGGAATGGGAAAGGGCTCTGCGGGAGGCAGTCCGGGGTTGAACTCGTTGTCGACGAGGAGGCCCCAGACGTTGCCGAAGCTCACCTTGCCGACGAGGTCCTCGATGTCGACACCCCGGTAGCGCAGCGCGCTGCCATCGCGATCGGGCTCGGCGATCTGGGTCTCGAAGGCGATGACGCCCTCGAGGCCGGGGACGAAGTCGGACATGGGACTCCTCGTGCGGGGTCGACGTGCTTGGTCGGTGATTGGCACGATTCAACATGCACCCGGTTTTCGTGATGTGATCGGGGCATGAGTCTGTGGACCCCGCCCCCGGAGGACTCCCCGGCGCGCCTGGCCGACCTGCGGGTCTCCTACGACGCGGGCACGCTCGAGGAGGCCGATCTTGCGTCCACCCCGCTGGAGCAGTTCCGGGGATGGTTCGACGAGGCGCTGCGCGTCGGGTTGCCGGAGCCGAACGCCATGATCGTCGCTACCTCCAGCCCGGATGCCCAGCCCTCCGCTCGCACCGTGCTGCTCAAGGACGCTGACTCCCGCGGATTCGTCTTCTATACCAACTACGCATCGCGCAAGAGCCGCGAATTGGGCGTCAACCCCGGTATCTCTTGCGTGTTCCCGTGGTTCGCGATGCACCGGCAGGTGGTCGTCGTCGGTCGCGTAGCCCGAGTGCCCCGCGAGGAGGCCGGCGAGTACTTCGCCAGCCGGCCGCACGGCTCGCGGCTTGGCGCATGGGCCAGCCGGCAATCCACCGTGATCGACGGGCGTGCGGGTATCGAGGCGGAGTACGCGCGCCTGGCGGAGGAGTACCTGGAAGGCACGGACGTTCCCCTGCCGGAGTTCTGGGGTGGGTGGCTCGTCCACCCGACGAGCGTGGAGTTCTGGCAGGGCCGGGAGTCGCGGCTCCACGACCGTCTGCGGTTCGTGGCTCGCCATGAGGGTGCGGCACTAGACGATGACTCCGCTTGGGACGTCGAGCGCCTGTCGCCGTAGTGCGGCCCTGCCGTAGCGTCGGCCCGTGCGCCGCCTGCTCGCTGACCTGACCCCCCTGCGAGTCAGCGCCCCTTACCGGCGCCTCTGGGCGGCACTGGGCATCAGCAACGTAGGCCAGCAGATGACGGCGGTTGCCGTCGGTCTGCAGGTGTGGGACATCACGGAGTCGAGCTTCATGGTCGGCCTCGTCGGGCTGGCCCAGCTGATCCCGCTCATCGCGTTCGGCCTGTACGGCGGCACTCTGTCGGATGCGTTCGATCGTCGGACGGTGGGCTTCGTCTCGGCAGTCGGGCTGTGGTCGGCCTCTGTCCTGCTCCTCGTGCAGGCGCTGGCCGGATGGGACAACGTCTACTTCCTGTATCTCGTCGTCGGTCTGGGATCGGCGTTCTTCGCCGTCGGCAACCCGGCGCGACAGGCGATCATCCCGCGACTGATCGAGCCGGAGCTGCTGCCCTCGGCCAACGCCCTGGGCATGATCACCTGGAACCTGGGATTCACCCTTGGTCCCGTGCTTGGTGGCCTCGTGGTCGCGGCGACCGGCACGGTCACAACCGCCTACGCCATCGACGTCGTCGCGTTCGCCCTGCTGACGTGGGCCATGTTCCGGCTTCCGAAGCTGCCGCCGATTGTCGAGGCCGGGGGTGAGCGACCGCGGGCGGGGTGGGCGTCGGTGCGGCAGGGCTTCGAGTTCCTGCGCGGCAAGCGGAACCTGCAGATGACGTTCTACCAGGACATCGTCGCGATGGTCTTCGGCATGCCGCGCGCACTGTTCCCTGCCATCGCTGCGCAGTGGTACGGCGGCACGACGGCAGAGATCGCACT
>CAIZPS010000040.1 GCA_903934925.1 uncultured bacterium | reverse complement strand
GTCGGGAGGAACCATGGGCCGACCCGACGTGCAGATTGTCTGGTTCAAGCGTGCAGCGGCCCGTCGAGACCGTCGCCCGGTCGGTGATCCGGCTCTCGGATCGTCTGATCGGACTCGGTGCATGTATCGCCCCGGTCGCCCGGAAACTCGAAGTCCCGGTGATCGCTTCCGGTGATGCCGACATCTGGACCAGTGGCACGAAGGCCGAAATCGTCACCGAACTCGCGCTCGTCGATGCCGAAGTCGTGGCCACATGGACCGAAGTCACGGCGATGAACTTCATCGACTTGAAAGCACTCGAAATGCAGTTGACGATGCTGCTCGGCCGACGCGTCGTCGCCGTCGAGAACGTCGCCGTCGGCGAGTCAATGCTCGGGCAGGGCACAACCGCAACAGCGGCCGCCACTGCAGTCGAGGCCGTCGTCTCAGCGATCCTCACGGCGTCAGCATCCGGTGCAGGCCCGAACGTGCTCATCATGTCGAGCGACATCGCTTCGGACGTCACGTCCAGCGCACAGGCCGGATACGTCGGACTCGACGACTACTGGCGCGGAACCCTGTACGGGCTGCCGTTCCCCCTCGTGCCCGGACTCACTGCGAATCGAGTGATCGCCGCCGACTCGAACGCACTCGTCATCGGCCGGACCCCGTTCCTGCAGCTGGTCGATCCCTACAGCGGCTCGAGGACGAACGATGTCGTCCTCCGGACGGAGACCTCGATCGCCGTCGCCGCACTCGACCCGACGGCCGTGGGCATCTGCTCCGTCGATTAGTCGAGTCACACTTCCGGGCCGGGCAATCCTCTCCCCGAACCGGAAGACGAGGGGGTGAGGGCGTGCGGTCGCCCTGGCCCCCTCGCACTCATCAGGAAGTTCACTTGACGCCATGGGGCATCGCCCCGGTGCCACCGCTCACCACATAAAGCACCTCGTCCGACAACTCATCATCGGCCTGAACATCAACATTCTCCTGCGGATCATTTGCCATGACCCAACTTAATCACGCCACTCGCCACTCGCCACTGCCCGAGTCGATCACGGACAGAAATCGTCGATCGCTCTCTTCATGTGCCGATCCAGCACTCCCGCCAGCCCTGTGCCGTTTATCCCCCAAGAATCCAAACCGGGCCCGGAACGGTCCGGAACGGCCCGAGATCGCCCGGACTTTCCAAGTGCAGGCATGAAGCGACCGCCGGACTGAAGGGAGGAAATCCTGGCGAAGATTGCCGTCAAGATTGCCGTCAAACAGTCCGTCGGTCGAGGTGCTTCATGCGATTCAGTTGAGTGTCCCTCACGAATCTTGGTGGGGCGGGTCGGGCTCGAACCGACGACGACCAGATTATGAGTCCGGGGCTCTAACCAGCTGAGCTACCGCCCCCGCGGTCCATCCATGCTACTGCCCGCGAACGTGTCGCTCGGCGACATCAAGAGCCTCACTGTGATCACCCGTGAGGTCTGCCTCGAGGAAGGCCGTCGTCTCCGGAATCGCCAAGCGCACGTCATTGACGTCATTCACCTCAACATGGAGGTGCTCGGCATTCAGGTCGAGAACGTGGCCACCCTTGGTTCGGTCATCACTGATGAAGTGCAGGTGATAGCCCGCAATGGAGATCGCCTGGGTGTACTCCGGGCTCCAGAACCCCACAAGGGTGCCCGGAACATCGTGATACTCGAAGAGGCTTTGCGCGGAAGTGGCCGTCACGAGATCGACACCGGACGGAGTCCGGCAAGCAGCACGAACGTGCATCGCCTGGAAGTGCCCGGTGATACGGAACGACACGATCCCGTTCTTCGAGGTGCGCAGGCCATCCAGTCGCGAGTCGAGGTCATCCAGGGAGGTCACCCCTTCGACTTCCCCCTCGCTGTCAGGCGCGAAGTTGACCACGCTCGCGAACGGCGTGAGCGCGTCGTCGGGCGCCTCCACGACCTGCCCGTCGGACCTCGCCTGGTAGCAACGGCCGTCGATGAGGATCATCTCCCCATCAAGGTCCTCGAAGGTGCCAAGACCCACGTCGCCATGGCGGCGAAGGTCGGCCACTGTGACACAGCCCTGATACAGGCCCTGCACGATGGCACCAGACGTCGAGACCTGGAAGATCGTCTGGTGCTCGACGTCGAGCGCCTCCGCCAGCGCCATCTGGACGATGTGGGCGATGCTCTGCCCACTCGTGCTCGAGCGCTCCTCCAGTGCACGCCAGATGGATGCGGACACACGGGTCTGGATCGGGACAGAAGTCACGGCGAGGACGCTACGGCGCCCCGAGCCGCGGGACAAGTTCGGGCCAGTCCCACGCTGGCATAGGGTCGGCTCCCGTGACCCCCATGCCGCATCCCGAGCCCGGCACCGCCGCCCTCCTCTTCGACTGTGATGGCACCCTGGTCGACACCATGGGCGTGCATCGGTCCATCTGGACGGAGATCTTCGCCCGCTACGGATTCACCATCACCGATGCATGGTGGGAGGAGTACGCGAACGTCGCCCTGGTGCCGTTCGTTCAGGCCGTCATCCCAGACGCCAGCGAGGAGCTGGCCGACCAGTTGAACGTGGAGGGCATGGCCAGGTATCTCGAGGTCATCCACCTGGCCGAGCCGCTTGAGCACGTGATTGAGGTCGCCAGGGCGCACCACGGGCGCCTGCCCATGGCCGTCGTGACCGGCGGCTACCGCGAGATCATCATTCCCACGCTCGATGCAGCCGGCATCACCCACCTGTTCGACGTCATCGTCACCGCCGACGACGTCACGCATAGCAAGCCCGCGCCTGATGTCTACGAGCGTGCCGTGACCGTGCTTGAGGTCGATCCCGCACGATGCATTGCCTACGAGGACAGCGAGATCGGAATGACATCCGCGCAGGGCGCGGGCATCGGACGCATCATCGACATCCGCCTGCGCACCGGGTGGTGATGTGACGTCGTGAGCGTTGCCGATGCACGCGGAGTGATCCGCGCCCCCATGCCGCAGATCCTGCTGCGACTACTCCCTCTGTGGTTTCTCTGGGGTGCCACCTACCTCGGTATCGTCCTCATGCTGGATTCCATGCCCTCCCTGATGGGCAATGGCAGCAGGTTCCTCGCGGCCAGTGCCGTTCTCGCCACCCTCCTGGTGGTGGTGCGCGGCCCGCGCATCCTCGCCGTAACCCGGAGTCAACTGAGGTCCTTGTTGGTCATGGGCGTGATGATCCTGGGCGTCGGCATCGGCATTCTGGGCCTGGCCGAGCGTTATGTTCCCTCCGGCATCGCGGCACTGCTGGTGTCGATCACCCCCCTCATCATCGTGCTCTTTCGCATTCGCGCCGGCGAGCGTCCGGCTCGGCTCACCATGGCAGGTGTGGCCCTGGGCCTGATCGGCCTGTTGCTCATGCTGCTTCCCGGCGGGACGGTGCCCGTCGCCGGCACGGACCGAGACGTCGTCATCTGGTCGATCGCCATCGTGCTGGGTTCACTTTCGTGGGCCTACTTCTCGTGGCGGTCGACGTCCTTCGACCTTCCCGACGACCCACTCACCACCACGGTCTATGAGCTGCTCGTCGCAGGAGTGGCCATGTCGGTTGTGGGCTTCCTGATCGGTGAGCGCTGGGACTTCGACTCCATCACGACCGCCTCGTGGATCGGCTGGGGCTACCTCATGCTGGCATCGCTGATCGCCTACGCGTCCTACGTGTGGCTCCTGGGCAACGCACCCATCTCGCTGACAGCGACGTACGCGTACGTCAATCCCGTCGTGGCCGTCATCCTTGGCGCGCTCATCATCTCCGAGCCGCTCACCCGCGACGTCGTCATCGGACTGACCATCGTCGTCGGCGGTGTGGTGCTCGTCGTCACGGGAGAGCGTCGACGTGCACCCCTCGCACCCGACCCGAGCTAGCGCTCCGGCTGCTCCGGGTGCCCTGACGTGGCTCCCCCATCTGGACTCGAACCAGAAACCCTTCGATTAACAGTCGAATGCTCTGCCAATTGAGCTATGGGGGACTGCTCGTGCTACCGGCCCGCAGAGAATAGCAAGCCTGCGCCTGACATCCGCACGAGGCACCCTGCTGCAGCCGAGTCAGATGCCTAGAGCCGAACGCAGCTCATCCAAGGCTGCCCGCGCCTGGAGTTGGAGCTTCGGATCAGAGGCATCGACGCCCACGTCGAACACCACACTCCACTTCACGGGGGCGTCATCGTGCGCGCGTCGCGCCACCATGCGAGCGCGCACCCCGTCGGCGACCTCGATCCGCTCGCTGACGATCACGCTCGCCGTGACGCGATCGTGCACGGCTGCCGGCAGGTCGCCGGACTCGGTGATCCGCAGCCTCAGAGTCGGCCCGGGGCCGCCGCTTGGATCGAGCAACTGGATCTCCAGGACCGGCTCGGACCACGATGCCCGGCCGATGGAGTCCCAGGGGTAGGACGCGCCCGTGCCCTCGACGTAGAGGGCGAGGTCGGTCGCGGCGACGTAGTCGGGCTCACCCCGAGCCTCGCGCGTCGTCTTGGGACCGGATCCCCACGCCAGCACCCGTTCCCGCGCAGGGATGCCGAGTCGCTCCCGAAGGTCGATCGGCGCGCGCAGGCTCCGCTTGGGACGCAGGCGCATCAGTCGGCCCCGCCCATCGCCGTCTGGCGCAGGGATCTGCGGACGTCCTCGAGGGCGAGGAGGTCAGCGAAAGCCTGCTGGTAGGCGGCGGGCTCCGCAGTGCCGTCGATCCGCTGCAGTCTGCCCCGAAGGTCGTCGATGCGACGCGAGGCGTCGAGTTCCAACAGGCGCGACACCATGCCGATCGCGTAGGAGGCATCGCGTCCTTCGTCAGCAGGCAGCGGCTCGACTGCGAGCTCGCGCACGAGTCGCCGGACGTCGTCGTCGGCAGCCGCGTCGAGAACCGCATCGATCCACGCGAGCCCAGAGAGGTCGGTGCTCGGCAGGCCAGCTCCACTGATGGCCTCATGAACGCTACGCGCAGCGGGGTGCGTGAACGCCGTGACCTCCACGGACTCGTACCAGTCGGCAATGTGCTCCGGCTGCTGGAGCGCGCATTTGAGGGTCTCCCGCTCGACGAGGAGGGCCGGATCGCGCTGCCTGCCCGCGTCGCCGCGGGGCATCATCGGGATCGATGCCGCATTCGCCTGACCTGTCGCGGCTTCGCCGTCCGAGGATCGGTTCGCGACGGGCTTGCGCCCCGATCGCTGGGCCTCCTGCACCGCACGACCCACCTCATTGACGTCCATGCCCAGCCACCCGGCGAGGCGGCGGGAGTACTCCGGCCGCAGGGCCGCATCGCGGATGCCCGCGACGATCGGGGCGGCGTCGCGGAGCGCCCCCACTCGTCCCTCAGCCGTCTCGAGGTCATAGGCCGCGAGAGTGGAACGGATGGCGAACTCGAAGAGCGGCACGCGTCGGTCCACGAGTGAGCGCACGGCCGCATCACCCTGCTTGATCCTCAGATCACAGGGATCCATGCCCGACGACTCCACGGCGACGAAGGTCTGCGACACGAACTTCTGGTCCTCGGCGAAGGCCCGCAGCGCTGCCTTCTGCCCTGCCGCGTCGCCATCGAAGGTGAAGACGACACTGCCCTTCATCTGATCGTCGTCCATGAGGAGCCGACGCAGGACCTTGATGTGGTCGGAGCCGAAGGACGTGCCGCACGTGGCCACCGCCGTCGTGACTCCGGCGAGGTGACAGGCCATGACGTCGGTGTAGCCCTCGACGATCACGGCCTGCTGACTCTTGGATATCTCGCGCCGGGCGAGATCGATGCCGTAGAGCACCTGACTCTTCTTGTAGATCGGCGACTCGGGCGTATTGAGGTACTTGGGGCCGTCGTCGTCGTCGAAGAGCCGGCGGGCACCGAAGCCGATCACCTCCCCGCCGAGGTCGCGGATCGGCCAGACGAGCCGACCACGGAATCGATCGTACGGGCCACGGTTGCCCTGGCTGACGAGTCCGCCGGCAAGCAGTTCCGCGTCGGTGAAGCCCTTCTGACGCAGGTGGTTGGTGAGGGCATCCCAGCCCTTGGGGGCGAAACCCACTCCGAAGTGAGCCGCCGCATCGGCATCGAAACCGCGCTCGGCGAGGAAGGCACGCCCGATCTGGGCATCCGGACCGGCCAACTGCTTGGCGTAGAACTCCGCCGCGGCGCGATGCGCCTCAACCAGGCGCGTGCGCTGCCCCTGCTGGCGGTTGACCGCAGCGCCCGCCTCCACGTAGCGCAGCTCTACGCCCGTGCGCACCGCGAGCTTCTCGACCACCTCGGCGAAGGTCAGGTGATCGATCTTCTGCACGAAGCCGAAGACGTCCCCGCCTTCGCCGCACCCGAAGCAGTACCACATGCCCTTGCTGGGCGTGACGTGGAAACTGGGTGATCGCTCATCGTGGAAGGGGCACAGTCCCTTGAGGGAGCCGCCGCCGGCGGCCTTCAGGGTGACGTACTCGCGGACGACGTCATCGATCCGGGCGCGCTCGCGCACGAGCGCGACGTCGTCGTCCCGAATCCGCCCGGCCATGCCCCCACCCTACGGTCGGTGCGGGCCGAGCAGGGCGGCCGATGCGCTCAGCGGACCAGCCGGCGATGCCACTCCATGATGCTGACGTCCGTGAGACTCGCCACCTGGTCGATCACGACGCGCAGTCGCTCAGCGTCGTCACGGGCCTCCTCGAACGTCGGGCGGAGCCAGGGCTCGAGCGCCCGGCCGCCGTCCAGGACCAGCGCATTCACCAGCTCGGCGATGACCCCCCTCTGCCGGGCGTACTCCTCGTCCGCCCCCGGCCGATTCATGACGTACTGCACGGCCACGGCCTTCATGACGGACACCTCGGCACGCACCTCCTCCGGCACGACGAGATCGGCCGAATAGCGGGTCAGCGGGCCTGGGCCGAAGGCGACCTGCGTCGCCACCTGGGCGGCGTTGGAGAACCGGGAGATGAGCCAGCTGGTGAAGTGCTTGAGCCCGACGAGATCGCGCATCGATCCATCGAAGCGCCGCGGCCAGTAGTCCAGGGCAACCAGGCGATCCAGGGCCGCCTCCAGCTCCCCCGGGTCGCCCTCATCCGGGAATCGACGATGAGCGGTCTCCACCAGCGCGCGGCGCTCGTCGGCGGACTCGAAGACGCTGAGCGAGGCGATACCCGAGTGAACGGCGTCCTCGAAGTCGTGCACGGAGTACGCGACATCGTCGGCCCAGTTCATCACCTGCTCCTCGATGCAGGTGCGATCGGCTGGCGCTCCCTCGCGCAGCCAGTCGAACACGGGAACGTCATCCTCGTACGCGCCGAACTTGGGCTGACCCGGCCGCCGGGTCCAGGGGTACTTGCACGCCGCATCCAAAGAGGCACGACTCAGGTTCAGCCCGACGCTCTGACCCGACTCGGGATCCACGATCTTCGCCTCGAGCCTGCTGAGCACCCGAAGCGACTGCGCGTTGCCCTCGAATCCCCCGATGCGATCGGCGATTCGGTCGAGCTCCGACTCGCCGTTGTGTCCGTAGGGCGGATGACCGAGATCGTGAGCGAGGCCGGCGACCTCCACGAGATCCGCGTCGCACCCGAGGGCGGCACCGAGCTCACGACCGATCTGCGCGACCTCGAGGGTGTGCGTCAGTCGGGTCCTGGGAAAGTCGGAGACCCCGGCGACCATCACCTGGGTCTTGGCTGCGAGGCGCCTGAGGGCAGCCGAGTGGAGCACCCGCGCCCGATCGCGCGCGAAGGCCGAGCGGACCGACTCCTTCACCGGCTCCTGGACGAGTCGGCTGGCGTCATGCTCGGAGTAGCCGTCAGGAGTCGGGCTCACGAATCAACCTCGGTACCCAGCACGCGGCCCAGTTCACGCGCAAGCCCGATGGGATCCGTCGGACCGATGATCCGCGAGGCGATGCGGCCATCACGGTCGAGGATGACCGTGCTCGGCAGAGACTTCGGGGGCACTCCCGGAATCGTCGCGAGGATCGACCCCTCCAGGTCGACGATCGTGGGGAACGACATGTCCAGCTCGTCGACGAACTCCTCAGCGGCAGCAGGCTGGTCCGACACGTTGAGTCCGATCACCGCGACTTCCTGCGAGTCCACCGACGTGTGAAGGTCGACGAAAGCCGGCATCTCCGATCGGCACGGAGCGCACCACGAGGCCCAGGAGTTGATCACCACGACTCGACCGCGCAGGTCGGAGAGGTCGAAGGGCTCGCCACCCATGGTCGTCCCCGTGAAGGAGATCGGCTCGCCGCGTTCGCCCTCCGCCACCTCCTCGGTGCCGACGAGGGCCGACGCGGGCTGCTCACGCCCGCACCCCGTCACCACCAGCAGCGGCACGAGGAGGGTTGCTCCCCAGACGACGGTGCGGATCATGCCGCCATGCTAGGCAGGGGGCTCGACGACCGACTGCAGCGACCACCGGGTCAGCAGGTGGTGCCGGAGCAGAGCGGCCACCTCACGTCCGACGTACTCCGAGGTCAGCGCGGCGGCAGGCCCCTCACCCACCGGAGACATGTGCGCGTCGATGCCGAGAGCCGTGGCCGTCGCGCTCGCCCGGGCTGCGTGAGGGGGGTCGGTCACGACAGTGGCACTCGACCATCCCAGGTCGCGCATGACTCCTGCGATCACCCGCAAGGCACCCACGGTGTCCGCCCCGGTGTCGAAGGTCACGATGTCGCGGTCCGGGACGCCTCCGTCGCGGAGCACCCGCCGTTCGTCCTCGGATCGGCGCTGAGGTCCCGTGACGATGACGACGGGCGCCACTCCCTCCCGATAGAGGGCGGCCGCGTGCTGCAGGCGCGCCTTCATCACCGGCCGCGAGTTCCCCCAGTACTGGGCGGGATCGAGCACGACAATGGCTTGAGTGGGAGAACGGTCGTCCAGTTGGGCGGTGAGCACGACCTGCATGGCCGCACCTGCGGGCACGAGCAGCGCGAGTCCGAGGATTGCCGTGACGACAACCGTCACCAGGACCGATGACGTGCGTGACCCGGGCTTGGCGCCCACCGCGTTGCGAGCCCCATCGACAAGCCGCTGTGATGCTCCGCGGGCATCAGACGAAGCCGGCGCCGCACTCACCCGCTCATGGTCACACGCGGACGATCCAAAGAGCGGCTACGACACCTCGTCCGGTCGAAGCATGGGACGGCAGAACCGGCGGGTGCTGCTACTACCGGGTGTCACTGCGCGTGACATGACGGGAGACGGTCGCTCGACCCGCCTCCAGTCGCGCCACAGGCACCCGGAAGGGAGAGCAGGAGACGTAGTCGAGGCCGATCTCGTCGAAGAAGTGGATCGATTCCGGGTCGCCGCCGTGCTCACCGCAGACGCCGCAGTGGAGGTTATGGCGCCGGGAGCGGCCCTTCTTCACGGCTATGCGCACCAGCTCGCCCACGCCCTCACGGTCGATCGACTCGAAGGGAGACACTCCGAAAACGCCTTTCTCAAGGTAGGTCGAGAAGAATGCAGCCTCCACGTCGTCCCGACTGAAGCCCCATGTCGTCTGGGTGAGGTCGTTGGTGCCGAAGGAGAAGAACTCCGCCGCCTCGGCGATCTGATCTGCCGTGAGCGCTGCGCGCGGAAGCTCGATCATGGTGCCGATCGGGAACTTCAGGGTGCAGCCATGTGCGTCCGCCACCTCCTTCAGCACCCCGGCCGCCTCGTCGATGACCAGCTCGAGCTCCTGGATCGAGCCGACGAGCGGGATCATGATCTCCGCGCGCGGATCCCCGCCGAGATGCTGGCGAAAGCAGGCCGCCTCGGCGATCGCCCGCACCTGCAGGGCGAAGAGCCCGGGAAGGACGAGCCCCAGCCGCACTCCACGCAGGCCCAGCATCGGGTTCTGCTCGTGCAGGCGGTTGACCGCCTGCAGCAGCCGCAGGTCAGCCTCGTGCTCCTCTCCGCGCGCTTCGGCCACGGCGACACGCACCGCGAGCTCGGTCAGATCAGGCAGGAACTCGTGCAGGGGAGGATCGATCAGGCGGATGGTGACGGGAAGTCCGTCCATGACCTCCAGGATCCGGATGAAGTCCTTGCGCTGGAGGGGCAGGAGCGCATCGAGGGCCTCCCTGCGCTCGTCATCGGAGTCCGCGAGGATCAGCCGCTCGACATGAACCTTGCGTTCTCCGAGGAACATGTGCTCGGTGCGCAGGAGGCCGATGCCCTGAGCACCCATGCTGCGGGCCCGAGCCGCATCTTCCGGAGTGTCCGCATTGGCACGGACACGCAGGCGCCTCGAGGCGTCAGCGTGGCGCATGAGGCGATCCACGGCACGGATCAGTTCTGACGTGTCGTGGTCGGCTTCGGCAATCGCCGCCGCCAGACCGCGCTCGAAGTATGTGACGACTGCGCTGGGAACCACGGGCACCTCACCCAGGAAGACGTCACCCGTACTGCCGTCGATGGACAGGACGTCACCCTCGCGCACCACGGTGCCATCGGACGTGGTCAGCGTGCGCGCACGCGTATCGACGTCGAGCGACTCAGCGCCGCACACGGCCGTCTTCCCCATGCCTCGTGCCACAACGGCGGCGTGCGACGTCTTGCCCCCGCGACTGGTGAGAATGCCCGCTGCGGCGATCATGCCCTCGAGGTCGTCCGGGTTCGTCTCGCGCCGAACGAGGATGACGGACTCTCCGCCACGCACCCACTGCACGGCCGTCGGAGAGTCGAAGACGACCCGGCCGACCGCGGCCCCCGGGGATGCGTTCATGCCCTTGGCGATGCGGGCCTGCGAGGAGTTCGCCGCGAACCTGGGGAACATCAACTGGCCCAGTTGGTGGCCGGAGACCCGCATGAGGGCCTCGTCCATGGAAATGACGCCCTCGTCGACCAGCTGCACGGCGATTCTGAAGGCGGCAGCGGCGGTGC
>CAIZPS010000039.1 GCA_903934925.1 uncultured bacterium | reverse complement strand
GGGGAGCGCGTCTGCCTTGTCACAGGCGCAGCACGAGGAATTGGGCGTGCTTCAGCGATTGTGCTTGCCTCCAAAGGGGCCAAGGTGGTGGTCGTCGACACTTCGGAGTCGAGCGATGAGGTTGTGAGGGCCATCCGTGGCCAAGGAGGCCAGGCGTCCTCCGTCATCGCGGATGTCAGCACTGCCGCGGGCGCTGAACGGGCATGCGAGGCTGCATTGAGTTCGTTCGGCAGGCTGGATTCCCTCATCAACAATGCCGGAATTCTTCGACTGGCCGACAGCTTCGCTGACACTACAGACGCACAGTTCAATGATCTGATGCGCGTGAACTTCGAGTCGGTCTTTCGCATGTGCAAGGCGGCCCTGCCCGGCCTTGAAGCGAGCGGTCGAGGCGTGATCGTCAACGTGGCCTCCATGGTGGGCCACCGGATCGGCATGCCCGCCCATGCCGTGTACGGGGCTTCCAAGGCGGCTGTCGTCGGGCTCTCCATGACCATGGCCATCGAACTGGCGCCGCGTGGGATTCGAGTGAACTGCGTAGCGCCGGGGGTGGTCGCTACCGACCTCTATGTTGAGGAGTTCCTCAAGGATCACTCGAGAGACGAACTTGAGGAAGGCGGGGACAAGACCTTGTCCGCCATTCCTATCGGAAGCTACGCGAGCCCAGACCAAATCGGCAGGTCGATCGCTTTCCTCGCCGGTGACGAATCCGACTACATCACCGGTCAGACGCTCCTGATCGATGGCGGATACACGGGGCTGTAGATGCGCTTCGGGCTGCTGATGGAGAGCCAGGAGGGGCTGACTTGGGCTGACCTCCTTCGGGTTGCTGGATCGGCGGAATCCCTGGGCCTTGACGGCGTGTACGTGTCGGATCACTACGGACCGGTCAACATTGACGATCGCAGGGATGTACTGCCAGCTTGGATGGAAGTCGCGGTGCTGGCGGCACGAACCAGCCGAATCCGGCTTGGCCCACTGGTCAGCCCCGTGACCTTCAGGCATCCGGTCGATCTCGCGCATCAGGCCATGTCAATCGATGTGCTCAGTGGCGGCCGGTTGGACCTCGGAATGGGTGCCGGGTGGCACGAAGACGAGCACATCCGGTTCGGGCGCCCCTTCCCACCCGCGGGAGTCCGGATGGCGATGCTCGAGGAGAGCCTGGAGGTCGTCACCCGTCTGTGGGAGGGCACTCAAGTCAACTGGCAGGGGGAGTTCTACCGGTTGGAGAACGCGACTATTCTCCCCAGGCCCCTTTCTCCGGAGCCGCCCATCATCTTGGGTGGATGGGGACCCCGGATGCTGGCACTTGCGGCGCGCTACGCGCGAGAGTGGAACTGCTTCTACAAGAGCGTTGATGAAGTGGTCGAGGCCCAAGAAGTGATGGATGCCACGTGCAGGTCAGTCGGTCGGGATCCGGCCACTCTGAATCGTTCACTGATGACCCCCCTGATTGTCGGTCGAAGCGAGGCTGACGTGGAGGAGCGCATCGCGCGTCACCGTGAGGTGTTCGCTGGTCTTCCGAGCAGTCTCCAGGAGTGGCGAGCCTCAGGCTTCGTGGGCGGCACCGTCACGGAGGTGCGCGAGCAGCTCGAACGGCTGGCTGGGTGCGGAATCTCCAGGGTGATCTTCGAATTCAACGACGTCCAGGACGTGCCCGCTCTGGAACTACTGGTCTCCGACCTGGTCGGCTCCTAGTCCCGAGCGAGCCAGCAGGGCGATGCTTGCATCCTGGGCAGACACGAGTGTGCGCTGCATGTCCAGCCGCAGGGGAGTTCGCTTCTCCTGAACGAGAACCCCGTTCACTGCAACAGAGGTGATGTTCTCCTGCGTGGCGCTGAAGACCAGGGTCACGTAGGGATCAGCGAAGGAGACGCTATTCGGCAACCACGGATTGAGGACGAAGAAGTCAGCCAGCTTTCCGACCTCAAGGGAGCCGATGCCGTCGTCCCATCCGAGTGCTGTAGCACCGCCTCGCGTGGCCATCCGGACGACGTCCCGCGCCATGAGGATCGACGGATCTCGATGCTCGAGCTTGTGCAGGAGCCCGGTCATCTTCATCACCTGGAGCATGTCCTGGTTGTTGTTGCTGGCCGGACCATCCGATCCGAGGCAGACGTTGATTCCTCTCCTCCTCATCTCCACGATCGGAGCGACTCCTTCACCGAGGTAGGCGTTGCTGATGGGGTTGTGGGAGACGGAGGCGCCATGGCGCACTATCGCATCGAGGTCTGCTGGATCGGGGTGCGTGCAGTGGACGAGCAAGGTGTCTGGGCCGAGAATCCCAATCGACTCCTCGAAGGCGATATCCGAACTTCCGAAGAGCTCGCGTGCGGCCTCCAGAGTCGATGGAGTCGTCGCATGGATGGTGAGACCGGTTCCGTGCTCGGAGGCAAGGCCTTTGGCTGCGAGCAGGGCCTCCGGACTCGTGCTGAAGATCGTGTAGGGCGCAAACCAGATACGCACGCAGTCGTCCTCGGCGTGATTCATCGTTCTCGCGAGATCCGCACAGGCCTGGATTTCGCTACTTGTCGTATGGATGATGTCGCGGTGAACCTCCCCGGTATCGAGAATCCCGCGTGCCATCACGGTCCGCACACCCACTGACCGCAGGCCCTCGATCGTCGCCTCAGCCATCCCGACCTGCGGGTGCGGGTAGTTGTAGTCAACGACCGTCGTCGTCCCGCACATGACTGCCTCCAGTGCAGTCACGGCACCAGCCAGCCGGGCGTCATCCGCAGTCAACTGTCCTACAACCCGATCGATGGCCTGGGAGAACCACTCCCACACCCCCAGGCCCTCGCCAATCCCACGTGTGAGCGCTTGGAATGAGTGGGTGTGGGTGTTGATAAGGCCCGGGAAGACGAAGGATCCCTGTGCGTCCAGTGTGTCCACTCCGGTCGCCACATGATGGGTCATCGGCCCCAGGGATGTGATGCGCCCATCGCGAACGCACATGTGGCCTCGGGGCACCTCTGTCCAGTCGTCGTCCAGTGTGACCAGATGAGCGTTGATCACATCAATGGTCCCGGCGTTCACGAG
>CAIZPS010000038.1 GCA_903934925.1 uncultured bacterium | reverse complement strand
GCCCAGCTCTGCCTGGAGTCGGTCCAAGTCAGTCTGGGGCCCCCCGTACTTCAACGCACGGGCAACCTTCGTCTGCTTGGCCTTCGCACGGCCGCGCCCCATGGCTCGACCCCCTCATCCGGGGTTCATGCCCCGGTTCATCGCGGACAGTGGTCATCGCCCGCGCGCGGACAGTGGTCGTGGCCCGCGTCGACGGGACCCACGGTTACGAGAGCCTAGACTACCGCGCCCGGCTCTGCCCCTCGTGCCCGGATGCGATCGAGCGCCTCCGCCTCGGCGGCTGCCACGGGAGTCACCCCCTGGCTGCGGGCCCGCTCGAGGACCCGCCGGGTGGTGTCGTAGACCGCCTCCGCCTGCACCCGAGCCTGCTCGAAGGTGCCCTGGGTGTACTCCTGGGAGATCTGGATGACGCCGCCGCAGTTGACCATGAAATCGGGCGCGTAGGTGATGCCGCGGCCAGGCAGGAGATCGGCCACGTCGGGGGAGGCGAGTTGGTTGTTCGCCGCTCCGCAGATCACTCGTGCGGACGTCGTCGCGGCGAGGTCCGCGGTGATCAGGCCACCCAGAGCATTGGGTGACAGGACGTCGAGCTCGGCCGCCAGGATCTCGTCCAGGGAGCCGAGGAGTAGCGCTCCCGGGCAGGTGTCCAGGGTGTGCTCTCGCGCCTGCGGGCTCGGGTCGTAGCCGACGACGACTGCGCCCGCCTGCGTGAGGTGCTGGGCGAGACGGCCGCCGACCTTGCCCAGGCCGACGATGCCGACGGTGAGTCCGTCGAAGGAGCCCGCGCCCATGGCCACCTCGACGGTGGCCCGCATTCCGGCCAGTACGCCGACGGCGGTGAGGATCGCGGAGTCGCCGAGCCCGCCCTTCTCGGGGGAGCGGCCGGTGGTCCACCGGCAGGTCTCGCTGATGACGTCGAGGTCCTCGACGCTGACGCCGACGTCACCCGCCGTCACGTAGGCGCCGTCGAGAGTCGAGACCAGGCGGCCATAGGCGCGCAGGAGATCGGGGGTGCCCTGAGCGGGGTCGGTCACGATGACCGCCTTGCCGCCACCGTGGTCCAGGCCCGCAAGGGAGTTCTTGAGCGTCATGGCCCTGGCCAGGCGCAGGGCGTCGGAGTAGGCGGCCGCCCGGGGCACGTCTTGGTCCGCGTACGCGTTCATCCGCGTGCCCCCTAGGGCCGGCCCCAGCACGGTGGAGTGGAGGGCGATGACCATGGCCACCCCGGACTCGGGGTCGCGGGCGACGACGACGCGCTCGTGCTCGTCGAAGTCCGCCCAGGGATCGGTCAGCATGGCGTCACCCTAGGGCAGTGGTTCTGCCCGTCCGGAGTGACTGACGGCCGCCGCCCGACCCGCCTAGTCGACCGGCTCGTTGATCCAGCCCTTGACGGAGGGCGACCACAGCAGCAGGGCGCCCACGAGCGCGAAGGCATGCACGATCAAGAGGAAGACGAGCAACTCCTCCGCCACTGCGCTGGGCTCGCCGAAGCCCTCGACGAGGGGAAAGAAGGTTCCCGCGAAGGCGATCAGCGCCGTGATCGTGAGCGTCAGCCGCACTCCCGGCCGCAGGGCCCCCTGCCACAGCAGGATGCCGAGGAGGACGAAGACCGCTGCGACCACCGCGAACACGCTGGCGGCCAGCGCCATCCACTCATAGATCTCCGCGGCGCTCGAGGACCCCAGGGTGGCCACGGCCTGGTACTCGTCGAGGCGTTCGTCGATGGCGCCGCGGTCTCCTGCGTAGGCGATGTGGCGCAGGGCACCGACGGCGTAGGCCACCCCCACGACGATGGTGGTGCAGGCGGCGAATCCCACCTGCCAGGGAGCCTTCGCGATACTGCTCATGGGGTGCTCCTTCGCCTCGCGTGCGTCTCGACGGGTCGTGGGCCCGAGCGTAGGGTCATGGCGAGGAAGCATCGGAATGACACTCTCAGGGCGATCACTCCAGGAGCCGGGTGCTTCGGGGGCCAGCCACCGGGCTGGTCACCTCGGGGGCCAGCCACCGGGCTGGTCAGTGGAATCGGGCCCGGATCCCCTCTAGTAGGTTGCCGCCCGGCGGTTCCCCTGACACAGTTGGGCAGCCGATCAGGGGATCGCGGCACTCGTGCCTCGCCCACCGGGAGGACTCATGACTGGGCAGCACTCCGAGCCTGAGCAACTGCTCACGCCGGCCGAGGTCGCGGCCCTGTTCCGTGTGGACCCCAAGACGGTCACCCGCTGGGCCAAGTCCGGCAAGCTGACGAGCATCCGCACGCTGGGCGGCCACCGTCGCTATCGCGCCGTCGAGGTGTACGCCCTGCTCGAGGCGAACTCGCCGACGCGACGCCCTGACATCGACCCCCTGGGCTGAGCCGGCTCGTGAGCGAACCCGTCTACCGGCCGATCATCTACACGGCCAAGGGCCTCTTTGCGGCTCTGGGCCTGAAGTTCGACATCGTCGGCCTGGAGAACATCCCGCGCGAGGGTGGCGCCGTCCTCGCCATCAACCACACCAGCTACCTCGACTTCGCGCTTGCGGGAATCCCGGCGGATCGTCGTGGGCACCGACTGGTCCGCTTCATGGCGAAGGACGGCATCTTCCGCCACCCAGTAGCCGGACCACTGATGCGCGGCATGAAGCACATCCCGGTTGATCGCTCGGCCGGTTCGGCTGCCTTCCGCGATGCGGTGACGGCGCTGCGTGCCGGTGAGCTCGTCGGAGTCTTCCCGGAGGCCACGATGAGTCGGTCGCTGGAGATCAAGGACATCAAGAATGGTGCTGTGCGCATGGCGCGCACTGCCAATGTTCCGCTCATCCCGATGATCGTCTTCGGCGGCCACCGGATCCTGTCCTACGACCGCCGTGACTTCACGCGGGGCCGGACGATCGCGATCACGGTGGGGGAGCCGCTGCCGCTGCCGCGCGGCTCCGACCCGGACGAGATGACGGTGGAGCTGCGCTCACGGATGTCCGCCCTGCTCGATGAGACCATCGCCCGCTATCCCGATCGTCCTGATGGTGCCTGGTGGATCCCCGCTCGCCTGGGAGGCAGTGCACCGCCTCTTGCGTGATCACGGCTCCGTCCCGCGCGCCCACTCCTCGTAGGCGGCCACCGCGGTCGGATGCGTGGGGAACAGATGAGCGCGGCCGATGCGCTCGCCCACTCCATGTCGCTCGAGTTGGTGCCACACCTCGCTCTTGACGTGGTCGAGGGCCATGACGACTCCGCGATCCGCGCAGTAGCGGCGCACGTCCTCGAGGGCGTCGAGCCCGGTGATGTCGACTTCGGTGTTGCCCTCCATGTTGAGCAGGAACCAGCGAGGAGGAGGAACCGCGTCGTCGATGGCGGCCCGGCAACGGCGGGCGAAGTCCTCCGCGTTGGCGAAGAACAGCGGTGAGTCGTACCGGAACACGACCAGGCCCGGGATCTGCGTCGCCGTCGGGTAATCGTCGATGTCGTGCCATCCGGCCACCTCGTCGGCGCGGCCGAGCACGGCGGAGTGCGGGCGTGCCACGCGGGTGAGGAGTTCCACGATCGACAGTGCGATTGCAGCCAGCACGCCATAGAGGATGTCGAACACGAGAACGCCGACGGTTGCGCTGGCGGCGATCAGGAACTCGCGCTTGCGGAAGTGCCAGAGGCGCCGGAACTCGTCGATGTCGATCAGTCGAATGGCGGCGTAGACCACCACTCCCCCGAGTGCGGCGATCGGGAAGGCCTCCACTATCCCGGAGAAGAGCAGAACCGACACGATGACGAGTCCGGCGGCAACGAGCGAGTACAACTGGGTGCGTGCTCCGCTCGCCTCGGCGATCACGGTGCGACTGGCGCTCGAGCTGACGGGAAAGCCACCCACCAGTGAGGCACCCACGTTCGCGGCGCCAAGCCCCAGGAACTCCTGGTTGTTGTGAATCCGATGTCCCCGGCGTGAGGCGAACGCACGCGCTGTGACGATGTTGTCGGTGTAGCCCACGATGAAGATGCCGAGCGCGGGCAGAAGCAGCAGGCCGATGTCCGCACCGGCCAGTGACGGCAGGCCAATGCTGAGACCGTCGCGGCTCACTGCGCCGACGGTCTGCACCCCCTCCTCCTCCAACCCGAGCAGGGCGACGGCAGCCGTGGCCGCGAGCATGACGAACAGCGGAATGGGCAGGCGTGGAAATCGAGGAGTGAGCAGGAGCAGCAGGAGGGTCACGGACGCACCGATGACGAGGGTGGGAATGTGCGCGCCATCCGACCATAGGTTCGTGGCGAACGAGGTGGCGTCCTCGATGACGGTGTCACCGGCGACCTCGACACCGGTCACCTTGCCGATCTGGCTGATGATCATGATGACCGCGACGCCGGCGAGGTAGCCGATGAGCACGGGCTTGGACAGCAGCTCGCCGATGAATCCGATCCGCAGTACCCCGGCAAGCAGGGAGTAGAGGCCGACGAGCAGGGCCATCGTCCCCGCGAGCGCCATGTAGCGGGTGGAGTCCCCCATCGCCAGGGGCGCCAGGACGGCAGCCGTCATCAGGGCTGTCGTCGACTCGGGTCCGACGGACAGCAGGCGCGAGGATCCGATGAGCGCGTAGATCGTCATCGTCACGACCACGACGAGAAGTCCGGTCTGGGGTGGAACGCCGGCGAGAGCGGCGTAGGCCATGACCTGCGGAATCAGGTAGGCGGTGACCGTCACCGCGCCGAGAAGGTCGCCGCGCAGGTCACGTCGGTCGTAGCGCACGAGGCGCATCACTCCGATGTGGTTGCTCACGGCATCACGGTGTTCGGGTGCTCAGGCGCCGGATTCGCGAGCGGCCTTCGGCGACCTGCTGGCCTTCGCCTCCCGCCTCGCGGTGTATTCGGCGACCACTGTCGCCGCGTGGTCGGGGACGTACTGGTTGAGGTCGCGGGGCGGGCGTTCGTACCCCGTGGACTTGGGTCGGCGAGGCAGGGACAGCGGCGGTCGTGCAGCCGCGAAGTACGGAATCGTCGACAGCAGGTGGTGGATCATGTTGATGCGTGCCGCCCGCTTGTCATCTGCCTCCACGACGTACCACGGAGACTCGGGAATGTCGGTGTGCGTGAGCATCTCATCCTTCGCCCGCGAGTACTCCTCCCAGCGCGTGATGGACTCCAGGTCCATGGGCGACAGCTTCCACCGGCGCATCGGATCCTCCAGTCGGGACTGGAACCGCCTCTCCTGCTCTGCGTCACTGACGCTGAACCAGTACTTGCGCAGCAGGATGCCGTCCTCGATGAGGAGCCTTTCGAAGATGGGCGCCTGGTGAAGGAAGCGTCGGTGCTCCTCCGGGGTGCAGAAGTCCATCACGCGCTCGACACCTGCGCGGTTGTACCAGGACCTGTCGAACAGGCGGATCTCTCCTGCAGCGGGCAGGTGCGCCACGTAGCGCTGGAAGTACCACTCGGTCCGCTGTCGCTCGGATGGAGTGGGCAGCGCAACGATGCCGGCGACGCGAGGGTTGAGGTACTGCGTCACGCGCTTGATGGTCGATCCCTTGCCGGCGGCGTCGCGCCCCTCGAAGAGGATGACGAGCCGGGCCCCTTCGGCACGCACCCACTCCTGCAGCTCCACCAGCTCGGCCTGCAGGCGGTACAGCTCCTTCTCGTACAGGTCCTTCGGCATGCGCGTCGCGGGCACGTCGTCCGCGCGCCTCTGGGGCGTGTCCTTCTTGACCATGTGACGAGTGTGGCACTGCGCACCCGCCTGTTGCAGGTCAGTGGCTCCTCCGCCCGCACGGTCCCCACGCTCGGCGCTACCGTCGGCCCATGCGCGGACAGGTGGTTCTCATCGCTGTGGTCGCCGCTCTCGGTGCAGGCTGCTCGGGCTCGGGTGACGCCTCGCAGGCGACCCCGTCGACTGAGGCGGCTGAGTCGCCGGTGCTTCCTGGTGCTCGCTCGCCCCAGGGGGCCGTCATCCCTGATCTCGTCGTCGATCGCATCGTCGACGGCGACACCGTCAAGGTGACGATCGGGGGAGAGCAGGTGTCGGTGCGACTGATCGGCATCGACACCCCTGAGACGGTCAAGCCGAACACCGAGGTGGAGTGCTTCGGGCCTGAGGCCTCAGCCTTCGCGGATCGGCAGCTCACGGGCCAGCCGGTGATCCTTGAACTGGACGAGTCGCAGGGTCGCTTCGACAGGTATGACCGACTTCTCGCCTACGTCTG
>CAIZPS010000037.1 GCA_903934925.1 uncultured bacterium | reverse complement strand
TCCGGCTCGGATCCTGACGCGACCGTCACGGAGGTCGACGAGCCTCGGCATGGCACCGCGGAGATCAAGGACAACACCGTCATCTACACGCCGGATCCGGGCTTCATCGGCCGAGATCTCGTCGTGAGCTACGTCAAGGATCCCGACGGCCAGATCACCGTCGTGCGGACCGTGGTCACGACTGGGCTGGAGCAGGAGCCACTCAAGCCTCTCGGCCTGCCCGCATCGATCACGCCGAACCGCAGCGTCGTGCTCATCGATCACGCCGTCGAGACGAACGCCGATCAGGTCGCAAAGGTGCGCGTGACATGCCATCAGGTGACGCGCATCGCGCCCGCTGGCGGCTTCAGTGGCTGCGTGGTGACCCGCGATGGCTCGACGGTCATGGTCACGGTGACGGGAAGCACGCCCTACCGCGTTCGTGTTTCGGTGAGTGCGCCGGCGAAGGGTGACTACCTTGCCTACGCGACCACCCGCACGTACACCGTTCGCCCCTGATCAGCGTGGCCGATGCGGCCAGAGCAGTCGTACGGCGAACCCCAGGATGACTCCTACCGCCACCAGACCGAGCAGCACAAGAACACGCCGCATGCGGTCCTCCCCTCCGATGCCCCTACTCTAAGTGGGTCATGCAGCGAAGCAAAGGCCCGCAAGGGGCTGGGCGAAGGCTGAGGAGGTGAGCGGTATGACGACGGCAGGATCCCGACTCGACCCTTGGGTGGATGCGTATGCCGCTCGCGCCAACGCGATGCGGGCCTCCGAGATCCGCGCCCTGTTCGCCGTCGCCTCCCGCCCGGAGGTGGTGTCGCTGGCCGGTGGGATGCCGTACGTCCAGGCCCTGCCGATCGACATGCTCACCCAGACGGCCCAGCGCCTGCTGGTGGAGCGTGGGTCCGTAGCGCTGCAGTACGGCTCAGGCCAGGGCGACCAGGGACTGCGCGAGCAGATCCTCGACGTGATCGGCGAGGTGGGCATCACCGCCCATCCGGATGACATCGTGGTGACGACCGGGTCGCAGATGGCCCTCGACCTCGTCACCCGGATCTTCTGCGATCCCGGCGACGTCGTGCTCGTCGAGGCACCCTCCTACGTCGGCGCCCTGGGCGTCTTCCGTGCCTACGAGTGCGATGTCGTGCACGTGGCGATGGACGATGAAGGCCTTGTGCCGCAGGCACTTTCGGATGCGTTGGATCGCTGCAGGGCCGAGGGTCGGCGCGTCAAGCTGATCTACACGATCCCGAGCTTCCACAACCCCGCCGGTGTGACGCAGGGGGCAGGCCGTCGGGCGGAGATCCTGCGCATCGCCCAGGCGGCCGGTGTGCTGCTGCTCGAGGACGATCCCTACGGCCTCCTCGGCTTCGAGGGTGAGCCGCCTCGCGCCATCCGCGCCGACGACGCCGAGGGCGTCATCTACCTGGGGTCGTTCTCCAAGACGATCGCGTCCGGCCTGCGCGTGGGCTGGGCGGTCGCCCCCCACGGCGTGCGTGAGAAGCTCGTGCTGGCCGCCGAGGCCGCGGTGCTATGCCCCTCGAACTACGCGCAGCTCACCGTCTCCGAGTACCTCGCCACGCAGCCGTGGCGTGAGCAGATCAAGACCTTCCGAGAGGTGTACCGCGAGCGACGCGACGCGCTGCTGGAGTCGCTGCAGGCCCTGATGCCGGAAGGCACGACCTGGACCATCCCCGCCGGCGGCTTCTACTCGTGGCTCACCCTGCCCGAAGGCCTCGACGCCACGGCCATGCTGCCCCGCGCGGTCGCGAACCTGGTGGCCTACGTCCCCGGCACCGGCTTCTACGTCGACGGGCAGGGCCGCCAGAACCTGCGGCTGTCGTACTGCTACCCCGAACCAGACCGCATTCGCGAGGGGGTAAGGCGGCTTTCGGCGGTGATCGAGTCCGAGCTCGAGCTGGTGCACACCTTCGGCACCGCGCATGCGCTCAACCCCGTCACCGGCTCGACTGTCCCGTCACCTGATCTGGCCTAGGAGCGCTCTGATGCACGTGCTGGTGCTTGCCGGCGGCCTGTCGGCTGAGCGTGATGTGTCGCTGCGCTCCGGACGCCGCGTGGCTGAGGCTCTGCGCACGGAGCGGCCGGAGTGGGAGGTGAACCTCAGCGACGTCGATGCTGACCTGCTCGACCGGCTCGCCGACCATCGACCGGATGTGATCATTCCGCTGCTGCACGGCGCGGCCGGCGAGGACGGCGCTCTTCGTGACGTGCTGGAGTGCCTCGGGATCCCGTTCGTCGGCTCCGCGGGTGCGGCCAGCCGACTGGCCTTCGACAAGCCGGTGGCCAAGCAGCTCGTGCTCGACCATGGGCTGCGCACTCCGGACTGCGTGGCGATGCCGCAGTCGACCTTCCGTGAGCTCGGTGCGTCCGGTGTGCTGCGAGCGGTCGTTACGCGACTCGGTCTGCCATTGGTGGTGAAGCCGGCGCGCGGTGGGTCAGCACTCGGCGCCTCGATCGTGCATGAAGCCGCAGAGCTTCCGTCCGCCATGGTGGGTGCGTTCGCCTACGGTGACGTCGTGCTGATGGAGCAGTACATCACCGGCACTGAGGTCGCGATCGGCGTCTTCGAGCGCGACGATGATGTGCTCGCGTTGCCCGGAGTGGAGATCGTGCCGCAGGGCGAGCTGTATGACTACGCAGCGCGCTACACCGCCGGCACGACGGAGTTCTTCTGCCCTGCCCGACTTGATGCCGAGCGGGAGATGCAGGCGCAGGCGATGGCGTTGTCCGTGCATGTGCTGCTTGGTCTGCGCGACTGGTCACGCACGGATCTGATCATCGACGCCGCGGGCACACCGTGGTTTCTCGAGGTCAACGCGGCGCCCGGCATGACGGAGACTTCCCTTGTGCCGCAAGCACTTTCGGCAGCCGAGCTCCCCCTCGGCGAGTTGATGGCCGAACTCGCCGAGGCCGCCACCTCCCGCTCCCGCTGATCCGCGAGTGGCCACTGGGCACCGCGAGTGGCCACTGGGCACCGCGAGTGGCCACTGGGCACAACGAGTGGTCACTGGGCACACCGCGTGGTCAGTCGAGGAGATCGACGATGCGGCGCAGGTCCTCGACCTCGGCGCCCTCGATCACGAGCGTGCCCCGTGATCGCCGAGTGGTGAAGCCCTTGGTGCTCACCCGGGTGTCGAGAGTGTCGGCAACCCGCCCGCTCATCTCTGCGACGACATCGGCGATCGCGGAATCACGAGCGGCAGCACCGCGAGATCGAGTGCTGCGTCGACGCTGACGTCCGTCTGCATCGCCAACAATGATGATCTCCTCGACCGCACGCACACTGAGTCCTTCGGCGACGATGCGCGCAGCGAGCAACTCCATCGCGGCCTGATCGTCCAGGGAGAGCAGGGCCCGGGCATGCCCGGCACTGAGTACTCCCGCTGCCACGCGACGTTGGACGTCGGGTGGCAGCTTGAGCAGGCGCAGCGTGTTCGAGACCTGCGGACGGGATCGGCCCACTCGCCGGGCGAGTTCGTCCTGCGTGCATCCGAAGTCTGACAGCAGTTGCTGGTAGGCAGCGGCCTCCTCCAGCGCATTGAGGTCGGCGCGATGCAAGTTCTCAAGGAGGGCGTCGCGCAGGAGGTCTTCGTCGTCGGTGGCCCGGATGATGGCGGGAATGACGGTCAAGCCGGCCTCCCTGCTGGCGCGCAGCCGACGTTCACCAGCGATCAGCTCGTAACCGCCCCCGGACAGGGCTCGCACCACGATGGGTTGCAGGAGACCGATCTCCTTGATGGAGAAGACGAGTTCGGCCATGGCCTCCTCGTCGAAGACGGTTCTGGGCTGACGGGGGTTCGGCGAGATCGTGCCGACGGGCAGTTCCGCGTAGGTGGCTCCGTCAACGGGTGCCATCACCCTGCCATCAGCGGCAGGCGCTGGGGTTCTGGTGGCTGCGTCCTCTGCGGACGGGATCAGCGCGCCGAGTCCCTTGCCGAGTCCGCGCTTCGGAGAAGCCGCCATGCTCGTCCTTTCGGGTGGAAAACCATCAAGTTTTGTCGGATTTACGGTGTTATGTCTGTGGATAACCTTGTGCATACTCGGGGAGGTGTGCCATGAGTTCCTCGGCCGCTTCGCTGTAGGCCAGGGCACCCGGGGAGGTGGGCTCATAGGTGATGACCGTCTGGCTGTAGGACGGTGCCTCGGATACCCGGACCGAACGCGGAATCACGGTGTCGAGGACCTGAGCACCGAAGTGCGTCCGTACCTCCGTAGCCACCTGGGAGGCCAGGCGTGTGCGCCCGTCGTACATCGTGAGCAGGATCGCGCCCACGACCAGCGGTGGATTCAGGTGCGTGCGGACCATGTCGATGGTGCGCAGCAGTTGTGAGAGGCCCTCGAGGGCGTAGTACTCGCATTGGATGGGCAGCAGAACCTCGCGGGCGGCCACGAGGCCGTTGAGAGTGAGCAGTCCCAGGCTTGGCGGGCAGTCCAGGAAGACGTAGTCGAAATGTCGTTCTGCCAAGGCTGCTTCGAGGGCCCGGCTGAGTCGGTACTCACGAGCCACCTGCGCCACCAGCTCGATCTCCGCTCCCGCGAGGTCGATGGTGGCAGGGGCCGTCCACAGCCGTGGGATCTCGGGGCACTGCTGGATGACGTCGAGGAGCCGAGCCTCTCCCGACAGGACCTCATAGACGCTCGGCGTGCCCTCACGGTGATCCGCTCCGAGGGCCGTCGAGGCATTCCCTTGGGGATCAAGGTCGACGACGAGGACGTCCTTGCCGGCGCGAGCGACGACGGCTGCGATGTTGACCGTGCTGGTGGTCTTGCCCACGCCACCCTTCTGGTTGGCGACGGTGATGATGCGAGTGGTCATCGAGATGCGCCATCCCTGGGCCACCCCAGGCCCACCGGCGTACCCACCGGGGTTTCCCGTGAAACATCCTTATCATGGTTCGGCCACCCCAGGCCGATCACCTCTGCCGTCGGCCCCGGGTTCGTGGTCACCGCGCTAGTCTGCCGCACCGCGCACGCCCGTGATGACCGTCGTGGGAGTTTCCAGTTGGTCCGCCCCCACCTGCTGGACGCGCACATCCTCGAGGCGCCAGTGCGCAATGGCGTCGGCCGCCTCGGACACCTCGGCCTCCGCACTCTCCCCCTTGAGAGCGATCAGGCGTCCACCGGGGCGCAGCAGCGGAATCGTCCACCCGAGAAGTCGAGGCAGGGGAGCCACAGCACGGGCTGTGACGACGTCCAGCACCGGGATGGCCCCAACCGCGTCCTCCGCACGCCCGCGCCACACCGTCACCTGCGCCTGCATACCGAGGGTGTCGACCGCTTCCTGCAGAAACGTGCTGCGCCGCAGCAGCGGCTCGACGAGGACCAAGCGCAGGTCAGGCCGGGCAATCGCCCAGACCAGACCGGGTAGTCCAGCCCCGGACCCGACATCACCCACGACGCTGTCCGCCGGTACGAGTCCCGCCGCCGAATCAACTACCACCGCACAGTTCAACACGTGGCGGGTCCAGAGCCGGGGAACCTCCCGCGGACCGATCAGTCCGCGCTCCACCCCGGGTCCAGCCAGAACCTCGGTGAAGGCCGTCAGGACAGCAGCACGCCCGACGAGCCACTCCGGCAGGTCGGGCGCGGGTCCCGCTGTTTCACGGGAAACCACGTCAGCTGGTCCGGATCACCACACGACGTGCGGGTTCCTCGCCCTCGGACTCGCTCACGAGGCCGGCAGCGGCCACAACATCGTGAACGACCTTGCGCTCGAACGGACTCATGGGCTCCATCCGAACCGGAGCCCCAGTGCGCTGCGCCTCCGCGATGGCGGCCGTCGCCTGGGTCTCCAACTCAGCCTTACGGGCCGCCCGGAAACCGGCCACGTCGAGCATCAGACGTGAACGTTCGCCTGTCTCCCGGGTCGCCGCGAGCCGAGTCAACTCCTGCAACGCATCGAGGACGGCACCGTCCTCACCGACCAGGTGCTCGAGTTCACCCGGCACGGCCTCCACGACCGACACCATGGCCCGGCTTCCGTCCACGCCGATGTCGATGTCGCCATCGAGGTCGGCGATGTCCAGCAGGCCTTCCAGATAGTCGGCGGCCGCATCCCCCTCGCGCTCCAGAAGCGCCGCGCCTGAGGGGCGAGTCGTTTCCTCAGCGTCCTTGGTGTCATCAGTGCTCATGTTCACTCCACATCATGCGAATGGGTTCTGGGGCGATAGTGATCGCGACTACTTCTTCTTCCGCTGGCTGCGCGTGGTCTTCTTCGGCTGTTGGCGCTGAATGTTTTCCGACGACGTGTCGGAAACTTCA
Organism: uncultured bacterium; assembly: GCA_903934925.1. GTDB lineage: Bacteria > Actinomycetota > Actinomycetes > S36-B12 > S36-B12 > UBA10649. The sequence goes on along the minus strand of CAIZPS010000037.1, from coordinate 326 downwards.
TCCGTTGCGGTGGATGCTGCCTCGGCACCACCGCCCGAGCCCGTGCCGCCACTCTTTCGCTTGGCCTTCGCAGCCTTTCTCGACTCACGCGCCTCGTACGCGGGCGTGCCGGGCTGGGGGTTGTTCCGGATGACGTAGAACTGCTGGCCCATCGACCACACGTTGGTGGTGAACCAGTAGATCAGCACGCCGATCGGGAAGTTGATGCCCGACACCGCGAAGATCAGCGGGAACACGTACAGCAGGATCTTCTGCTGCTTGACCATCGGATTGTCGGGCGCGCTGTTCTTGACGATCAACTGGCGCTGCGTGATGAACGAGGTTGC
>CAIZPS010000036.1 GCA_903934925.1 uncultured bacterium | reverse complement strand
GGGTGTGGTGGTTCGGGGGGCCGCCGACGTGTGGGTCAAGCTGGCCAAGTGCTGCACCCCCGTTCCGGGCGATGACATCGTCGGATTCGTCACTCGCGGCACGGGGGTGTCGGTTCACCGTGCTGACTGCGTCAATGTTCCTGGGCTGCAGGGGGAGCCCGATCGCATGGTCGAGGTGGAGTGGGCCCCGACGTCGAACAGCGTCTACCTCGTCAACATCCAGGTGGAGGCGCTTGACCGATCCCGCCTGTTGTCAGACGTGACTCGAGCCCTCTCGGACACCCACGTCAACATCCTCAGCGCAGCGGTGACGACGACCAGGGAGCGCATCGCGCTGTCCCGATTCACCTTCGAGATGGCCGATCCGAAGCACCTTGGCTCGGTGCTCAAGGCGGTCCGCCAGGTGGAGGGTGTCTACGACGCGTACCGCGTCTAGAGGTTCTCGGCAGAAGCCGGATCAGGCCCTGCCCATCAGGGCCTTGGTCGATGCGATCTGTGCGTCCAGCTCTGCGGTGGCGGCAGCGTCACCGCGAACGGACGCCGCATCTCGCTTGGCCTGCAGGCGCTCGAGAGCCTGCGCAAAGGCATCGGTAGCGACGGTGCCCGACGAGGACGTCCATGCGGCGTCCTGCTGGGAACGCACAGCGTCCTCGACCTTCTTCAGGCGGGCTTCGAGTCGACCCCGATCGCTCTTGGGAAGGTCGCCGGCCTTGTCCCAGCGCTCCTGAATCCCACGCAGGGCACGTTTCGCTGCCGCGAGATCAGTCACCGGCAGCAGCGCCTCAGCCTCCTCGGCCAGCGCCTCCTTCACCGGGATGTTGATGCGCAGCTCTTCCTCCGAAGCCTCGGCGGCGGCGGTGCGCGCGGCGTAGAACGCATCCTGGCTGGCCTTGAACCGCTTCCAGAGCTTCTCCTCGTCCGAGCGCGAGGCGCGTGGGAGTGCCTTCCACTCGTCGAGCAGATCGCGAAGCTGCTTGCCGGTCTTCTGCCAGTCGGTCGACTGCGACAGGGTCTCCGCCCGGGCGATGAGCGCGCGCTTGCTGGCGATGACGTCCTTGCGCTGGGCGTCAACCTCGGTGAAGTGCGCTCTGCGTCGCTTGTCGAAGGAGGTTCGCGCGGTGCTGATGCGCTTCCATAGGTCCTGCTCTGTGGCGCGATCAGCCCGGGGGATCGCCTTCCATTCCTCGACGATTGCGGCATACCGCTCGGCGGTCGACTTCCAGGCCGTTGACGCTGCGAGTGACTCAGCCTCAGCGACCAAGGCCGTACGAGTCTCCAAGGCGGCCGCGCGCTCGGCTGCGCGGCGCTCCCGAGCGCGCTCGCGCGCGGCCGAGGCTGCGGTTGCGAGGGCATCGAGGCGGGCCTCGAGTGCGGCGACGTCGCCGACGAAGCTGCGGGCTGCGAGGGCCTGGCGCACCTTGGTGACGACGCCGTCGGCCTGGTCTCCCGATGCGCGGCCGTCGGCGACCCGCGCGGCGATGAGATCAACCTCCACCACGAGGTCCTCGTACTTGCGGGCGAAGAAGGCGAGTCCTTCCTCGGGTGTTCCGGCGGCCCACTGGCCGACGACGACCTCTCCCTCAGGTGCCAGAAGGTAGACAGTCCCGTCCGGGTCCACACGTCCGAAAGCGGAGGGTGTGCTCCCGGAGGACTGGGGGCCCGGAGTGGCGGGAGCGGCGGGGCGCGCCACCGACACGGGTGTCGGTCGCCGCAATGCCGCGGGCGTGGGCACGCCGGGGTCGCCCATCGTCATCCTGCCTTCCTCGTGCACATGCCGATGATGCTCACACGGCCCATGCTCACACGGACCACGCCATACCCTAGCGACCACCCGGCAGGCCGGGGTTCACGAACGCTCGACGGTGGCCTTCTCAATGATCATGGGCTGCCGAGGTCGAGCATCCGCCGTGCCGTCCTCGGTCCCGACGGACGCGATCTCCTGGACGATG
>CAIZPS010000035.1 GCA_903934925.1 uncultured bacterium | reverse complement strand
GACCAAGCACATCTGGGAGTCGATCGTGGCCACCAGCCAGATCACCCTGCACGTTCGGGTTCTCTCGGGCCGCAATGCGCATCACATCGTCGAAGCCCAGTTCAAGTCAGTGGCGCGCTCGCTGCGCACCGCTATCGAGCGGGACCCCCGTGTCGTCGGCGTGCCGTCGACCAAGGGCACGCTCACCCCGCAGGGCTAGTCGTGGCTCCCTCTGTCGTCATTCTCGACTACGGATCAGGCAACCTGCGGTCCGCGCACCGCGCCCTCGAGCAGGTCGGTGCCAATGTCGTCGTCACCTCTGATTTCGACCCAGCGATGGAGTGCGACGGATTGATTGTGCCCGGTGTCGGCGCCTTCGATGCCTGCATGACCGGCATCCGCAAGGTGCGCGGCGACATGATCATCGATCGCAGGCTCACCGGCGGGCGCCCTGTGATGGGCATCTGTGTGGGTTTTCAGGTCATGTTCGACACAGGTGTGGAGCACGGAATCACGACCGAGGGCCTGGGGCAGTGGCCCGGCGTCGTCGAGCAGCTTGAGGCACCGGTACTTCCGCATATGGGCTGGAACACCGTCAACGTTCCCGAGGGATCAACCCTGTTCACCGGTGTCGAGTCTGAGCGCTTCTACTTCGTGCACTCCTATGGCGTGCGCACCTGGGACTTCCACCACGGCCAGCCGAAGATCGCGGCGCCGCTCGTCACGTGGTCCGAGCACGGTGAGCCCTTCATCGCGGCTGTCGAGAACGGCCCGCTGGTCGCTACTCAGTTCCACCCCGAGAAGTCGGGCGACGCAGGGCTGCACCTGCTGCGCACCTGGGTCCGTTCCCTGACGTGATCGGCCCGTAGGGTGTGGGCGTGAAGAATCCCTCCCCCCTCGTCCTGCTGCCCGCCGTCGACGTCGCCGACGGGCAGGCCGTACGCCTCGTCCAGGGCAAGGCGGGGACGGAGACCCACTACGGCTCGCCCGTCGATGCGGCGCGATCCTGGGTCGAGCAGGGTGCCCAGTGGATCCACCTCGTCGACCTCGATGCCGCATTCGGCCGTGGCAGTAACGCCGACCTGCTGGCCCGCGTCGTGCACGAGTTCCGGGGTGCGGTCGACATCGAGCTGTCGGGCGGCATTCGCGACGACGAGTCGCTGAAGCGCGCCCTAGCCACCGGCTGCACGCGGATCAACCTCGGCACGGCGGCTCTGGAGGACCCGGACTGGACTGCCCGCGTCATCGCCGAGCACGGTGCCCGCATCGCGGTCGGCCTCGACGTCCGCGGTCACACCCTGGCGGCCCGCGGATGGACGCAGGAGGGCGGCGATCTGTGGGAGACGCTGGGCCGCCTGGACGCTGCGGGATGCGCGCGCTACGTCGTGACGGATGTCGCCAAGGACGGCACCATGCACGGCCCGAACTTCCATCTGCTCAAGGACGTCTGCAAGGCGACCAGCAAGCCGATCATCGCGTCCGGTGGCATCGCCCACCTGGAGGACCTCCACAAGCTCGCCGACATGGTGTCCCATGGCATCGAGGGGGCCATCATCGGTCGCGCCCTGTATGACGGCGCCTTCACGCTCGCCGAGGCGATCGTCGCCACCGAGGCGCGGTACGACCCCTACGAGTGGGGACCTCCGCGCCCGTGAGCGTCGCCATCCGGGTGATCCCCTGCCTGGACGTCGACGCCGGTCGCGTCGTGAAGGGCATCAACTTCGTCGAGCTGCGCGATGCCGGTGATCCGGTCGAGCTGGCCACCGCGTACGGACTCGCGGGGGCCGATGAGCTGGTCTTCCTCGACATCACGGCCTCAAGCTCGGACCGAGCCACGACCTATGACGTCGTGCGGCGCACGGCGGAGACGGTCTTCATCCCGCTCACCGTGGGCGGAGGCGTGCGCGAGGTCGAGGACTTCAACCGGCTGCTGCGCGCGGGTGCCGACAAAGTGAGCGTCAACACCGCGGCCATCCACGACCCGACGCTGCTCACGCGTGCGGCCGAGCGGTTCGGCGCCCAATGCGTCGTCCTGAGTGTCGATGCCCGCCGCTGCCCTGAAGGCGTCACCACGCCGAGTGGCTTCGAGGTCACGACCCACGGTGGGCGACGCAGCACAGGAATCGACGCGATCGAGTGGGCGGCCGAGGGTGCCCGGCTGGGCGCCGGCGAGATCCTGCTCAACTCCATGGACGCCGACGGCACGGAGTCCGGCTACGACCTGCCGCTGATCGAGCTCGTACGTCGAGAGGTGACGGTGCCGCTCATCGCCAGCGGTGGAGCCGGCCGCATCGGCGACTTCGCGCCTGCCGTCGGCGCTGGTGCGGATGCCGTGCTGGCGGCCAGTGTCTTCCACTTCGGCACCCTGTCGATCGCCGAGGTGAAGGACGAATTGGCCGGTGCCGGCTACCCGGTTCGCTGACCTGCGTCACACGCCGAGCGTCGCCGCCTCGAAGGCAGCGATGCCCGACGGTGAACCGATGACCTCGACCTCTGCGGCATGCCGGCCGTAGGCGCGCAGGAGCAGCTCGCCTGCCGTGCCGCGCAGGGTGACGGCATCCGGTCCCTTGCGCGCCGGATGAGTCGCGCCGCCTCCATCCGTGCGCTCGAGCACGACGCCCACAGGAACCTTGCGGAACAGCAGCCTGGACATCGACGACAGCCGCTTCCACAGCAGGTTGGAGAGATCCGCCGGAAGGTCACGCGGCTGCCAGTCCTCCATGCCACGCAGGACGTCCTCGTGGTGCACGAAGTACTCGAGCAGGTTCGCGGCACCGTCGAAGCCGGGTAGCGAGAAGACCGAGAGGGTGGGCGGACCTGTGCGGACCTTGCGCACGAGCTCCGGGTAGGGCTGGGACGCGACGGATCGCTGGACGCGATCGGTCCATCCGGCGAGCGGCGTGACTGCGATACCCACGGCGGCGTCCGGTCGAGACTCGCGGACCACCAGGTGCGCCGCGAGATCCGTCGTCGTCCACCCCTCGCAGAGGGTGGGCGCGGAGGGCCCGACCTGAAGCATGAGCTCGGCGAGCTCGCGGCGTTCGCGGCGGGCGTGCTGTGAGGCGCTCATAGGTGGACTTTGGCACACCGGCACAATGGGCGCATGTCACCGGAGGAGGTCGAGGCATTCGTCGGCCGCACGCAGTTCACCCCGGAGGGGCTGGTGCCGGCGATCGCTCAGCAGTGGGACTCCCGCGAGGTGCTGATGATGGCCTGGATGGACGAGGCCGCTCTGCGCGAGACCCTCCAGACCGGCCGCGCGGTCTACTTCAGTCGAAGTCGTCAGCAGCGATGGGCGAAGGGCGACACCTCCGGTCATGTGCAGCAGGTGCGCGAGGTTCGGCTGGACTGCGACGGCGACACCGTCCTGCTGCTCGTCGCCCAGACGGGCAGTGCCTGCCATACCGGTGATCGCACCTGCTTCGATGCCGACGGCGGCTTGGTCGCAGGAGACACGACGGAGTTCGAGCGATGACCGACTTCACCGGTGCGGTGTCACCCGATCTGGCCGCCTTCCGCGACCTGGCGCGTGACCGGCGCGTCATCCCCGTCGTCCGACGACTCCTAGCTGACGGCCTCACCGCGATCGGCCTGTTCGAGGTTCTCTGCGGTGATCGTGCCGGCACGTTCCTCCTGGAGTCGGCAGAGCAGGGCCGTACCTGGTCGCGTTACTCCTTCGTGGGCGTGCACTGCGCGGCGATGCTGACCGAGGTCGATGGTGCGGCGGTGTGGCTCGGGCGGGCACCCGTTGGAGTGCCGCAGGAGGGGTCGGCCCTGGAGGTCCTGCGCGACACAGTGGCGATGCTGCGCACGTCGCCCCTGCCCGACCTTCCTCCGCTCACCGGCGGCCTGGTGGGTTACCTGACCTACGACGCGGTGCGCGCCTGGGAGCGAGTGCCCGACGGCAACCCCGACACCCTGGGCATTCCCGATATGGGCTTTCTGCTTGCGACGGATCTGGCGGTGCTTGACCATGCCGACGGCTCGGTCCTGCTCATCGCGAATGCCATCAACTACGACGCGACCGACGAGCGTGTGGACGAGGCGTGGCGCGATGCGGTGGCCCGGCTGGACCGAATGCAGGAGCAGCTCGCCGCCCCGATGGAGCTCGGCGTGGCGACCTACGATCGATCCGCTGCCGTCCGAGCCGAGTCATCGACGTCCACCGAGGAGTTCCTCACTCAGGTGGCTGCTGCCCAGGAGTACATCCGTGCAGGGGACGCCTTCCAGATCGTGCTGTCGCAGCGCTATTCGGTTCCCTGCGCCGCCTCTGCGCGCGACGTGTACCGAGTGCTGCGCGCCACCAACCCCAGTCCCTACATGTATCTCGTGCGCATGCCGGCGATAGACGATGTGTCGGCGTCGGGATCATGGCCTCGCGAACTTCCGAACAGGGTTGGCTTCGAGATTGTCGGTTCCTCCCCGGAGGCGCTGGTGACGGTGCAGGGGCGTCACTGTGTGCTGCACCCGATCGCTGGCACCCGGCGTCGAGGCTCGAACCCCGAGGAGGACGTCGCCCTCGCCGAGGAGCTGAGCGCCGACATCAAGGAGCGCGCCGAGCATGTGATGCTTGTCGACCTCGCCCGCAACGACCTCGGGCGCGTCTGCACGCCCGGCTCCGTGAGCGTGGTGGAGTTCATGAGCGTGGAGCGCTACTCCCACGTCATGCATCTGGTCTCGACTGTCACGGGAGAACTGGCAGACGATCACGTCGCGTACGACGTCCTGGCCGCTGCTTTCCCGGCCGGAACGCTGTCCGGCGCGCCCAAGCCGCGGGCGATGGCCATCATCGATGAGCTCGAGCCGCTGCGCCGCGGCCTCTATGGGGGCTGCGTCGGCTACTTCGACTTTGCTGGCAACCTCGACGCGGCCATCGCGATCCGCACTGCGCTGATCAAGGACGGCCGAGCGCACGTGCAGGCGGGCGCCGGGATCGTCGCCGATTCCCTGCCGCAGTCCGAGGCCGACGAGTGCGCGAACAAGGCGGCCGCGGTGCTGCGGGCGGTGGCTTCCGCGGAGACGCTGTCGAGCCGGTCGTGACACGGCTGTCCCCGGTGCGCGCCTACGTCGCCGCCCTGGTCCTCATGACGGTGGGTCTGATCGGCCTGGTTGGCGCCACCGGACTGCCCTGGCTGATCCTGGCCGTCGTCCTCGGCGTCGTGGCGACCCGAGGCTGGGGTCGCACGGTTGTCGGCGCCCTTATCGCCGTGTCAGGAGTCGGCGCGGCGCTGCTCTGCATCCTGGGCTCGGTCCCCGGATCCGCCGTTATCGGCGGGGCGAGCGGGGTGCTCCTCGCCTTGGGCGGTGCATGGACGGTCATCGCGGGTCGTGCCTGGCCGGCCATGGGTGCGCGCTACGACGCGGGACGACCATCTTCCCGGCGGGTCAGGACCATGAGTCCCTGGGAAGCTCAGGATCATGGGCTCGACCCCACCGAAGACCCATCCGATGGACGACGACCCATCTGATTGAATGAGGACATGTCTGAGCAGCCTTCGACCGCCGTGCCGCATGACGATCATGGATCCACTCCTGCGGCATGGACGATGGTCATCATCATCACCATCGCCTTCATCCTCGGCACGCTGGCGCTCATGTTCGGCAACTGGCCGCTGTTCTGGGGCAGTGCTGCTCTCGTCGTCGTCGGCGGCATCGTGGGCCTGGTCATGTCCAAGGCCGGACTGGGCAAGAAGAGGCACTGATCGGGCTGCGCTTACCGGATCCTGACATGCCGCGAACGGGGTCCGAACGGCGTGACCACGAACGCCGCTACTCATCTGACACGCTTGTGTCGTGACCGCTGACTCCGCACGCGGACTCGTCCTGATCGTCGAGGACGAACGTGCCATCTCCGACCTGCTGAAGTTGTACGTCACCCGCGAGGGTTTCGGAGCGCACGTGGCAACGGACGGCCAGTCGGCTCTCGCGGCGGCCCGCACCCTGCATCCGGTGGCCATCGTGCTCGATGTCGGGCTGCCGATCATGGACGGCACGGAGGTGTGCCGGATCCTGCGCAGCGAGGGCAACTGGGTGCCGATCCTGTTCTGCACGGCACGCGATGACGAGGTTGATCGCGTGCTTGGTCTGGAGCTCGGCGCCGACGACTACATCACCAAGCCGTTCAGTCCTCGTGAGGTGGTGGCCCGGATCAAGTCGGTGGTCCGACGGTCCTCGCTGCTCAATCTCGATGACGCGCCGCTCATCCTTGGGTCCGTGGAGGTCGACCTCGTCAGCCGTCGCGTCACGGTGGCCGGCGAGTCGATCCTCCTGACCGCGACCGAGTTCGACCTGCTCGCCCACCTGATGCAGCATCCGGGTCGGGTGTTCTCCCGCGAGCAGCTGCTGTCGGAGGTCTGGGGCTACGCGGCCGTCGTGGGCACGCGAACGGTGGACGTCCACGTGGCGCAAGTCAGGGCCAAGCTCGGCGATGCCAGCCCGATCCGCACGGTGCGCGGGGTGGGCTACTCCGCCGAGGCCCCGGACACCGCGTGACCTCGCCGTCCGCACAGGTGTCCCACGGACGCATGAGCCTGGTCACGCGCACCGTCCTGCTGGTCTCCGCCATCGCGGCCATCGCGGCCATCGTCGCCGGTCTCGCGTCGTACCCGCTGGTGCGCAGCGCTGCGGAGCAGCAGACGCGTGCCGACCTCGTGAGGCTCGCCGACCTCACGCAGGCGGCGCTCGACCGAGGGGACACGGGGCGCCGTGATCAGCCCCTTCCGCGACGGCTGATCGCTGCATTGCAGGCCGAGCAGATCACCGGGTACGTGGTCGTGCCGGGGGGTGCGGCACCGCCCGGACTGTCGGAGGCGCAGGTGACCGATCTGCTGAGCGGGGCATCGATCTCTGCCACCGGTGAGACACCCACCGGCCCGATCCTGATCGAGGGCCGGCCCCTGCTGTTCGGCGGGGCGGTCGTGCTCGAGCAGCCGCTGACCGTCGTGGGGGTGCAGACCATCGACGCCGTTCGCCGGCTGGTGGCGGGCCTCGTCGTCGGCCTGCTCATCGCCGTGCCGATCGGGTACTGGGCTGCGCGCCGGCTCATCCGCCCCCTGCGGGCTGCTCGCGATGCGGCGAACCAGATGGCAGCGGGCTCGCGCGACGTCACGCTGGTGCCCGAGGGCCCGGTGGAGATCGCGGACATCGCGGTGAGCCTGAATCACCTCAACAGCGCCCTCGTGGTGTCGGAGGGCCGGCAGCGTGAGTTCCTGCTGTCGGTGTCCCATGAGCTGCGCACCCCGCTCACTGCGGTCAAGGGCTATGCCGAGGCCCTGGCCGACGGAGTGATCGATGGCGAGGAGGTTGCGCGCACGGGTGCCACGGTCGCTCTCGAGGCGGCGCGGCTGGATCGCCTTGTCACCGACCTGCTCGACCTGGCGCGTCTCGGTGCCGTCGACTTCCACATCGACCCGGTCGAGGTCGACCTCGTCGAACTCGGTCGTGACGCTGGGGAAGTGTGGCAGGCGCGGGCTGAGCGTGAAGGTGTCGTCGCCCGTCTCGAATTGCCCGACACGCCCCTGATCGTGCAGACCGATCCCATGCGCGTCCGGCAGATCATCGACAACCTCGCGGAGAACGCCCTGCGTGTGTCACCACCCGACTCGGTCATGGTGCTGGCCATCCGTGCCCTGAGCGGGGACGCTGTCGTCGAGGTCCGCGATTCCGGACCAGGACTCTCGGACGAGGATCGAGCCGTCGCGTTCGAGCCGGGTGCGCTCCACGAGCGGTACCGCGGGGTGCGACCCGTCGGAACCGGGCTCGGACTCGCCCTCGTCGGACGCCTCGCGTCAGGACTCGGCGGCCGAGCTGAGGTGGGTGCGGCCGACGAGGGCGGTGCCCGATTCACGGTGTACCTGCCGGCCGCGGGCCATCCGAATTCAAGCCTGGCGTCGTAGGCTTCGGCTATGCCGGAGCCGGTAGCGGTCGTCTCGCACGAGACTGAACTCCCGCCTGCCGTTGCTGCCGTTGTCGATTCGCGTCCGCGTGCTCGGCGGATGATCGCCCCGCTGGCCACCCTCGCCGGGTCCGCCGTAGCCCTGGGCTACCTCGCCGCCTTCGATCCGAGCGAGCCCGGGCACTATCCGCTGTGCCCGACTCAGTACCTCTTGGGTGTCGACTGTCCCGGATGCGGAATGCTGCGCGGCTCGCACGCCCTGCTCGAGGGCGACCTGCCGCGAGCTTTGGATCACAACGTGCTGCTCGTCGTCCTGGTGCCCTTGGCCGTCGTGCTGTGGGCTCGGTGGGCGTGGCATGCCTGGCGCGGTGTGACGCCGGCCGTCAGTGCACGAGCCTGGCGTGTGCGCACCACCGTCACCGTCGTGGCCTTCGTGCTGCTGCTGGCCTTCGGAGTGATCCGCAATCTGGTGCCGTATCTGGGATCGGGGATCGGGTAGGGCACCGGCGGGCGGGAAACGCGCGCCTGACTACGCTGGCACCGTGAGCGTGCTGGACGACATCGTCGAAGGCGTACGCATAGACGTGGCCGACCGCATGGCCATGACCCCGCTCGATGACCTCAAGGAGCGCGCGGCGTCGGTTCGGCCGGCGCAGGACGTCACGGCGATCCTGCGTGGCGAGGACGTCTGCGTCATCGCCGAGGTGAAGCGCTCGAGTCCCAGCAAGGGAGCCCTCGCGGAGATCGCGGATCCTGCGGCCCTGGCGCAGGAGTACGAAGCCGGCGGTGCGCACTGCATCAGTGTGCTCACGGAGGAGCGGCGGTTCGGCGGTTCGCTCGCCGATCTCGCAGCCGTGCGAGCGGCTGTCGACATTCCGGTGCTGCGCAAGGACTTCATCGTCACGAGCTATCAGCTCTGGGAGGCCAAGGCCTACGGCGCCGACGTCGTTCTGCTCATCGTCGCCGCGCTGGAGCAGGAGGCTCTGGTCAGTCTGGTCGAGCGCACTCGCAGCCTCGGGCTCACTCCGCTCGTCGAGGTGCACGATGAGCCTGAAGTCGAGCGGGCACTCGATGCCGGGGCGACGATCATCGGTGTAAATGCGCGCAACCTGAAGACCTTGGAGGTGGATCGCGACACCTTCGCGCGCCTGGCCCCGTTGATTCCTGACTCGGTGGTGAAGATCGCCGAGTCCGGCGTTCGCGATGCCCACGACCTCATCGTCTACGCCGAAGCAGGTGCCGACGCCGTTCTTGTCGGCGAGAGCCTGGTGACCGGCAAGGATCCACGCGCTGCCGTCCACGACTTGGTCACGGCTGGCGCCCACCCGGCGCTTCGCCACGGACGTGGCTGAGCCGCACGAGACGATTGGACGACGCGTGACACTCCTCGACTCACCCGCTGGGCACTTCGGTCCGTACGGCGGACGGTTCGTGCCAGAGGCGCTCACCGCCGCCCTCGACGAGCTGGAGGCCGCCTTCGACGCGGCGCTGGTGGACCCGTCGTTCGGCCTGGAGCTCACCGAACTCGAGCGCACGTACACCGGCAGGCCCAGCCCGCTCACGTTCGCCCGCCGCTTCTCCGCCGAGTGTGGGGGAGCGCGCGTCTACCTCAAGCGCGAGGACCTCAACCACACCGGTTCCCACAAGATCAACAACGTGCTCGGGCAGGCGCTGCTCACGCGTCGCATGGGCAAGCAGCGCGTCATCGCCGAGACCGGCGCCGGCCAGCACGGGGTGGCGACCGCCACCGCTGCTGCGCTGATGGGCCTGGAGTGCACCGTGTACATGGGCGAGGAGGACACCCGGCGCCAGGCGTTGAACGTAGCCCGCATGCGGCTCCTCGGTGCCGAGGTGGTTCCGGTTACCGCCGGAAGTCGCACGCTGAAGGACGCCATCAACGAGGCCATGCGCGACTGGGTCACGACCGTCGACCGCACGCACTATGTGCTCGGCACCGTCACGGGGCCGGCCCCCTTCCCCCGCATGGTGCGCCACTTCCATGAGGTCATCGGGCGCGAGGCCCGGACGCAGATCCTCGAGGTGGAGGGCCGACTTCCCGACGCCGTCGTCGCCTGCGTGGGCGGGGGATCGAACGCCATTGGCCTGTTCAGTGCGTTCCTCGACGATCCCGAGGTGCTGGTCCGCGGGTACGAGGCGGGTGGTGATGGCGTGGAGACAGGCAGGCATGCCTCGCGCTTCGCCACGGGAAGTCCGGGAGTGCTGCACGGGACCCGCACCTACGTCATGCAGGACGAGTGGGGGCAGACGATGCCCTCGCACTCCATCTCAGCGGGGCTGGACTACCCCGGAGTCGGCCCGGAGCACGCCTGGCTGCACGACACCGGGCGTGCGGTGTACGAGCCGGTCAATGACGCGGAGGCCATGGCGGCGTTCGAGCTGCTGTGCCGAACGGAGGGGATCATCCCCGCGATCGAGACGGCCCACGGGCTCGCCGGGGCGATGCGCCTCGGTCGTGAGCTGGGTCCCGATGCCGTCATCATCGTCAACCTCTCGGGTCGCGGTGACAAGGACGTTTCGACGGCGGCCGAGTGGTTCGGGCTTGCGAGCGCCGGGGCCGACTCCTCGGGTGGGCGCACGTGAGCGACGCTCTTGCGCAGGTGTTCGCCCGGACGCGGTCGGAGGGACGGGCGGCCCTGATCGGATACCTGCCTGCCGGCTTCCCGACGGCCGAGCAGTCGGTCGAGATCATCCGCGCCATGGCGGAGGGTGGCGTGGACATCGTCGAGGTGGGACTGCCGTACTCGGACCCGCTCATGGACGGCCCCGACATCCAGTCGGCAGTGGAACTCGCGCTGCGCGGGGGCACGACCACGGACACCGTCCTCGACGTCGTGCGCCAGGTCAGCGAGTCGGGCATCACCGCCGTCGTCATGACGTACTGGAACCCCATCGAGCGCTACGGGGTGGATCGCTTTGCCCAGCGGCTCCTCGAGGCAGGCGGCCACGGCGTCATCACACCGGACCTCACACCGGAGGAGGCCGAGCCGTGGATCACTGCCACGGCATCGCGGGGGCTGGACCGGATCTTCCTCGTGGCACCGTCGTCGTCGGATTCCCGCATCGGCCAGGTGGCGGCCGTGACGTCGGGCTTCCTCTACGCGGCGTCGACCATGGGCGTGACGGGAGCCCGCACGCAGGTCAGTTCGGCCGCCCCCGAGCTCGTCCGACGTGCCCGCGAGCAGACGGACCTCCCGGTGTGTGTCGGACTGGGAGTCTCGACGGGGCCTCAGGCGGCCGAGGTGGCCGGTTACGCGGACGGAGTCATCGTGGGATCGGCCTTCGTGCGGCGCATCCTGCAGGCAGAGACCCCCGCAGAGGCGCGTGATCAGGTTCGGGCGCTGGCGAGCGAGCTGGCGGGGGGCGTGCGCGCGGCGCAGTAGGCCTCGCTTACGGTGTGCGGAGCGACAAGAAGGAGAACGAGCTATGAGCGAGTCGGGCAAGAACCGTCGGGATCGTGCGGCTGCCGCACGCAATGCCGCGCAGGCCGACGAGCGGCGTCGGGAGCGCACGGTGCGCATCATCGGTGCTGCCACCGTCGTCGTCGTCGTGGTCGGCATCATCGCTGTGGCCCTTGTCGCCCGCAGCTCCTCTGACTCCTCGACTGTCGCAGGCGAGCCGACGGTCGTCGAGGGCGCTGCGCTTCCCGCGGGCGTTCTCGGACCGGACTCCGAGCATCCCTACGGCGTGCCCTACGGCACCGCTGCCGCGGATGCGCCCGTCCTCGAGATCTGGGAGGACTTCCAGTGTCCGGCCTGCGGTGCCGTAGAGGCGGCGAACGGTGCCGGCATTGCCGCTCTCGCTGACGAGGGCGCGGTCCAGCTGATCTGGCGTCCGGCGACATTCCTCGACCGCACCAACGACGGCCGCGACCCGTCGGTTGCGAACTCGTCATCGCGCGCAACTGCCGCGTGGGGCTGCGCCATCGATGCAGGAAAGACCAAGGAGTTCCACGACGCCGTGTACGCGAACCAGCCTGGCGAGGAGGGTTCCGGCTGGACCGACGACCAGTTCGTCGGTCTCGCCGAGCAGGTCGGTATCACCGGAGCCGAGCTGGAGACGTTCCGCACCTGTGTCGCCGACGGCACCTACCTTGACTGGGCCTCGAGCAGTGGGGCGACCTTCTCCATCAACGGTATCCAGGGCACGCCCTTCGGCCTCCTCGACGGGGTCGAGGTCCCGACCCCGACCCTGGCCGAGGACGCCGCACTGCGTGCCCTCGTCTCCGGGGGTGCGGCACCGGCGGAATCGGAAGCCCCCTGATCCCCGCCGGCATCCCCAGCCCCGAGGTCGGCGTCTGGTACCTCGGTCCGCTGCCCCTGCGCGCCTACGCGCTGCTCATCATCGCGGGCATCGTCGTAGCGATCTGGTGGGGCAGTCGCCGCTACGAGGCGCGCGGTGGCGAGAAGGGGATGATCCTCGACATCGCCATCTGGGCGGTGCCTTTCGGCATCGTCGGGGGTCGCCTCTACCACGTCATCACCGACTGGCAGCTGTACTTCGGCCCGGGCGGCTCAGGCCTCGCCGGCGCTGTGCGCATCTGGGACGGCGGCCTGGGCATCTGGGGAGCCGTGGCTTTGGGGGCCCTCGGCGCCTGGATCGCCGCACGCCGGCACGGAGTCCTGCTCCCGCCCGTGGCCGACGCCATCGCCCCCGGAATCGCTCTGGCCCAGGCGATCGGGCGCTGGGGCAACTGGTTCAACTCCGAGCTCTTCGGCGCTCCCACCGACCTGCCCTGGGGTCTGGAGATCGCCGAGCGCTATCGCCCGGACGGGTACGAGCAGTTCGCGACCTTCCACCCGACCTTCCTGTACGAGTCACTCTGGCTGGTGCTCGTGGTGCTCGTGCTGGTGTGGGCCGATCGGCGGTTCCGCATGGGCCACGGCCGGGTGTTCGCCCTGTACGTGCTGCTCTACACGCTGGGAAGGCTGTGGATCGAGGCCCTGCGCATCGATTCGGCCAACACCATCCTGGGCCTGCGGGTGAATATCTGGATGTCGGTCCTCGTGGCGCTCGGCGCACTGGCCTATCTCGTGCTCTCGTCCCGCCGCCGACCCGGCCGGGAGGAGAACCTCCTGCGGCCGGGCGTGGTCCGGCCGGTCGAGGGGGCGCCGACTGCGTCGCCCGGATCGGTCGGGTAGTCTCCTCCCGTCGGGCCAACGTCGTCCCGTCACCTGCTGCACCACTTCCAGGCACGTGACCAGCGAGGCGACGTATGCGAGGGCCCATGTCCAGTTCTGATCACCGCTCGAGTGAGCTCCGGTCCCGTGACGGGCGCCCCGGTGTGTTCGACTCCAGCGCGCAGCCCGCTGCGCAAGGGCTGTACGACGGCCGCGACGAGCACGATGCCTGCGGCGTGGCCTTCGTGGCGACGCTCACCGGCGTGCCCTCCCACGACATCGTGGACAAGGCTCTGACCGCGCTGCGCAACCTCGAGCACCGCGGTGCGTCGGGGGCCGAGCCCGACACCGGTGATGGCGCTGGCATCCTGATCCAGGTCCCGGACGCCTTCCTCCGTGAGGTTGTCTTCCCGCGTGAGGCGGCCGGCATCGAGCTGCCGGAGGCGGGCTCCTACGCCGCGGGCATCGGCTTCCTCCCGCATGATCCGGCCGAGCTCGCTCGTGTGCGCAGGGCCGTCGACGACATCGCCCGTCAGGAGGGTCTGCGCGTCCTCGGCTGGCGGGAGTGCCCCACGGACCCGACCCTCGTCGGAGCGACCGCGCTCACCACCATGCCGACGTTCGAGTACCTGTTCGTCTCCTCGGCATTCGGAGAGCTCGCTGGTGTCGAGCTCGACCGGCGGGCATTCGCGCTGCGCAAGCGAATCGAGCGCGAGCATGGCGTGTACTTCGCCTCGCTGTCCTCGCGCACGATCGTCTACAAGGGCATGCTCACGACGGGGCAGCTGGAGCCGTTCTACCCCGAGCTGTCTGACCCCCGTCTGATGTCAGCCGTCGCCCTGGTGCATTCGCGGTTCTCCACCAACACGTTCCCGTCGTGGGCGCTCGCGCATCCGTACCGCTTCATCTCGCACAACGGCGAGATCAACACCGTCAAGGGAAACCGCAACTGGATGACGGCGCGCGAGGCGATGCTGACCTCAGATGTCATCCCCGGCGACATCACCCGGCTGTTCCCGATCTGCACCCCCGGCGGCTCTGACTCGGCATCCTTCGACGAGGTGCTGGAGCTGCTCCATCTCGGTGGACGTGAACTCCCGCACGCTGTTCTGATGATGATTCCCGAGGCGTGGGAGAACAATCCGTCGATGGATCCCGCGCGTCGTGCGTTCTACGAGTTCCATGCCAACTTCATGGAGCCGTGGGACGGTCCGGCGAACGTGTGCTTCACGGACGGCACCCAGATCGGGGCGCTGCTCGACCGCAACGGGCTGCGTCCAGGCCGTTTCTGGGTCACCGACGACGGTCTGGTGATTCTCGGATCCGAGACCGGGGTCCTTGACATCGACCCTGCGCGCATCGTGCGCAAGGGGCGTCTGCAGCCGGGCCACATGTTCCTCGTGGACACCCAGGCGGGGCGGATCATCGAGGATGCGGAGATCAAGGCCCGGCTTGCTGCGGAGAATCCCTACCAGGAGTGGCTGGACGCTGGTCTGATCCACCTGGAGGACCTTCCGGAGCGCGAACACATCGTGCACACGTCCGAGTCCGTCGCTCGGCGTCAGCAGACCTTCGGCTACACCGACGAGGAGCTGCGCATCCTCCTCGAGCCGATGGCGCGCACTGGCGCCGAGGCGATCGGCTCGATGGGAACCGACACCCCGATCGCGGTGCTCTCGGATCGTCCGAGACTGCTCTTCGACTACTTCGCGCAGTTGTTCGCGCAGGTGACCAATCCGCCCCTGGACGCCATCCGCGAGGAGATCGTCACGTCCCTGTCGAGCAGCATTGGTCCGGAGGGCAACGTCCTGGAGCCGTCACCGGAGCACTGTCGTCAGGTCGTGCTGCCGTTCCCCGTCATTGACAATGACGAGCTCTCGAAGGTGCTGCACATCAACCAGGACGGACAGTTCTCGACCTTCGCCGGCGTGCGCGTCTCGGGGCTGTATCCCGTGGCCGGGGGCGGGGAGGCGCTGGAGCGGCGGCTGAAGGAGATCTTCAACGAGGTCGATGCCGTCATCCGGCAGGGCAAGCGCTTCATCGTGCTCTCCGACCGTGACAGCGATGCCGTGCACGCGCCGATCCCCTCACTGCTGCTCACCGCTGCCGTCCACCACCACCTTGTGCGCACTAAGACGCGCACCATGGTGGGCCTGCTGGTCGAGGCAGGCGACGTTCGCGAGGTCCACCACATCGCGCTGCTCATCGGCTACGGGGCTGCGGCCGTGAACCCCTACCTTGCCCTGGAGACGACCGAGGATCTTGCCCGTCGCGGCATTCTCGGCGACATCGCGCCGGAGAAGGCGACACGCAACGTCGTCAAGGCTCTCGGCAAGGGACTGCTCAAGGTGATGTCGAAGATGGGCGTCTCGACGGTCGCGTCGTACCGGGGCGCTCAGATCTTCGAGGCGGTCGGCCTGTCGTCCGAGGTTGTCGATGCCTACTTCACCGGAACCGCCTCGAAGCTCGGCGGTGTCGGGCTCGAGGTCATCGCCGAAGAGGTCGCGCATCGGCATCGCGTCGCCTACCCCCCGTCGGGCATCTCCCCGGCGCACCGGACGCTGGACGTTGGGGGCGAGTACCAGTGGCGTCGCGAAGGGGAGCCGCACCTTTTCGATCCGGAGACGGTCTTCCGCCTCCAGCACTCCACGCGAAACAAGCGCTTCGACATCTTCCGCCAGTACTCGGAGCGCGTCGACGAGCAGGCCGAGCGGCTGATGACCCTTCGCGGCCTGTTCCGCTTCAAGGAGGGCGTGCGCGAGGCCGTACCGCTCGACGAGGTCGAGCCGGTGTCGGAGATCGTCAAGCGATTCTCGACCGGCGCCATGTCCTACGGGTCGATCTCGCAGGAGGCCCACGAGACCCTGGCCATCGCGATGAACCGGATCGGTGCGAAGTCGAACACCGGTGAGGGTGGCGAGGATCCCGAGCGCTACGTGGCGCTGGAGAACGGCGATTCCAAGCGCTCGGCGATCAAGCAGGTCGCGTCGGG
>CAIZPS010000034.1 GCA_903934925.1 uncultured bacterium | reverse complement strand
CGTCACCGGCCCGCACCTTCCTCGATCTGGCTGCCGAGTTGTCCGTTCCGGATCTCGTGGCGGCCGGCGACGCCCTCATGCGCAGGTGGGGAAGCTCTCACGAGGAGCTCACCAGGGCCTTGACTCGCCGCCTTCGGTACACCGGCAAGGTCCGGGCACGAGACACCATCTCGATGCTGACGCCCCTATCGGAGTCTCCCCAGGAGTCGCGCACGCGGGCGATCATCGCCATCGGCGGACTCCCGGTCCCGACGCCGCAGGTGGTCGTCCGCGACCACCACGGTCGGTTTGTCGCCCGAGTCGACCTCGGTTTCGAGGAGTGCCGGCTGGCCCTGGAGTACGACGGCTCCCACCACTTCTCGCCACAGCGGTACCAGCAAGACGCCGCACGGCGCTCCCGCCTGCGCTCGATCGGCTGGACTGTCCTCGAGGTCACGGCCCCCGACCTGATTCGCCCGCACTCCGGGGCGCCGATCCCCCTGCTCGGCACGATCGGAGAGGCCCTCACCCACCTCGATGCCTGGCACCTTGTCGGGCACCGCAGGGCCCAGAACGCCCGACAAGGTGCCAGGCATCGGTCGAGGGGCGTGTGATGCAGGACATAGCGCGACCTCCGATATCCGGCCGCGCCCCTTTCCCCCACCCTCGCTAGTCTTAGGACATCCCACTAGCGGCCGACCCACGGTCGATAGGTGCGAGTCCCTGAGGAGGTGGCGTGGCCACGCTGTCGGTCGGCACGCTCTATCGCGGCGGTGACGGGATGTGGACCTGGGTCCTGCATCGCATCACCGGCGTTTCCGTCTTCTTCTTCCTCCTCGTCCACGTCCTCGACACCGCCCTGGTGCGGGTGTCCCCCGAGGCGTACGACCTCGTGATCGCCTCCTACAAGACCCCGATCGTCAACCTCCTCGAGGTGGGCCTGGTCGGAGCCGTCCTCTACCACGCGCTCAACGGCCTGCGCATCGTGCTGATCGACTTCTGGTCCCAGGGTCCGCGCTACCAGCGTCAGATGACCTGGGTCATCGCCGCCGTGTGGGCCGCACTCATGGTTCCCGGAACCTTCTTCATGCTCAAGCACACCGCCGAGGCCATATTCGGGAGCACCGCATGAGCACAACCGCCCAGTCCGGCCCCGTCAACATTCCGGCCCCCCGCTCCTCCAACCGCACCAAGCAGCGGAGCAACTTCGAGCTCTACTCGTGGGTGTTCATGCGGGTCTCGGGCGTCGTGCTGATCTTCCTCGTCCTCGGCCACCTGTTCATCATGAACATCCTCGACGGCGGCGTGCAGCGCATCAACTTCGCCTTCGTCGCCGGCCGCTGGAGCAGTCCGTTCTGGCAGGTATGGGACCTCATGATGCTGTGGCTGGCGATGCTCCACGGCACCAACGGGATGCGCACGATCATCAATGACTACGCCGAGCGTGACCAGACCCGCTTCTGGCTCAAGATGATCCTGTACATCGCAGCCGCCTTCACGATCATCCTCGGCACCCTCGTCATCTTCACCTTCGACCCCAACCTCGGCTAGAGCCTCCAAGGAGACGCACCCATGCAGACGCACTCCTACGACGTCGTCATCGTCGGTGCCGGTGGCGCCGGCATGCGCGCCGCTCTCGAGTCGAGCGGCCGTGCCCGCACGGCCGTGCTCACCAAGCTCTACCCCACGCGCTCCCACACCGGTGCCGCCCAGGGCGGCATGTGCGCCGCGCTCGCGAACGTCGAGGAGGACAACTGGGAGTGGCACACGTTCGACACCATCAAGGGCGGCGACTACCTCGTCGACCAGGATGCGGCCGAGATCATGTGCAAGGAGGCCATCGACGCCGTCCTCGACCTCGAGAAGATGGGCTTGCCCTTCAACCGCACTCCCGAAGGCCGCATCGACCAGCGCCGCTTCGGTGGGCACACCCGCAACCACGGTGAGGCCGCCGTACGCCGTGCGTGCTACGCGGCTGACCGAACCGGCCACATGATCCTGCAGACGCTCTACCAGAACTGCATCAAGCAGAACGTGGAGTTCTACAACGAGTACTACGTCCTCGATCTGATCCTCGACGAGACTGACGAGGGTCCCGTCACGGCCGGCGTGGTGGCATATGAGCTGGCCACCGGCGAGATCCACGTCTTCCGCGCCAAGAGCGTCGTGTTCGCCACCGGTGGCTTCGGCAAGGTCTGGAAGACGACGTCCAACGCCCACACCCTCACCGGTGACGGCATGGGCGTCTGCTACCGCCGCGGGATCCCGCTAGAGGACATGGAGTTCTACCAGTTCCATCCGACCGGCCTCGCCGGTCTCGGCGTGCTCCTGACCGAGGGAGCCCGCGGAGAGGGCGGCATCCTGCGCAACGCCTCAGGTGAGCGCTTCATGGAGCGGTACGCCCCGACCATCAAGGACCTCGCACCGCGTGACTTGGTCTCCCGCTCCATGGTCCTCGAGGTCCGCGATGGACGAGTAGCAGGCCCGAACAAGGACT
>CAIZPS010000033.1 GCA_903934925.1 uncultured bacterium | reverse complement strand
GAGGTCCTCGGCAAGACGGTGGGAGACCGCTGCGATGAGCCGGGTCCACGACGCGGAGACCAGCGCGGTCGGCATTCCGAGCTCGCGGCACTCGATCAGCAGTTCGCGTGCACCGGGCCGCCACGCAGGCGGCGTTGCCAGAAGTCGGAATTCCATCTGGTCCAGGAGAAGCTCGCCGATGGTCTCCTCGTTCAAGTCCGTGCCTGAGCGTCGGCGCATGTGTGCTGTCACGCGCTCCAGAGGCCCGCCCAGGCACTCGACTTGGTCCTCGTGATCCCAGCCGGAACCGAGTGCTTCCATCACGTGGATCTCTGCCTGGAGCCACAGGCCCTCGGTGTCGACCAGTGTGCCGTCCATGTCGAACAGCACGGCCGCCGGCTGCGTGCTCACGTCGCGTTGAAGTAACGCGCCTCGGGATGGTGGGCGATGATGGCACTGGTCGACTGCTCAGGATGGAGCTGGAATTCCTCCGACAGTTCGACGCCGATGCGCCCGGGTTCGAGCAGCTCCATGATGGCGACCTGCTGCTCGAGGTCGGGGCAGGCCGGATAGCCGAACGAGTAGCGGGAGCCCTGATAGCCCTGCTTGGCGATGAGGAACTCCATGTCGTCGCTGTCTCCGGCTGCGAGCCCGAGTTCCTCGCGCACTCGGGCGTGCCAGAACTCCGCCAGTGCCTCCGTCAGCTGCACCGAAAGACCATGGAGCTCGAGGTACTCGCGGTAGGAGTCGGACTCGAACAATCGCCCCGTGGCATCGGAGGCCGACTGCCCCATCGTCACGATGGTGAATGCGACCACGTCGGTCTCGCCGGAGTCCCGTGGCCGGAAGAAGTCCGCGAGGCACAGGTGGCGGTCGCGTCGCTGCCGGGGGAAGTGCAGGCGAGCGCGCTCCTGTCCCTCCAGCGGACCCTCGTGCCACAGCACGACGAGATCGTCACCCTCCGAGTAGCAGGGGAAGTAGCCGTAGGCCACAGCCGGAGTGATGATGCCGTCGGTGTGGATCCGATCGAGCCATCCGCGCAGGCGCGGTCGACCCTCGGACTCGACGAGTTCCTCGTAGCTGGCACCGTCCTCGCCCCTGCCGGGCTTGAGTCCCCACTGTCCGAGGAACAGTGCGCGCTCGTCCAGATAAGGCAGGTAGTCGGACAGTGAGATCCCCTTCACCACCCGATCGCCCCAGAACGGCGGCGTGGGCACGGTGACATCGACCGAGACGTCGGAGCGCTGCGGCAGCGGAGCCTCCGGCTCCTCCGGTCGCTGCTTCGTTCGCACGCGCCGAGACCGCAGCTCCGGCAGGGTTGCCCCGGGAAGGCCGCGCTTGACGGCCATGAAGGAATCCATGAGACGGAGACCCTCGAACGCATCGCGTGCGTATCGGACCTCGCCCTCGTACATGCCGGCGAGATCCTCCTCGACGAAGGCGCGGGTGAGTGCTGCCCCTCCGAGCACGACTGGAAACCTCCCCGCGACCCCGCGAGAGTTCATCTCCTCGAGGTTCTCCTTCATGATCACAGTGCTCTTGACGAGGAGGCCGCTCATCCCGATGACATCGGCGTCGCTCTGCTCTGCTGCTTCGATGATCGTGGAGATCGGCTGCTTGATGCCGATGTTGACCACGGTGTAGCCGTTGTTCGACAGGATGATGTCGACCAGGTTCTTGCCGATGTCGTGGACGTCGCCCTTGACCGTTGCCAGAACCATGGTGCCTTTGCCGGCCTCGTCGGTGCGCTCCATGTGCGGCTCCAGGTAAGCCACGGCCGTCTTCATGACCTCGGCACTCTGTAGCACGAAGGGCAGCTGCATCTCCCCCGAGGCGAAGAGTTCGCCCACCACCTTCATGCCGGACAGCAGGGTGTCGTTGACAATCTCCAGCGCTGGCCTTTGCAGCAGGGCTTCGTCGAGATCCGCCTCCAGGCCAAGGCGTTCACCGTCGATGATGCGCCGCTCGAGCCGCTCGAACAGCGGCAGGGCGGCGAGCTCCTCGGCTTTGGACGCCGACAGTGAGCGCGCCTCGACTCCCTCGAACAGCTCCAGGAACCGCTGGAGGGGGTCGTAGGTGACGGTGCCGTCGGTGTCGCGCGCGCGGCGGTCGTACACGAGGTCGAGGGCGACCTGGCGCTGCTCCTCAGGGATCTTCGCCATCGGCAGGATCTTGGATGCGTGGACGATCGCGGAGTCCAGGCCGGCGGCCATCGCCTCATGCAGGAAGACGCTGTTCAGGACCTGGCGGGCCGCGGGATTGAGGCCGAAGGACACATTCGACAGGCCGAGGGTCGTCTGCACTGTCGGGTGCAGGCGCTTGAGCTCCCGGATCGCTTCGAGGGTCTCGATGGCATCGCGCCGAGTCTCCTCCTGTCCGGTGGCAATCGGGAAGGTGAGGGTGTCGACCAGGATGTCGGCGGTGTCCATGCCCCAGTTGCCGGTGAGGTCGCGAATCAGCCGGTCGGCCACTCGCACCTTCCACTCAGCCGTGCGTGCCTGGCCCTCCTCATCGATGGTCAGGGCCACGACGGCAGCACCATGCTCCATGACGAGGGGCATGATCCGGCGGATCCGGGAGTCCGGTCCGTCACCGTCCTCGTAGTTGACCGAGTTGACGACCGCACGGCCCCCGAGCATCTCCAGGCCCGCCTCGAGCACGGGCGGCTCCGTGCTGTCGAGGACGATGGGGAGCGTCGATGCTGTGGCAAGCCGTCCGGCCAGTTCGCGCATGTCGGCAACACCATCGCGACCGACGTAGTCCACGCACAGGTCGAGCAGGTGGGCACCGTCACGGATCTGCTCGCGGGCGATCTCGATGCAGTCCTCCCAGCGAGCCTCGAGCATTGCCTCACGGAAGGCCTTGGATCCGTTCGCATTCGTGCGCTCGCCGATCGACAGGTAAGTGGTGTCCTGTCGGAAGGGCACTGCCTGGTAGAGCGACGCTGACGCGGCCTCATGCTGGATGTCTCGGGTCGGGATACGGCGCCCGTGCACGCGGTCGACGACAGCGGCGAGGTGGGCCGGTGTCGTGCCGCAGCAGCCACCGACCAGCCCCAGCCCGTAGTCCCGTGTGAAGGCGTCGTGCGCGTCCGCGAGCTCGTCGGGCGACAGGGGGTAGTGGGCACCGTTGGAGGTCAGCACGGGCAGGCCCGCATTCGGCATGCACGAGATCCCCACCGCGGCGGAGCGCGAGAGCGTGCGCAGGTGCTCGCTCATCTCGGCAGGCCCCGTGGCGCAGTTGAGTCCGATGAGGTCGATACCCAACGGTTCGAGTGCCGTGAGGGCGGCACCGATCTCGCTGCCCAGCAGCATGGTGCCCGTCGTCTCCACGGTGACCTGCGCGAACACAGGAAGGTCGATGCCGGCCAGGTCAAGTGCTCTGCGGGCGCCGACGATGGCGGCCTTCGCCTGCAGGAGGTCCTGGGCGGTCTCTATCAGGATGGCGTCTGCGCCGCCGTCGACCAGACCGGCGACCTGCTGCTGGTAGGCGTCACGCAGAGTGGCATAGGGGGCGTGACCCAGGCTGGGGAGCTTGGTTCCCGGGCCCACGGAGCCGAGCACCCAGCGAGGCCGGTCCGGGGCCGACCACCGGTCAGCGCTCTCGCGCGCTACTCGCGCGCCGGCGTGGGCCAGCTCGTAGATCCGCTCGGGGATGTCGTACTCACCGAGATTCGCAAGATTGGCGCCGAAGGTGTTCGTCTCGACGCAGTCGACGCCGACCTCGAAGTAGGCGTCGTGCACGCTCGCGACGAGCTCTGGTCGGGTGACGTTGAGGATCTCGTTGCAGCCCTCGAACCCCTGGAAGTCCTCGAGGGTCGGCTCCGCGGCCTGGAGCATGGTGCCCATCGCGCCGTCGGCCACGACCACGCGCGTGGCGAGCGCCTCGCGCAGCGAACCCGGACCACGGGTCGGGTGTGGCGAGGACCGGTGATCCAAGGAGACCATGATCGCCCAGCCTACCCGCCGGGTCATGGTGTGCAGCCCGGCACCGGCGATGCTCAGGGCCTACGCTGGAGGACGAACCACCGCGACCGTTGGGAAGGGGAGCCATGATCGAGCTAGACGAGTTCCCCGTGCTCGTCGATCCGGTCATGGTCGCGGCATTCGAGGGCTGGAACGACGCCGGGGAGTCGGCCTCCGGCGCCATCGCCCATCTGCGTGAAGTGTGGGATGCCCAGCCGCTCGCGGACCTGGACTCCGAGGAGTACTACGACTACCAGGTCAACCGGCCCATGATCTCCCTCGACGAGACGGGAGTGCGCAGCCTCACCTGGCCCGCCACCCGGATATACGTTGCCCGGAGTCCCCTCTTCCCTCGCGACCTCGTGCTCGTGCAGGGCATCGAGCCGAACATGAAATGGCAGCAGTTCGTGCGCGAGATCCTCGGGCTTGCCGCCGAGTTGGATGTATCCACCGTGATCACCCTCGGTGCGCTGCTCTCCGATATTCCGCACTCGCGCCCGGTCCCGGTCACCGGTACTTCCTCGGATGCATCTCTGCAGTCCGACCTCGGGCTCGAGGCCTCTTCCTACGAGGGGCCGACGGGAATCGTGGGCGTCCTGCAGGATGCCTGCACGCGGTTCGGGATCTCCGCCGTGTCTCTGTGGGCGGCCGTTCCGCACTACGTCGCACAGCCCCCCTGCCCGAAGGCGACCCTGGCGCTCGTGCGCCGCATCGAGGACATCCTCGATGTCCCCGTCCCGCTCGGAGATCTGGTCGAGGAGGCTCGAGCCTGGGAGATCGGCGTCGACGAGCTCGCGGCTGACGACGAGGAGGTCGCGGAGTACGTCAAGCAGCTCGAGGAGGCCCGGGACGCCGTCGATCTCCCCGAGGCCAGTGGTGAGGCGATCGCGCGCGAGTTCGAGCGGTACCTGCGACGTCGGGGAACGCAGAGCTGAAGCCCCGCGCGACGCGTGTCGCGAACCCTGGTGGGTCAGCGGAGCCGGCGGTAGAGAGCGATCGATGCATCCGTTGATGGATCCACCGGGTGGGAGTCATGCCCCGTGAGGTCGGCGAGGATGCCCAGCGCGACCTTCTTGCCCAACTCGACGCCCCATTGGTCGAATGAGTCGATCCCCCAGACGGCGCCCTGGACGAAGACGCTGTGCTCGTACAGGGCGATCAGTGCGCCGAGTGTGAAGGGATCAAGCCGGTCGATCATGATCATTGATGTCGGCCTGTTGCCCGGCATCACCTTGTGCGGGACGAGTGCCGCTGGGGTGCCGTCGGCCGCGACCTCCTCCGCTGTGCGTCCGCGGGACAGGACCGCAGCCTGCGCAAGGGCATTGGCAACGAGCATGTCCTGCTGGTCCCCGTGCGGACTCTCGCTGCGCGCAACCACCACGATGTCGCACGCCACAGGATCCGTGCCCTGGTGCAGCAACTGGTAGAAGGAGTGCTGTCCGTTCGTGCCAGGCTCCCCCCAGTAGATGCCTCCCGTCGCGTACGACACAGGTGTGCCGTCCCACCGGACGGACTTCCCGTTGCTCTCCATCGTCAGTTGCTGCAGATATGCGGGAAACCGGGCGAGGTACTGCGAGTAGGGAAGAACTGCTGTTGTGGGTATCCCGAGGAAGTTCCGGTTCCAGACCTCGAGCAGGCCCATGACGACCGGCAGGTTGGCCTCAGGGGGCGAGGTCGCGAAGTGCTGGTCCATCGCGTGGAAACCGTCCAGCATCTGGGAGAAGCCGTCAGGTCCGACCGCGATCATCGTGCTCAGGCCGATGGCGGAGTCCATCGAGTAACGGCCTCCGACCCAGTCCCAGAAGCCGAACATGTTCTGCGGATCGATGCCGAAGGCGCGCACCGCCTCCTCGTTCGTCGAGAGTGCGGCGAAATGGCGATCGACCGCGCTCTCCCCCAGACCGGCCACAAGCCAGGCTCGCGCCGCCTGGGCGTTCGTCATCGTCTCGAGAGTGGTGAATGTCTTCGACGCGACGATCACGAGCGTGCTGGCGGGATCGCATCGACGAAGTGCCAGGTTGATATCGCTGGGATCGACGTTGGAGACGAAGTGGAATGCGATCTCGGTGTCGGCAAAGGCCTCCAGGGCGAGATTGGCCATGGCAGGTCCGAGGTCGGAGCCGCCGATGCCGATGTTGATGACGGAACTGATCGGGCTCCCTGTGGCGCCCTTCCATCGGCCCGACCGCACGGCGTCGGCAAAGCCGGCCATGCGATCGAGCACACCATGGACCTCCGCAGTCACGTCGACACCGTCGACGATCAGGGAATCGGCTCGTGGGCGCCGGAGGGCCGTGTGCAGCACGGCACGATCCTCGGTTGTGTTGATGTGCACCCCATCCAGCATCTGTGCCCGCCGGTCGAAGACGCCCGTCTCCTCGGCCAGCTGTAGGAGGTCGGCCACCACCGCCGGGGTCACCCGTTGGCGCGAGAAGTCCAGATGCACCCGCGCTGCGGAGAGGCTGGTGCGGTCGGCGCGCCCCGGCTCATCGTCGATCAGCTGCCGGATGGTGATGCCTCCCAATGCCACCGCCGCCTCGGACAGCGCCTGCCACGCGGGCACGGAGGTGGGGTCGATCGCCTTCGTGGTCATGGCCCCACCCTTGCATGCACCCAGCGCGTGATTCCACTAGCGTGCGAGGTGGTCGGTTTCCCGGCTGGCAAATCGGAGCAGGAGGAGCGCCCGTGAGCACTGGCGGGGCGAGCGACCGCGTGACCATCGGCATGGTCGGCCTCGGTCGCATGGGAGCGAATCTGGTCCGACGAGCCATGGCTGACGGCCATCGGATGGTCGCCTTCGATCCGCGCCCCGAGGCCGTGGGCGCGCTGGCCGCCGAGGGCGCTGTCGGCGTCGACTCGCTGGTCGCGATGGCCGCGGCCCTCCCGGCGCCGCGAACGGTCTGGGTCATGGTCCCGGCCGGACACATCACTGACTCCGTCGTGACGGACCTCATCGGCGTTCTCGAGCCCGGGGATTGCATCATCGACGGAGGGAATTCCTACTACCGCGAC
This sequence comes from uncultured bacterium, assembly GCA_903934925.1. GTDB lineage: Bacteria > Actinomycetota > Actinomycetes > S36-B12 > S36-B12 > UBA10649. The sequence continues at coordinate 20,590 of CAIZPS010000033.1, read as the reverse complement.
GACATCCGTCGTGCCGACAGCGCTGCAGGCGCTGGTATCGACTACGTCGACGTCGGCACCTCGGGGGGAGTTTGGGGATTGGAGCGCGGGTACTGCCTGATGATCGGCGGTCCTGATGCCGCGGTGGACCGCCTGCGCCCGCTATGGGACACGATCGCTCCAGGCGTGTCGGCGGCCGATCGCACACCGGGCAGGTCGGGAGACCCCGCTCCCGAGGAGCGCGGCTGGCTCCACTGCGGACCCACCGGGGCCGGCCACTTCGTGAAGATGGTGCATAACGGAATCGAGTACGGCCTCATGTCCGCCTATGCCGAGGGCCTGAACATCCTCAAGCACGCCAACGCCGGCAACGCCGTCAGGGACGCCGACGCAGAGACCGCACCGATGTCGGACCCCCAGTACTACCAGTACGACCTCGACATCGCCGCGATCGCAGAGGTCTGGCGCCGAGGGAGCGTGGTCGGCTCGTGGCTGCTCGACTTGACCGCCAGTGCTCTGCAGGCATCCCCGGACCTCGCGGAGTTCACCGGCCGAGTCTCGGATTCCGGCGAGGGCAGATGGACGTCTATCGCGGCGATCGAGGAGGGTGTTCCGGCACCCGTCCTGACGTCTGCGCTGTACGAGCGCTTCGACTCGCAAGGCAGTGCCGTCTTCGCAGGCCGCATCCTGAGCGCCATGCGCAAGGAGTTCGGCGGCCACGACGAAAAGGCCGGCTGAGCAAGACGCGCCCGTCTCAGTCGAGCCGCACCCCGAGCAGGCCGTCGGCAAGGTCGCGGACGAGCCCGGGTGCCGCGGGATCGGCGCTGGTACCGCTTGCTGCCGATACGCACCACGCGTCGATCGCGTCGAGCGCGCTGGGAGTACGAAGGTCGTCGGCAAGGGCTACGCGCACCCGTTCGAGCACCGGCGCGGCGTCCGGACCTGACGCCAGATCGACGGCGCTGCGCCACAGTGCCAGGCGCTCGCGGGCACCATCAAGCCCCTGAGGAGTCCAGGCCCAGTCGCTGCGGTAGTGGTGGGCCAGCAGGGCGAGCCGGATTGCCGCCGGCTCTATGCCTTCATGGCGGAGCTGGGAGACGAAGACGAGGTTTCCGCGGGACTTGGACATCTTGTGCCCCTGCCACGCGACCATGCCCGAGTGCACGTAGTGACGGGCGAACGGAGCGGTGCCCGTCAGCACCTGTGCCTCGGCCGCGCACATCTCATGATGCGGGAAGACGAGGTCGGAACCGCCGCCCTGCACGTCGAAGCCCATCCCCAGGTGGTCGAGCGCGATGGCAGTGCACTCGATGTGCCATCCGGGTCGGCCGTGCCCCAGTGACGTGTTCCAGGCGGGCTCATCGGGACGCGCTGACTGCCAGACGAGGCAATCGAGCGGATCCTCCTTGCCGTCACGACCTGGATCGCCTCCTCGCTCGGCGAAGATGCGGATCATCTCCTCGCGATTGAGGCCACTGAGCGAACCGAAGGCTGCGTCTCGGCTCACGCGGAAGTACAGGTCGCCATCGACGGCGTACACGGCTCCCTGTTCCTGCAGATCCTCGACATGACGAGCTACCGAGGGAATGGACTCCACGGCGCCGATGTAGTCGCGTGGTGGCAGCACATTCAACGCGGTCATGTCCTCGCGGAAGAGGGCTGTCTCGCGGTCGGCAATCGCGCGCCAGTCCTGGCCGGTGGCGACGGCGCGCTCGAGAAGGGGATCGTCGATGTCGGTGACGTTCTGGACGTAGTGGACCTCATGGCCGGCATCCCGCCAGACACGGTTGATCAGGTCGAAGGTCACGTAGGTGAACGCATGGCCCATGTGCGTGGCGTCGTACGGGGTGATGCCGCACACGTACATCCGGGCTACAGGCCCGGGGGTCGTCACCCGGGTCCGATTCTCAGCGGTGTCGTGGAGTCGGAGCTCGCCACCCCGGCCGGGGAGGTCAGGGACGGGGGGCATGGGCCAGGACTTCACCACTTCAGCCTAGTGATCGTGGGATCAGAACACCGGCCACGGGACCGCGGGCCAGCCGGACCCGGGAAGGGGAAGGTGCTGCGTGTCGAGGAGGAAGCGCACGCGTGATCGGAGTGCGCGCCGCTCACCCGAGTCCAGCCATCTATCGACGACGTCGACTCCCGTGTTCAGTGCCTCACTCAGGCCCTCGATCTGCCTGAGCAGGGGTTCCGGAATCGGCGTGCCGGCCCAGCCCCACAGGACGGTTCGCAGCTTGCCCTCCTCGGCGAAGCAGACGCCGTGGTCGATGCCCCAGATGCGTCCGTCAGGGTCGGCGAGAACGTGCCCGCCCTTGCGGTCTGCATTGTTGACGATCGCATCGAAGACCGCCATGGCCTGCAGGGCCGGAGAGCTGTCATGGGCGAGCACCACTGGTCGCCCGCGGCCGTCGTGGGCCTCGAGCACGATCATCCAGCCGCTCGGCACCTGGCCGGGCTCGAAGATGTCGACCGGCCGAGACTGCTCAACCTCGGGGATCCAGAGCTGGCACATACCGGGTCCCATCTCGGGGTCCTCGCGCCACACCGTCGGGGGAATGAGCGGCCAGGTCATCAGCCGTGCCAACTCGAAGGCGGCAACCTCGCGTCCGGTGAGAGTCGCGTCAGGGAAGTCCCAGAGGGGACGCTCCCCGGCCACGGGCTTGAAGACGCAGTCCAATGGACCGGAAGGACCCATAACGCGGCAGAAGAGTGTGGCGTTCGAGGCACCAGGGAGCATCCGCACGATCTCCAGGGAGCCTTCTGTCAGGGCCTCGCGGATCCCGTCCCCTGCAGAAGTCGGTTCGGGATCGAGGGTCACGTTCGGCGTCGATATCCGTTGGACCGGGGGCACAGGTGCCCCTCCGGGTCGAGCGGCTGGGTGCAGAAAGGGCAGGACGGCCGACCCGCGGAGACGACCGTGCGCGTGCGATCGGAGAACGAGCGCGCCGCGGCGGGCGACAGCCAGACCCGCAGCGTGTCGGGACCTTCGGCCTCGTCGTCACCGATCTCCGGGACCATCTCGAACTCGGTGTCGACCCCGTGCGCCTCCACCACGACGCGAAGTCCCGCCTCGTCCCAGCCGAGGGCCATCGCACCCACGCGGAACTCCTCGACGATCGGAGCGTCGAGGGGTGCGGTGTCGCGCAGACGCGGATCGGCCTTGGTGGGGATCACGGACTCGTGACCACGTGCGCTCGCTTCGTCGAGGAGTTGGTCGACGCGCTCAGCAAGTGCTGCGGCCTGCGCCTTCTCGAGCGCGACGCTGATGAGGGTGCTGTCCTGTCGAGCCTGCAGGAAGAAGGTGCGATCTCCCGGCATGCCCACGGTTCCGATGACCACACGATCAGGATCGCTGAACTCGAACACACTGCGCGTCATGCGCCAGCACCTCCCCCGACGGTCGCATCGCTCGAACGTCGAGCGCGACGCGATCGCGAGGCGGGCTTGAGTCCCTCGGTTCCACCGCCCGTGTCATTGAGTCGAACGACGAAGGGCCGGGTGGGTGTGTACTCAATGACGCTCAGGGAGCATGGATCCACATGGATTCGCTGGAACTGGTCCAGGTGCATGCCCAGGGCATCGGCGAGGACGGCCTTGATGACGTCGCCATGGCTCACCACGAGATAGCGGGCATCCTCGCCCCACGTGCCGTTCCATTCGCGGATGGCCGACACGGCACGATGCTGCATCGAGGTCATGGTCTCGCCACCCGGGAAGGCGGCGGCCGACGGGTGGCCCTGCACCACCTTCCACAGCGGCTCCTTGGCCAGTGACTTCAGGTCGCGGCCGGTCCAGTCGCCGTAATCGCACTCCCCTAGCCGCACATCCTCGTGCCGTGGGATGTCGGGCCTGCCCGCGAGCAGGATGTCGGCGGTCTCTCGGGTGCGATCCAGGGGTGACACCACTGCCCCGGTCAGGGGCACATCACCCAGTCGCAGCGCGAGATCGGCAGCCTGCTGCCTGCCCTTGTCGTCCAGGGACACGCCCGGCGTCCAGCCGGCGAGAACGCCCTGCGCGTTGGCGTTCGTGCGTCCATGGCGGACCAGCAGCACGGTGGGCACGCCTCCAGCGTAGATCGTGGACCCGGAAGCGGCAGAATGCGGCTGTGATCCGAGGAATGGGGCTCTACACGCCCGACGCCGTCACTCCGCTCAGCGACATCCACAGTTGGGAGCAGCCTGGCGACGCACATCCGGAGCCCCTTCTCCGGGACCTGCGCAGGCGGGTCGGCTTACCCGGTCGCGAGTTCGTCTGGGTCGGCCTGTTCGAGCCGACCAAGGATGAACTCGACATGGTCACGCGGATCTTCGCGATTCCCCCACTCCAGATCGAGGATGCCGCGAATCCCGATCAGCGCCCGAAGTTCGAGATCGACGCGTCTGGGCATGGGCTTGCCGTCGTCAAGGTGCTCGACTACGTGGAGTCGTCGTCCGATGTGCTCACGGGCCAGATTTCGGTATTCGTAGGCGAGGGATTCGCGCTCACCATCCGGTACGGCCAGACGGCCGACCTTCGACTCATGCGCGAACGACTCGAGGGCGATGCCGATCTTCGTGCGCTGGGGCCCGTCAGCGTCCTGTACGCCGTCCTCGATCGGGTCGTGGACGGATACCTGACTGTCACCTCTGAGCTCACGATCGACGTCGAGGCCATGGAGACGGAGATCTTCGCGCAGCACCCCTCGGTGCAGTCGACGAACAGCATCTACCGCCTGAAGCGCGAGAACGTGGAGATCAGACGAGCTGTCCAGCCCCTGGTCGGGTGGGCGCATGACGCAGTCTCCGAGGACCTTGAATGGGTTCCCGCCGAGCTGCGTCCGTACTTCCGCGATATCGGCGATCACCTTCTGCGGGCCTACGATGCCACCGAGTCGATGGACAGCCTGCTTCTGGCGATGCTCATGGCCTCCACGAGCCTGCAGGACCTGCAGCAGAACCGCGACATGCGCAAGATCTCGGCATGGGTGGCCATCGCGGCCGTGCCCACGGCCATCGCAGCCATCTATGGCATGAACTTCGACAGCATGCCCGAGCTGCAATGGTCGTTCGGTTACCCGGCTGTTCTGATCGTCATGGGCACGGCCTGCGCATTCCTCTACCGCGCGTTCCGCAAGTCCGGCTGGCTCTGATCCCGGGCGCTGCGGTCAGGCGTCAAGCACGCCGGTCATGAGCAGCACGAGGACTATCGCCCCGAGTGCGATTCGGTAGACGACGAACGGCAGGTAGGACCTCGTGGACAGCCAGCGCATCAGCCAGGCGATGACCGCGAGTCCCACACAGAAGGCGATGCCGGTGGCGAGGAGGGTGGGCCCCCATGCCGCCGTGGTGTCGTCACCGATCTTGGTGGCTTCGTAGAGTCCGGAGGCGAGTACGGCGGGCACGGCCAGCAGGAAGGCGTAGCGTGCTGCGGCCCCTCGTGTGTAGCCCATCGCCAGTCCGGCCGAGATCGAAGCCCCAGACCGCGAGACGCCGGGGATCAGCGCGAGGGACTGGGCGAGACCGAAGAGGATGCCGTCGCGCACAGTGAGATCACGCTCTGTCTTGACTCGGGAGCCGTAGGCGTCGGCCAGGCCCAGCACGATGCCGAACACGATCAGCATCGAGGCAGTGAGCCAGAGGTTTCGTGCCACGGTCTCGATCTGGTTCGCGAACGTCAGGCCGAGAACCGCGATGGGAATCGTGCCGATGATCACGAGCCAGCCCATGCGCGCATCCGGGTCGTGGCGGGCGTCAGCATGGATGATCGAGCGGGCCCAGGCGCGGATGATCGCGCTGATCTCGCGTCGGAAGTAGACGATGACGGCTGCCTCCGTGCCGATCTGGGACACGGCAGTGAACGCCGCTCCTGGATCCTCCCAACCCAGCAGCTGCGACAGGATGAGCAGGTGACCGCTGGACGAGATGGGCAGGAACTCGGTCAGGCCCTGGACCACCCCGAGGATGATCGCCTCGAACCAGGTCACCGTCAGGCCAGTCCTGCCTGCTCGACCAGGTCGACGAGCACCTGAAGGGTCCGGCGTCGCTCCTCGAGGTCACCGGCGTACAGACCTACCGTGAGGGTGGTGACCCCTGCGTCGGCGTAGGCGTGGAGACGCTCCCGAACACGATCCTCGGGCCCGAGCAGTGCCGTGCTGTCCATGAAGTCGAAGGGAACGGCCGCCATCGCGGCGTCGTACTCCTTGGCGAGGTAGTGATCCTGAATCGCGCCTGCAGCCTCCTCGTACCCCATGCGACAGGCAAGCTGGTGGTAGAAGTTCCGCTCCCGGCTTCCCATCCCCCCGACGTAGAGCGCGGAATAGAACCGCACCGGATCAGCGCACCGCGCAGGATCGTCTCCGAGGACAACGGGCACGGTGGGCACGACGTCGAAACCCTCCATGGTGAGGCCAGCCTTGTGCCTGCCATCCACAAGGGGCGCCATGATGTCGGAGGCGTGTTCGGGAGAGAAGAAGATTGCGAGCCAGCCGTCCGCGATCTCACCGGTCAGTTCGAGGTTGCGTGGACCGATGGCAGCGAGATAGATGGGTATGCGATCGCGGACAGGATGCACCGTGAGGGTCAAGGCCTTGCCTGGACCATCCGGCAGGGGCAGGGTGAAGAACTCACCGTCGTATCGCACACGTTCGCGGGCAAGGGCCATGCGGATGATGTCGACGTACTCACGGGTGCGGGTGAGGGGCTTGTCGAAGCGCACGCCGTGCCACCCCTCCGACACCTGTGGGCCGGAGACCCCCAGGCCGAGTCGGAAACGACCGCCGGACAGGGTGTCGAGAGTTGCTGCGGTCATGGCGGTGTTGGCCGGTGTCCGCCCGGGGATCTGGAAGATAGCCGAGCCCACGTCAATGCGGGTGGTCTGAGCGGCGATCCACGTGAGAACGGTGGCCGCATCTGAACCGTAGGCCTCCGCCGCCCAGACGACGGAGTAGCCAAGTCGATCGGCGTCCTGGGCGAGTACGAGGTTCTCGGCGTCGTTGCCCGCACCCCAGTACCCCAGATTGAGTCCGAGTTTCATCCCACTGCCTCCTGTCGACAACCGCGAGCCTAGGGGGTGGGGCGATAGCTGCGGGGTACGGTGCCCGCATGGAACGCAGGCCGCTGGGACGCTCCGGTGTGTGGGTGGGACGGCTCGCGCTCGGTACCGGTACCTGGACCCGCGGCACCGATGAGTACGACGCTCGCGACCAGCTCGCCGCGTTCCTCGATGCCGGCGGGAGCCTGATCGACACCGCCGATGTCTACGCCGACGGTGGCGCTGAGGCGCTGCTGGGCGAATTGCTAGAGGAGTTCGAGGTCCGTGACGAGGTGGTGCTCTCCACGAAGGCTGGAGCTGTGCCCGGTCCTGGGCGTCGCGTGGACACGTCGAGAATGCATCTGCTGCGCAGCCTCGAGGGCTCCTTGACGCGCCTGCGTACTGAGGCGATCGACCTGTGGACCCTCCACGCGTGGGACCCCTGGACACCTCTGGAGGAGACGCTTGCCGCAGCTGATGCAGCGGTCGCCGCTGGCAAGGTGCGGTACGTCGGCATCTCCAACTACTCCGGCTGGCAGACGGCCCGCGCTGCCACGCACCAGCAGGCAGGCCAGGGTCGGGCACCCCTCGTCGTGGCGCAGATGGAGTATTCGCTTCTCGAGCGGGGCATCGAACGGGAGATCGTGCCGGCGGCACAGGCGCTCGGCATGGGAATTCTGCCGTGGTCGCCTCTGGGACGAGGCGTCCTCACCGGGAAGTACCGGCACAGCCTGCCGCTCGACTCCCGTGGGGCGAACCCGGACACCGCTGGCTTCGTGCAGGCCTATCTCGATGATCGTGGGCGCCGCATCGTCGATGCCGTGGCGACCGCGGCCGAAGGGTTGGGTGCATCGCCCGCCGAGGTTGCTCTCGCCTGGCTGCGCGACCGCCCCGGCGTGGTGGCTCCGATCCTCGGCGCCCGCACGGCCCAGCAGCTCGTGGCTGCCCTCGCTTCGGAGGAGCTGGAGTTGCCCGAGGAGATCCTCGCGGCCCTGGACGACGTCTCGGCGCCCTGTGTGGGCTATCCCGAGGCAGGATGGGCGCAACGGAGGTAGCCCGATGCGCCATCAGTCCCCTGTCTGGGAATTCCGCGAGGTCTCGTTGTCGCGCGACACCACGCGGGAAGGGGCGCGTCAGCAGCTGACGGAGGCGGCGGAGGCCGGGCGCTGGGAACTCGACCGCCTCCAGTTGTTCCCGGACGGCCGCCGGGTGGTCCGACTGCGTCGCAAGGTGTACCGGATGATGCGCACGGCATGACCTCGGCGCGTCACGTGCCTACCGTCAGCACATGTGCAGGAATCGGTTCAGCACCCTGACGCCGAAGGCGAGACCGTCGACAGGCACCCGCTCGTCCACTCCGTGGAAGAGGCGCCAGTAGTCGAGGTCGGCGGGCATCTGCAGTGGGCTGAATCCGTAGCAGTCGATACCCAGTCGCGAGATGGCCTTCGCGTCGGTGCCCCCACTGATCATGTAGGGAACGGGTCGTGCACCGGGATCCTCAGCACGCAGCACGCTCGCCATCTGGTCCACAAGCAGCGTGTCCAGCGGCGCCTCGAGGGCGATATCGGACGTCACCGTCGTGATCTGGAGGGTGTCACCGATGAGGCTGCGGATCGTCTCCTCGAACTCCTCCTCGTAGCCCGGAAGAACGCGGCCGTCGATTCCCGCGGTTGCCTCGCCTGGGATGACGTTGTGCTTGTATCCGGCGTCGAGCATCGTGGGGTTGGCTGTGTTCTGCAGGGTCGCACCCACCAGAAAACCTAGGGTCCCCAGTCGACTCAGCAGCTCGGAGGGATCGTCGAGGTCCACAGAGACCTCATACGCCTCGGCGAGCTCCCTGAGGAACCGATCGACGGTGGTCGTGCGGCGTCGTGGCCACGTATGCCGGCCGATGGCTGCGACCGCCTCGGCGATCTCCGTCACGGCGTTGTCGGGATGGATCATCGAGCCGTGACCCGCCCGGCCAGCAGCCCGCAGCGTGAGCCAGCGGATGCCCTTCTCAGCGGTCTGTATGGGGTAAAGCCGGAGATCGTCGCGCACGGTGACGGAGAAACCACCGACCTCCCCCACTGCCTCGCGCACTCCCTCGAAGATGTCGGGGCGGTTGTCGACGAGCCAGTGCCCTCCGTGACGGCCGCCCGCCTCCTCGTCCGGAAGGAAGAGCAGGACGATGTCACGACGGGGAGACACTCCCATGCGGGCCCAATGCCGCACGACCGCGAGAATCATCGCGTTCATGTCCTTCATGTCGACGGCCCCTCGGCCCCACACGAATCCTTCGTCGACCTCACCGCCAAAGGGGTTGCGACTCCAGTCGGATGCGACTGCGGGTACGACGTCAAGGTGCGCATGCACCAGCAGGGCAGGGGCTGTGGAGTCCGTTCCCGGGATGCGTAGCGTGACACCCCCACGTCGGGCACCGGAGGTCGCGAAGACCTCGGGCGAATAACCGACATCCGACAGTTGCGAACCCACCCATTCCGCTGCAGCCATCTCACCGACGGTGTCCGGGGAGTCGCCGAAGTTCGAGGTGTCGATCTGGATGAGCTGGGAGGTGAGGGCGACCACCTCGTGCTGGGCCGTGATGAGGTCCTCGATGATTCGGTCTTCCTGCACGACCACATCCTGCCGGTTGGAGCTGCCGTGCGCACTTGTATAGTTCTGACACCTCGTCCGGGTGGCGGAATTGGCAGACGCGCTAGCTTGAGGTGCTAGTGCCCTCAGGGGCATGGGGGTTCAAGTCCCCCCTCGGACACTTCGATCGTTGGTCGGCGTCTGTACATGATCAGCATGCGTATTCCCAGCCGCTTTGGCCAGGGAGCTTCGATCATTCCCAGCCGCATTGGCCAGGGAGCCTCGATCATGTCCAGCCGGATTGGCTAGGGAGCCTCGATCACGACCTTGTGAGCCGAGCGGTCGGAGCGCTGGGACTCCAGGGCGGACGCGTAGTCCGGCAGCGGGAATCGGTGTGTGATTACGCCCTCCATGCGAATGGCGCCTCGGCGGAAGGCGGCGAGGGCGTCAGGGAACGAGTCCACCTCTGTGAACGAGCCCATGATCGTGAGCTCACGGCGGAAGATCTCGAATGGAGAGATGGTCACGACGTCGTGCTCGTCAGCCACGCCGTAGTAGACGATGCGACCCCCGTTGCGAGCAAGGCGTGGCAATTGCTGGATGACTCCGGCTCGCCCCGTGGCGTCAATGACGACGTCGAAAGCACCGCCGTGGGCGGCGACAATCGAGTCCATTGACCCGCGCACATCGTCGCGATCGACCAGAAATGTCCTGATCGCAGCCAGTTCAGTAGCTCGGGCGAGCTTCGCGACGTTGGGATCAGCAAGGATGACGTCGTCGACTCCGTGATGGCGAAGGAACTGCGTGAGCAGGATGCCAGTGGGCCCGCCCCCGAGGACGATGACGGAGTTTCCGTCGAGAGGGTGCAGTCGGTCCATGAGGTGTGCGATGCACGCCGAGGGCTCAGCGAAGACAGCCAGATCTGGGGCAAGCCCGGAGGCATCGAAGAGCTGCGCTCCGGGTACCACGAGGAACTCCGCGAAGCCTCCTGGCGTCGAGGATCCGATGCCGGTGAACCCCTCGCACAGCCAAGGCCGGTTCTCGAAGCAGTAGTCGCACACGCGGCAGCTGGCATTGGGGTTGACCACGACTTGCTGGCCAACAGCGAGGAGCGCCCCTTCGCCGTCGAGCGCACCCTCCCCGATCATGTCGACAACGCCCACGGTCTCGTGGCCAGGAGTGAGCGGGAAGGTGGCGAGGAACTGGCCATCGTGGAGGTGGAGGTCCGTGCCACACATGCCCGCCACCGTCATGCGCACGCGGACGTGACCTGGGCCTGGTTCGAGTACGTCTACCTCGCGGACGTCGAAGCACCCCGGCTGGTCGTAGACCACTGCGCGCATGACACCACGGTAGCGAAGATCACGTTGATGGGAAGGCGTGAACGGCGTGCAGCGCCCCTTGGGGTCAGCCCTGCACGTAGCCGATGACTTCGACGAGAACTCTTCCGCGTACAGAACTCGCGAGAGCGATCTGGCCCTCCGTACCGAGATCTGCGGCAATGATCGACGATCTCACTCCCACTTCAGGCACAGTCGCTGATGCCGTGCCGAGGTCCACGCCGCCTACGGGATAGGCCGTGACGCGGCCGGGATTGCCGCGGCCCTTGGTCGTGACCCTGAGAATCACTGCGGTCGACTTCGACTTCTTGCGTGGGACGAATCCCACACCGCGTACGGATACTGTCTCGACGCTCTTGGGGGTGAGGCGTCCCTTGAACAGGACCTCGGGGCTGCCGCCCACGGCAGGGTGGTTGCCTCCCGCGATGGTGTAGCCGAGCACGTCGACGCGGATGCTCACAGCCCCTTCGGACGGCCCCGCTATCTGAACGGCACCGTTGGCCACCGGCACTTGGATCACCGATCCCCGTACGCGCCGCTTCGGGACCCTGACGGGGACCGCGGCTGCAGCTTCAACCATGCCGATGCGCAGCGTGCCCTTGCTCGCGGCTTGCCGGGTGGTGACGTACACGAGTGCCGACGAGGCGTTCACGGGCACGGCGGCGAGGTCGACGGTGCGCAACTCACCGGCACCCAGGGGTACGTCTTCGCCTGCAGCGAAGCCAACTGAGGAGCCGACCGACATGAAGGCGTCATCGTCTACTCCCGGCTGCGCCGGGGCTGGCGGACGCGGAGGGAGGTCGGGGGGTGCTGAGCCGTTCACCGGCACGGTGCTGGCAGCGGCTCCGGCAAGAGTCAGGGAGATGTGGATGTGGTTGCGATGGCAGTAGTTGTCGTACTTCTGCTCGGACTTGCTGAAACAGCCCTTCAGCTCCGTCCATCCCGATTCGGGACGGTATCCGCGCCACATGCGGTCGTTCCAGCCGATGTACATGACGCCAAGCTGAAACGCGTGCCCGTGCATACGGCCGGCCTGGTCAGGGCCGAGCAGCCAGTTCAGGTACGCCTCGGCCATGGCGCGCTCGGCAGGAACACGGATGTCGACCATCCAGTCGACTGCGCGGCCCTCCTTGTGCTCGCTGCGTCCCCCGACGTCGCATCCGCGCGGGATGCCGATCACCTGATCAGCGCCGTAGACGGCCTTGATGGTCTCTGCCATCGCCAACGCTCCCGGCTTGGGGGCCGGATCGCAGACGGACTGCCCCTCGTAGGTGATGGGCAGGTACTGCATCGGAGCAAGAGGCGCCGGCATGGCCGCGGACAGTGAAGGATCTGGCACGGGAGCACCCGGTGCGACACCAGTCCAGTCCGAGGGCGTCCACTCCCCCGATCGGGATGCCGAAACGGAGGGTGCGATCGCCAGTGGAGCGAGGAGAAGGCCCACGACAACGCAACCGGTGACGGCACGGGCCGTCCGGATGCGGGGAAGCATGGCTCCACTGTGCCATGTGCGGGGCCTTCGGGGGCTCAGGCAGGCCCCGCATGTCAGGATCAGGCAGTGCGAACCCGCATCGCGCCAACGCCCAGCGGCTACCTCCATCGCGGCAACGCCGCGAATGCCCTTCTCACGCACTGGTGGGCGCAGTCCGAGGAGGGCACGGTCCTGCTCCGGATCGACGACATTGACGCGCCCCGTGTGCGGCCGGAGTACGTGGACGATATCCACGACCTCCTGCGCTGGATCGGGATTGCGATCGAGGTGCCCGACGGCTTCTCGTCTGGGGTCCAGGGCCTCCACACACGAGCCTCCCGGATCGAGCGTGCGCGGGCAGCCCTGCGACAGGCCCTGGCAGCCGGCATGCCCGCCTACGCCTGCACGTGCAGCAGGAGCCTGCTGGGTGGCATCGCTCTCGGTGGGTGCCCGGGCGGCTGCCGGACTGCCGGGCATGAACTCGAGCCCGGCACGTCCGCCCTGCGGATTGCCGTTCCCGAGGGCACGCGCGTGGCGGTGGATGGGCAGACCGTCGACCTCGCAGACGTGATGGGCGACTTCGTCATCTGGCGACGCGACGATCTGCCCGCCTACCAGTGGATCTCCGTGGTTGAGGACACCGAACTGCAGGTGACCCACATCCTCCGCGGTGTGGATCTGCTGGAGTCCTCAGCGGCCCAGACGCACCTTGCGAGGTTCCTGCCTGATCCGCGCTTCCTGGACACGCAGATCAGGCATCACGGCCTTGTGGTCGATGACCAGGGTGTCAAGCTGGCGAAGTCCCAGATCGGAGCGGAGACCGGCCTGCCGCGAACGGAGCAGGTACGTCTGGACGTGCAGCGCATCGCTCGCGAATGGGGCGACCTCATCGGCCTGCCCACGCACTGAGCGGCCACCAGCACGGCCGACAGTCGCTCAGACGCGTGCAGCGAGCCGAGCCTTCAGCGCGTCACGCTTCTCCTCGAAGCGGTCTGCCTGCTCCTCGAGACCGGCCAGGTACGCCGCGAGGTCGTCGCGGGCGGCTTCTCCGTCGGGTCCGAGGTCGTCGCGGTCGAAGACCCGCCACTTGCGCAGCACGGGCATGACTACGTCGTCGTGGTGGAGTCGGAGGTCGTAGATGCCTTCGACGGCGATCTGCACGGCCATGCGGCCGAAGCCCTCGATACCGTGGCCAGGCATGGCGAAGTCACGGACTGAGCCGAGGACGGCGACCATGGTCTGGTCAGGTGCGAGTTCGAAAGCTGCCTCGATCACGTTTCGGTAGAAAAGCATGTGGAGGTTCTCGTCAAGAGCGATCCTCGCCATGAGCTGCTCGGCGATCGGGTCGCCGGTTGCATCCCCGGTGTTGCGGTGCGAGACCCGGGTCGCGAGCTCCTGGAATGAGACGTACGTCAGGCCCGGAAGGAAACCCGGGTTGATCGCGGTGAACCCTTCCTGCATATGACGCATGCGGGCGTCCTCGAGGGCACGTGGATCCATGGACCGCGTGGTGAGCAGGTAGTCACGGATGGCAGCACCATGGCGGGCCTCCTCCGCTGTCCAGCGACCCAACCACGCAGCCCATGCACCTTCGGAACTGACGTTGACGGCGATCTCGGTGTGGTAGCTGGGCAGATTGTCCTCCGTCAGGAGGTTGATGATGAGGCTGGTTCGGGCCGCATCGGGAAACCGCTGCTCGTCGGCTGTCCAGGCCTCGCCGCCGAGGGGTCCTTCGAAGTCGCGACCCTGGCTCCAGGGGATGTACTCGTGCGGGTACCAGTCTCGTGCGGTCGACAGATGGCGCCCGAGTTCGCGCTCAACGGTGGGCTCGAGCTCACGGGCCAGGACGTCATCAGGAAGCACAGTCACGCGTACAGCCTGACACACCCGCCGAGGAGGGACCGCGCGGGATGTCCTCGTCGACGAGCGTCGCATCGGCGGCGACAAGGTGACGGCCGGCGAACATTTGCGCACATAGTGCGGCTTCACGATCCGTGTTGAGCACCCTCGAGCGGCTACTGTGAAATGGAGCGAACGCAGGTGCCCCGTCCAATTGGGAGGTCGAGATGAGCGAGCGGATCGCTGGTGCGGCGTCACCCTCCGAGGTGGCGCGCGAGACTCTTGACGGCATGAACTCGCCAGGCGATGCCGCCGATCAGGCAGAGCGGCTGACCATGATCATGGCGGCCGAGGCCACCCGCAACGCATTGAACGGAGGGGGTGGCGAGGGCTCAAACGACGATCTGCCGTACCCGCTCGAGGACGTGGAGACCGTATTGGCAATGGAGGATGCCGACGATGCGAGCGATGACCCGATGCACGCTGGTGGCCTGACTCCAAGGCCGTGGGTGGGAGCCGAGGTGGCAGCGATGCACATCGTCGACCTCGACAATCCCGATGGCGCCGCCTACGTCGAAGACGAGACAGCCGCGGAGCGGGCCGATCCCAACGTCGATCAATTCGATGGCCAACCGCAGGACCTCACCCCGGAGGACGAGACCTTGCTGGGAATCGATCCCTACGACGACTGATGCAGGTGGCGCGCTGACACTCAGGCCAACAGGCCGCAGTGTGCGAGCGCCATGCGAACGAGGCGTCCCTGGCCGCCGCTCATCTCTGCTTGGAACTGAGGTGCGACCGCCTCCGCGGGAGAAACCCAGACCAGGTCGAGGGCCTGCTGGGAGGGCGAGCAGTCCCCGTCGAGTGGAATGACGAACGCAAGCGACACCGCATGCTGGCGGGGGTCGTGGAAGCCCGTGACGTCTGGGTCCGGGAAGTACTCGACGACCGTGAAGGGCTGCGGCGAGGGAGCCACCCGCGGCAGCGCCATCGGACCGAGGTCCTTCTCAAGGTGACGCATCAGGGCATCCCGCACCCGTTCGCCGTAGAGCACGCGACCTGAGACGACGGCGCGGGAGATGCTTCCGTCGGGCATGGCCCGCAGGAGAAGGCCGATCTGGACCACTTCGCCGCGTTCATCGGTGCGCACTGGCACGGCGTCGATGTAGACGATAGGAAGTCGCTCCCGGGCAGACTCCAGCTCCCCCTCCGCGAGCCACGCGCCGCGTGTGTCCAGCATGTCACTCATCTGGGCCCCCTCCACGTCCTCGCGGCGGAGCCTAGCGGCTGTCCCGATTCGCACCTAGGGTGGAACGGTGGCTCACAGCACCCCAGCATCCGATGGACCGACCCGACCAGACGGCTCGAACTACCCGGTAGTCCGCTCGGAGCAGGACTGGCACGACCTGCTCTCGCCCGAGGAGTACCGCGTGCTGCGCGGCGCCGGAACGGAGCCGGCGTTCACCGGGCGCTTCACCGACTCGCACGCGGTCGGGGTGTACCGGTGCCGCGGCTGCGCCGCTGAGCTCTTCCGCAGCGATGCGAAGTTCGACTCGCACTGCGGCTGGCCCAGCTTCTTCACGCCGCTGGCTGCCGAAGCGGTCGTGCTGTTGGAGGACAGGACGCTGGGCATGGTGCGCACGGAGGTGCGATGCGCCTCCTGCGGAGGTCACCTCGGGCATGTCTTCGCCGGGGAGGGCTACCCCACGCCCACGGACCAGCGCTACTGCATCAACTCCGTCAGCATGTCCTTCGAAGCCGCCGACTCCTGACGGACGGACTCCTCGCGGCGCGGCACCCGGGTCCTGTAGAGGCCGCGTCGTAGCCTGCCGGGGTGAGGCCGATTCCCACGACCGGAGGCTCCTTCGAGGCTGCGCTTGAGCGCCTCGCCGCGCTTCAGCCCCGTCCGGAGTTCGCGCTTCAGGAGGCCCCGGCTCCCCAGCGGCTCGCGCCCTGCACAGTGGCCATGACCGCCGACATGGCTGATCCGGACTCGGACTTGGTGAGCGGTCGCTTCGTGCTGCTGCATGATCCCGACGGAGTCGACGAATGGGACGGCTCCTTCCGGGCCGTGGTGTTCGTGCGGGCCGAGCTCGAGGGTGACCTTCGTGAGGACGAACTGCTGCATGACGTGGGCTGGAGCTGGGTGCTTGAGGCGCTGGACGTCCGTCAGTGCTCGGTCACGCAGGTGGGCGGCACCGTGACGCGGACCACAGGCCGTTCCTTCGGCACTATGGCTGAACGACCAGCGGATGGGTTCGTTGAGATTCGAGCCTCGTGGACCCCGCGCGAGGATGAATCCGGTGCCCTGGTCGATGACATCGCGGAGCACGCGGGGGCCTGGCTGGATCTCATGGCGCACGCGGCCGGCATGCCTCCCCTACCCGCCGGCATAGCCACGGTCCACTCACGACGCGCACGCATCAGGAGTTGAGTGCGCTGGACGGCACGCCGCCGGAAGCCCT
Organism: uncultured bacterium; assembly: GCA_903934925.1. Lineage (GTDB taxonomy): Bacteria > Actinomycetota > Actinomycetes > S36-B12 > S36-B12 > UBA10649. The sequence goes on along the minus strand of CAIZPS010000033.1, from coordinate 3,911 downwards.
CCCTGCTCCCCTGGAGCCGCGCGAGGGCGTACCCGAGGTCATCGCGGATCCCGCGGCCCTGAGTTCGTACTGCCGGGCCTTGGCCAGCGGCTGCGGGCCGATCGCGATCGATGCGGAACGAGCGTCGGGCTTTCGCTACAGCCAGCGGGCGTACCTCATCCAGATCAGGCGGGAGGGCGCCGGGACCGCGCTGATCGATCCCATCGCCGTCTCAGACCTGTCCGGCCTGCAGCTGGCGATGGCCGGAGCGGAATGGATCCTGCACGCAGCCACCCAGGATCTTGCCTGCCTTGCCGAGGTCGGGCTGCGTCCGGACGTCCTATTCGACACCGAGTTGGCTGGACGCCTGCTGGGAAGGGAGCGTGTCGGTCTCGCCGCACTGATGCTCACCGAGCTCGGGCAGGTGATCGAAAAGGGCCACGGCGCCACGGACTGGTCCGTTCGGCCGCTCACCCCTGCCCAGCTGCGCTATGCCGCACTGGATGTCGAGTTGCTGATCGAGTTGCGCGACGTGCTCGAGAGTGAGCTGCGATCCGCGGACAAGTGGGATATCGCCGTTCAGGAGTTCACCGCGCTTCTGTCGTTCGAACCACGACCCCGCACGGATGAGGAATGGCGCCGCACGTCGGGTCTTCACCGCGTGCGCAAGCCTCGGTCCCTTGCGATCGTGCGCGAGCTGTGGCGCGCGCGCGACGAACTCGCCCGGGAACGAGATGTCGCGGTGGGTCGCCTGCTGCCCGACTCAGCGTTGATCGCGGCCGCCGAGTCGGATGCAACCTCGCCGGAGACGCTCATGGGCGTCGACGGGTTCCACGGCCGAGGTGCCCAGCGCTACGTTCGACGCTGGTGGGGGGCCATCGCGACAGCGCGCTCGCTGCCGGAGGCCGAACTGCCGCAGCGGGCGGCCAGAGTAGAAGGACCGCCACCACCCCGTGCTTGGGCTGACCGCGATCCGCAGGCGCACGCGCGGCTCTCCCGGGCGCGCTCAGACCTGGCCGCAACGGCCGAATCCCTGGAACTTCCGGTGGAGAACCTGCTGTCACCGGACACCGTGCGCCGGTTGTGCTGGGAGCCTCCGGTGCCCGCGGATCTCGAAGAGGTCCGTGCCTTTCTGACCGCCCATGGCGCCCGGGACTGGCAGGTGGACGCCTGTGCGGAGCTGCTGGTGGTGGCGCTGGAGCAGACCGAGGTGCCCAAGGCTTCCGAGAACTCGGGCGCAGAGGTTACCCACGAGTAGTCGGACAAGTTACTGACGGGTAATATCGGCCCAGCCCCCAGAACTCGAGGTCACCGCCGGAGGTGGAGCCGTCATGTCACGTGCCCTTCAGGAAGTCGTGTTCGTCGACGGGGTTCGCACCCCCTTCGGCAAGGCGGGTGGTTCGCTGGCCGAGACGCGTGCCGACGACCTTGTCGTCACCGTCTTCCGGGAACTCCTGCGGCGCAATCCGAGCCTGCCGACTGACCGCATCGACGACGTGGCCGTCGCGGCCACGACACAGATCGGCGACCAGGGCATGACCCTCGGCCGGACAGCATCACTGCTGGCCGGTCTGCCGAGCAGCGTCCCCGGTTATGCGATCGACCGGATGTGCGCCGGAGCGATGACAGCCGTCACGACACTGAGTGCGGGCATCATGGCCGGTGCGATTGATGTCGCTCTGGCGGGTGGGGTCGAGAGCATGTCGCGGCACCCCATGGGTGACGGCATGGACCCGAACCCGCGCTTCCTGTCCGAGCGCCTTGTCGACACCGATGCGCTCGTCATGGGCGCCACAGCCGAGAATCTGCATGACCGATTCCCCACCCTGACCAAGGAGCGGGCTGACGCCTTCGCGGCCGCCTCCCAGGCCAAGACGGCCCATGCCTACGCGCAGGGCTGGATTCAGCCGGATCTCGTCCCCGTCGCGACCCGCTCCGCAGAGCTGGGCTGGGGCTTGCTCACCGCGGATGAGGCGATGCGCCCGGAGACCACTCTCGAGGGACTCGCGGCCCTCAAGACGCCGTTCCGTGTCCATGGCCGGGTGACCGCCGGCAACGCGTCAGGTCTCAACGACGGTGCCACTGCCGCTCTGCTGGCGTCGGAGTCCGCCGCCGACGAGCTCGGACTGTCGAAGCGCATGCGCATGGTGGCTTATGCCTTCGCCGGGGTCGAGCCGGAGTTCATGGGGGTAGGTCCGGTGCCGAGCACCGAGAAGGCGCTGGCCAGAAGCGGTCTGTCGATCGACGACATCGACCTCTTCGAGGTCAATGAGGCCTTCGCCGTCCAGGTCCTGGCACTGCTTGAGCACTTCGGCATCGCTGATGACGATCCGCGGGTCAATCCCATGGGCGGAGCCATCGCGGTCGGGCATCCTCTCGCCTCCAGTGGAATACGACTCATGTCCAACCTGGCGCGTGACTTCGAGCGCAATCCGTCAGCACGATTCGGCATCACCACGATGTGCATCGGGCTCGGAATGGGAGGCACGGTCATCTGGGAGAACCTGCACCACGACGGCAGCAGGTCACATGACGGGAGAAGCGCATGAGCGACGCAGGGGCCGTGAATCCGGACGAGGTCGTGACGCATGCGCGAGTACGGCGGGTAGAGCTTCCGAACGGAGCCGGAACTCTCGCCCTCATCACGATCGACAACGATCGCGACCACACCCGTCCCACGACGTTTGGTCCCGCCGGGCTGGCCTCGCTCGACGCCGCCCTGGACGAAGTGGCCGCGATGACGGACATCGTGGCTGTCGGCGTGACCGGCAAGCCCTTCATCTTCGCCGTGGGCGCGGACCTCTCAGCCATCGGTCTCGTTGACCAGCGGGAGGTGATTCTCGAGTTCGGCCAGCTGGGCCACAACGTGTTCCGTCGACTCGGTGAGCTCGACGTCCCCTCGTTCGCCTTCGTCAATGGCGCGGCGATGGGTGGCGGCACCGAGCTCGCACTCCACTGCACGTACCGCACCATGTCGTCAGCCGCGGCAGCGATGTCACTGCCCGAGGTCTTCCTCGGGATTGTCCCGGGCTGGGGCGGCGCCTGGCTCCTGCCCAATCTCATCGGCCCGGCCTCCGCACTCGAGGTCATCATCGCGAACCCTCTCCAGCAGAACAAGCAGCTGAAGCCCAAGGATGCGCTCCGCCTGGGCATTGTCGACAGCGTGCTGGAGTCCGCCGATTTCCTCGAGCAGTCGATCCGATGGGCGGCGGGGGTCCTGACGGGCAGCATCGTGGTGGAGCGTCCGGCGGTCGACCGCGACAGCTGGGACGCCGTGGTCGACTTTGCTCAGGCCATGCTCGACGATCGCCTCCACGGTGCGACACCAGCGCCCTACCGGGCTCTCGAGCTCGTCCGAGCCGCTCGAACCTCATCGCGATCCGAGGGATTCGCTGCTGAGGACGAAGCGCTGGCCGATCTCGTCATGGGCGAGGACCTCCGAGCGTCGCTGTACGCCTTCGACCTGGTGCAGAAACGCGCGAAGCGCCCGGCAGGCGTTCCCGACAAGTCCCTCGCTCGTCCTGTGCGCAAGATTGGCGTCGTGGGGGCGGGGCTCATGGCTAGCCAACTGGCCCTGCTCTTCGCCAAGCGCCTGCAGGTACCCATCGTGATGACGGATCTGGACGAGGCTCGGGTCGAGAAGGGCCTGGGCTATGTGCGTGACCAGATCGGTGCTGAACTGGGCAAAGGACGCATGTCGCAGGATCGGGCCAACCGGCTGACCTCTCTGGTCTCTGGTTCTACCGACGCTCAGGTGTTTGCGGAGGCGGACTTCGTCATCGAGGCAGTGTTCGAGGACCTCGCCGTGAAGCAGGCCCTCTTCGCCAGGCTCGAGGGCATCGTGCGCCCGGACTGCATCCTTGCCACGAACACATCGTCCCTGTCTGTCTCGAGGATGTCAGAGGGGCTCCAGCACCCGGAGCGAGTGGTGG
>CAIZPS010000032.1 GCA_903934925.1 uncultured bacterium | reverse complement strand
CCACGGGACCACGGATCACGGTCCCACGACGTGACGAGCGCTGCGGTCGGTCGAGGAGGACGACGAACCGCGGTGAGCGCGACCGCCCGCTCGGGAACAAGAGCGACCCCGGCCGCCGCGACAGCAGCACCCAGGAAGCCGCGACGGCTGAGTGTCATATGCCTGCCGATCTGTCGGATGCCCCGTCGGGGATTCTCCGATCATCCCAAGGTCTGATCACGCCCGCTCGACCGTGATCACCGTCAGACCGGCTTCCGCCCACTCCTGGCCTCGTGACACGGTGAGTGTGGTGCCATCGACCACGCGACTGCCCTCGGCGAGGCCGGTGGCAAGGACACTCGAGTCAGTGTGCGTCGTCACAGACAGGAAGTCCCAACCGGGGCTTCCCATGCACTGCACTCGAACGGCATCAGAGGCGCCCGCAGTTGAGGCATCGATGAGAATGCGCAGCAACTCCCCCGGGATCGGTCGCGGGTCACCGGAGTCGGAGATGACGCCTACCTCGACCGGGATGCCTCGATTGGCGAGTGCGACGACGAGGTCATGCGCCGAACGACTGAAACCCTGGGCAACTACAACGTCGATCATCACGGCGACGCGCATTCGAGAGGCGAGGCAGCGTAATGCGTTCCGCTGATCGGCACGCATGACTCCCTGCCTGCTGACGGAGTCGAGCAAGTCGGCCGCCTGCGTCACCGAGTCACTGAGTTCCTCATCGGCGCGGGCCTGCGCCTCGGCAATTCGACGCTCTGTCTCCGCCTGCAGCGCAAGCTCCTCCATCGCCTCAAGCGAGCGACGATGCCGACGAGCACCAGCAAGCACCACGATGGCGACGACGGGAAGGAACGCGGCGACGTTCAGCACGATCACCGTTGGGGCGATGGAGCACTCGACCGGGCTCGTCTGCGAGATACGCAGAGCACCGACCAGCCAGACGGCCAAGCCGATCACGAAGGGCACAGGACCGGACCACAGTCCGATGCACACGATCGCGAATCCCGCAAGGGAGGCCGTCGCTGCCACCGCACCGATGTCGCCGCAGGGGTGCGCCCAAGAGGACAGCAGCCAGGGCACCACCGCCGGAATCAGTACGAGGAAGCTGGCCGGGCGCCAGTCGATCCGTCGCCATCGGATCACCAGAGAAAGCGCGACAGCGGCACCGGCGAGGGACGTGGCGACTGTGGCCGAGGCGATCAGGATCGAAGGGTAGGGGATGAAGAACGCGTACAGACCCCCGCCGATCATGGCACCCGCGATGGCGCTGGAAATGAGCACCACTCCGGCGTTCACCGGTGTTCGAGGAGATGCCATCGTGGGCAGAATGCGCTGCCCCACTGACCCCTTCCTGATCGCTGCCCGGCCCTGGTCGGCGAGCACACGCACCTGCGCGGCATCGACCGCTGCGGTTTCGAGAACCGCGTTGATGGAGTTCAACATCGTGGCGTGCACACGCGTCGCGACCTCGCGCCATACTGCAGTGCGCTCCTGCTCCGCCACCGCTTCAAGCAGCCCCCGAGTGAGATGGTCGCGCTCCTGATCCACCGCCTGAGCCATGACCCGCAACCGGTTCCATGCGTACCAGAGCAGGAGTTGCGCAGTGAGCATCCGAAGGAACTGCACACTTCCTCCGGCCACGACGAAGCCTTCGAGGACAGCGTTCGGAGGAGCGCTCAACAGCACCATCCAGGCGCCTGCCGGTACAACAAGAGCCGTGACCAGACCTGGAATCCTCGGGAGAAGCATCGACAGGATGAACCCCACGTATCCCAGATAGGTCTGTGGGTACGTCCAGACGAGTGAGCCGCTGGGCACCAGGGCGGTCATGGCGAGAAGCAGCATCCCCGCCACGGTGAGCCACAGGAGCCCCTGCTTCCTCGCCCCCACGACAGCCGCGGCGAAGCAGACGAAGGAGGCCCCGATGCAGCCCTGCTCGAAGATCGACAGCCGCTCCCAGTTGGGACCGGTGACGAGCACCGTCAGTACCCACGAGAGCGAAACGACAGTGAGAATCACCCAGGAGCGGGCGGCACGCAAAGTGCGGTCTTCAGCCCCTTGTCGCTCGCTCACCCCCGTACCCTGACACTATGCTCGGCGCCCCCGCACCAGATTGGCGCACGCACTTGCAGGCGAATGAAGGGGTTGCACCGTGCTCCGCATCGTGATCGTCGAGGATCACCCCCTCATGCGCGAATCCCTGCAGGCGCGGCTTGTCAGCCGTTCGGAGGACATCCGCTTCGTCTACGTCGGAGACTCCCTCGACGAGGCCATCGAGGCCATCGGGTCCGAGCGCCTGGACTGCTTCATCCTCGATCTCGACCTCGGCGACGGTCGGTCGGTTCTGGAGAACCTCGCCACTATCGCGAGCATCGAGGCACCCGTCCTCGTCGTGAGTGCCACGGCGACACCACGGGCGGTGCAGGTGGCGATCTCCCATGGCGCTCGTGGCTACGTGTCCAAGTCCAGCTCGACGGAAGCCTTCATGGAGGCGTTCGAGGCCGTCTGTCATGGCGCGGCCTACGTCTCCCCCGACCTCGCCGCCGTACTGGCTACAGATGCCGGGGCTGGGGTGCAGCTGTCGACGCAGGAGCAGCGAGCCCTTGCCCTGTACTCGTCGGGAATGAAGATCGAGACAGTTGCCCGCCGGATGGATGTAACGTCATCGACGGCGAAGGAGTACATCCGTCGCGTTCGCGCGAAGTACGCAGCTGCCGGAACGCCTCTCCCGACGAAAGTGGAGCTCTACCAGCAGGCGCAGCGCGACGGAATCCTCTAGGCCATGGGACGCACCATTCTCATCGTTGAGGATCACCGGGCCATGCGCGACGCGCTCACAAGCCACGTGAGCGACACCCTCAGCGACACCACGGTGATCGCCTGCGCATCCCCCGCAGAGATTCCGCACCATGCGCAAGCAGACCTCGCCCTGGTCGACCTCGACCTCGGAGAGGGCGTCGAGTCGTTAGATGCCGTGCGCCAACTCGTGGAAAGGTGCGGAGCCGTGCTCGTCATGAGTGCAGCAGGATCGGCTTCCGCGGTGCAGATGGCCATCCAGGCAGGAGCATGGACATATGTGCCCAAGTCACCGCAGCTGAGTGAGTTGGACGATGCTCTCAACGCCTGGATGCGGGGTGTTCCGTTCCTCAGCAGCGAACTGGCAGGCAAGCTCGTCACACCTCAGATTCCGGGCGTCGAGCTCGATGAGCGCACCCGTCGTGCCCTCGCCCTGCACAGCACGGGGATGTCCCTTCGCGCTATCTCCCAGACCATGGGAATCACAACGGCTGATGCCGAAGGCCTGCTGAGCGGCGGGATCGCCGCTTACAGCGAGTGATGCGCATGGAGCGCCCAACTCGGGTGCGGGATGCTTCGGCTTCGCGGCTTACGGATCGGATTCGGCTCGGTGGAGTCATCGCGAGCCTGCTGGCGACTCTTGCCCCTCCCCTCGTGGCCCTGCTCTTGCAGCGAACCGCGGCGTCCCCCCGCGACGTCGCAACCGTGATGGTGCCCGTCGCCATCGTGGCCATCGGCTGGCTGCAGCACCGGTGGTCTGTGCGCGTCGCCCTGAGCGCTGTCGGCGTCTACGCCTACCTTGTCGGGGCCGTACTCCTTGACACCCCAGCCAGCATCACGTGGCCCCCGGTGGCGAGCTCGACCTTTGCGGCGTCCGTGGTGGTGATCGCCGGGACGACCGGCCTGTGGGGGTTGATCGGAATCGCCGCCTCGGCGACTCTGTGCGCCGTCGGTGTCATGGTCCAGCCGGTGTCGACCTTCAACATCTCGGTCGACTTCCTTGGTGGCTGGATCACTCCTCTTGTGTGTGTCGGGCTGGGACTGTCGTTCTTCATCGTGCTGAGGGTATGGGACGTCCGGGCACAGGTGTTCGATCAGGAAACTGAGCAGATCCGCCTCGCTCATCGCGCTGCTCTGGAGGAGGCCGAGGGAGATGCGGCGCGGCGGCTGGTCGACCAGCGCATCCACGAGACCGTGCTCAACACCCTAAACGCGATCACGGTGTCGAACGATCGTGCTCAGATTCAGGAGCACTGCCGACTCGACCTCAGGACGCTGACCGACACCACTGCACCGCCGAACCACCTTCTCTCCACGATCATCGCAGACGCGTCGGCTCGATTCCCCCATCTTCGCGTGCAGGTCGATGTGGAGGGGGAGGCTTCGATAGAGGATCAGTACTTGCGCAGCATTGTCAGCGACGCGATCACCGAGCTGCTCCGCAACGTTCAGCGCCACTCCGGGGTGGACGAGGCAGCCGTGACAGCTCGTGCCACCGCAGAGATCGTGACCATAACTGTCGACGACGCCGGTGGGGGGATGCCCGAGGGTGCTGCCGCACGTTTCGGGCTTCGCCACACACTCATGTCCTCCATAAGCGACATCGGGGGGCGAGTCCGCTGGTTGCCCGCCGAACCTCAAGGGACGCGAGTCGAGGTCACGATCCCCATCGCGGCTCGGTCCAATCCACTGACCATGCCCGCCTCATCGGACTTTCTCCTCGACTCCCTCACTGCACGAATCGCCCTCGTCCCCACACTGTGGATCGGGCTTCTCGCTGTGCCGGTGGCCGCCCTGTCCTTCGCCCAACCCTGGGCGATCCTGATCGCTTACGCGACCCTCATGGTCTTCGCCGTGGGCCTCATCTTCGGCTGGGCGTCCAATCATCGGCAATCTCGGGCGATTCTGACGCTGCTGGCTGCACTCGCCACATGCGCAGTAGCGGCGGCGACCCAGACGGGCTGCACCTCTGCCGTAGCCTTCCATTGGGTCATCTTCGCGTCAGCCGGCTCCATCGCTCTCATCGTGTTGGCGCAGAACAGCCTCATCACGCGAGCTGCAACTGCGGCGGCCGCTCTCGTCGCCACCACCCTCCTCGCATTCTCGAGTCCGGCCGAGTGCCGCCTCGATGCCGTGGATGCGGCGCTCGAGAACGCGATGTGGGTCATCATCATCGTCGCCGTGGTCACTACGCTCACCACCAACGTTGACCGCTACCGCGAGAGTGCCGATCACGAATGGCTCGAGGCCACCCGACTCCGCGCGAGGGCGTTGGCAAGCCAAGGAGCTGCAGCACGTTGGGTAGCAGCGCGCGAGACGGTTGACGGTCTGCTGCGTTCCATCGCAGAGGGAGACATCGACCCACTTGACCCGAGGTCGCAAGCCCGTGCCCGATTGATCCAGACCCGACTGCGTTCACTTCTGGAGGTCGGACAGCTCCGCGACCCCTCCACCCGACAGGTGTGGGAAGGATTTCTGGCCCTCCACACCAGCGAGCATTCGTCAGTGCTGATTGAGGTCCTGGACGAGCAGCATGCCCGGCCCATGGACCGGGTCTTCGCTGATCTCTCAGAACTCATGAGGGAGGCATCGGGAGAGCAGGTGAGCATCTCTCTGCTCACGGACAGCATCCTCGTTCACATGCCACAGGCGCCGACGCTGAATCTCGCCTCACCACGTTGGGCACTGCTGGAGCACAGTGCGGGGCAGGGCTGCACGTTGGAGTGCGCCGATGCCAGGCCGCGCACGAGTCACACATAGGGGGATTCAGCCGCCTGCGAGTGTCACTTCGGTGGTTGACCGACTCAACCGCCGCTCGCCCAGGTGAGGGCTGCCGAGAAGACGAAGCCTGCCGAGGCGATGACTCCAGCCCATCCCTTGATGGCGCGAACGGCGATCGGGACCATCTCGTTGATGACGACGACGAGAAGGGCGCCCGCCGCGATCGACTGGATGATCGCCTGCGTGGAATCCGAGGCACCGTAGAGCAGGCTGTAGCCGACAGCGGCGAACACAGCACCGATGACCACGATGATGGAGAAT
>CAIZPS010000031.1 GCA_903934925.1 uncultured bacterium | reverse complement strand
GCATGCGGATCCCAGCCCCCAGATGGTGCTCTGGCCTTCTTGATCTCCAAGACGGTCCTCATAGATGAGAGTTGATGACCGTTGGTCACAGGCGTTGGGTTTGCTGACAGTTCCGAGACTCGGTTGATGACTGTCGGTGACAGTTGGTGATGGCAGTGGGGACTGAAATTGGGGACCGACCATGTCGACGTCTACGTGAACGGCCAGCTCGTCCAGCCTCCGCCCTATATATGTCTGCCCCGCCGGCCGAGCCGGGTCGTGAGTCTCCCCACTTCTGGGCCAACGCACCCCCTCGCCTGCCCGTGCGCCATTCATGCGGCGCGTGGTCTCTGCATCCCAACGGCGACCGGCCCCTCCTTACTTCCGGTGAACCTCCACCAGATATCTCTCGCCGGAGATTTCGCACGTATTGCTGATAACTTTTGAGCCATGAAGACCTCTCGTGTGCGCACCGCCCTCACCTTCCTGGTCGCCTTCGTCTTCATCGGGAGCAGTTCAACAGTCGCGAACGCCGCTCAGGATCCTCTGCGTGGTGGCGGTAAGGCAATTGTGCGTATCGATGCACCAAAAATCGACGTAGAAGAAGTGGGCCAAAACCAGTACAGGATTACGCTGCCAAGTTCCGCAAAGGGTCAATGGTTGGGAACCCGTCAGAAGACGCTCATGATTGGTGAACTGACCGCCCGAGATCTTGTCAAGGGATGGTCAGCCCTTGGACACAAGCGGGACAGCAAGGTTGCGACAACCATTAAGTGGAAGCCGGCTGGTGCCAAAGTTCAATTCATCCCCGTGCAGATATCCCAAGCCAAGAAGTTTGCAGATGGGCGAACAGCATTTGTCGTGACGTCTGTCTCCGGTCTTCCGTCACAACTCACCAATGCGAGCCTCAACCTTGCGCGAGCATCAGGCCCGGCTCTGCGCAATAACTTCCCCCAAGATTTCTCATACTCACTCACTGATGATCTACTCGTGCTTTCTACTGTTCTGGGTCAGTCGGGGCCCGCCATCGAAAAATTGACCGCTAAAGCGCAAGGGGATTGTTGGTCGGGATCCGGAATCCAAACTTTCGATAACGTGGAGTGTTATGGGACCTCTATTGATGGCAGATTTCAAACGTGGCTCGTCAATGGGGGGGAGTATGGGGGTCAGGTGCTTCTGGACAGCACCATCACCGTCACAGGCGAATCACCATTAATGTCTTACTCTGCCACTGTCGCTTTGTGGGGTGCCTACTGTAATTGGTGTTGAAGCGGCGACGCTCCCATGGTCGTCCAGTTTCAAGTGGTCTGTTTTGGTTGGTCGGTATCAGGTGCAGAACAGAGGCGAACGGGATTGCGGACGTATGCGCGTGCGATGCCGGAGGACATGGCAACAGTGCGTGCGCTGATGAACGAATTGCATGGCTCGGGGACTGACAAGGCCCCCGCCGATGACTCGGCAGGGGCCTCGCAGATTGTTGCCAGTGGAGGCTAGCGGTGGGGACTACGCGTATGTCATGCGTTGACTCCCCCCAAGAATCCCCGTTTTTGGTGCTCAGGCCTTCTTGGTCTCCCAGAAGATCGCGGCGATCTCGTCGATCTTCGCGAGGAGCTGATCCGCGACTGCGACGTCGCAGGTGCCCTTGGTGCCGCCGGCACCGGCCAGCTTGGTCGCCTGGTTGAACAGCTCGTTGAGCTGCGGGTACTTCTCGAAGTGCGGGGGCTTGAAGTAGTCGGTCCACAGCACCCACAGGTGCTCCTTGACCAGCTGGGAGCGCTGCTCCTTGATGGAGATCGAGCGCGCCTTGAAGTCGTGGTCGTCAGAGGCGTTGTGCTTCTCCATGCAGGCCTTGACGGACTCGGCCTCGAGGCGGGCCTGAGCGGGGTCGTAGACGCCGCAGGGGAGATCGCAGTGCGCGTAGGCGCTGGATCGGGGAGCGACGAGGGTCGCGAAGAGGCTCATGTTCGGGTGACTCCTTGGCTAGAAGTGGTGGCACCACGATAGCGCTGGCGAATCGAGTCGGCACAGGGTGCGCTCCGCGGCAGGATGGTGTCCGTGGCACTCATGAGGCGGGTCCGGATCGTCGGACCCTCCATGGAGCCGGCCCTGGCGAACGGCGAGTGGTGGGTCGTTCGACGGGCCAGGTCCTTCCGGTCCGGCGATCTCGTCCTCATGACGCACCCGGAGCGCCCGGGCCTGCGCGTGGTTAAGCGGCTGGACCATCCGACCGACGAGGGCTGGTGGGTGCTCGGGGACAACCCCGATTCCAGTGACGACAGCCGGTCCTTTGGCCCCGTCCCGCGCGACCTGCTCTGGGGGCGCCTGTGGTTCCGGTACGGCCGAGACCGCCACGAAACCCGCGGATCGTGAGAGGCTCCCGTCATGTTTGCCGTCTACGCCGCCGGTGTCGACCGGAGTGATCCGCTGTCCGTGCTCGGTGTGGGTGACCTGCCCACGCCGCCGACCCCCGAGGAGTGGGTCACCGTCCACGTGCGGGCTGCGAGCCTGAACCACCACGACCTGTGGGCGTTGAAGGGGCAGGCACTGAAGGCCGATCAGGTGCCAATGGTGCTCGGCTCCGACGCATCGGGTGTCACGGAAGACGGCCGCGAGGTCGTCGTGCATGCGGTCATCGGCGAGGCTGCCGCGGGTGATGGTGACGAGACCCTCGATCCGCGTCGCAGCCTGCTGAGCGAGAGGTACCCGGGGACCCTTGCGGAGCAGGTGAGGGTGCCCTCGGGCAACCTCGTCGACAAGCCGCCCGCACTGACGTTCGAGGAGGCGGCCTGCCTGCCGACCGCGTACCTCACCGCCTATCGGATGATCCAGACGAAGTCCGCGACCCAGGCGGGCGACACCCTGCTCGTCCAGGGAGCGGGCGGAGGTGTCTCGACCGCGCTGATCGTCCTGGGCAAGGCACTCGGGCGCCGGGTGTGGGTGACGTCACGGGACGCCGACAAGCGGGCCTGGGCCGTGGAGATCGGGGCGGACGAGGCCTTCGAGCCCGACGCACGCCTGCCGGAGAAGGTCGATGCCGTCATGGAGACCGTTGGCGATGCGACGTGGTCGCACTCGATGCGATCCCTGCGCCCGGGCGGCACCATCGTGGTCTCCGGCGCGACCTCGGGGCCGAACCCGCCCGCCGACCTCAACCGCCTGTTCTTCCTGCAGCTGAGTGTCGTGGGATCGACGATGGGCTCGATCGCGGAACTGCGCGACCTCGTCGACCTGCTCGTCTCGACGGGCGTTCGACCCGTCATGGACCGCGTCCTGCCGATGGAGCGCGCCGCAGAGGCGTTCGCGGTGATGGCCGCCGGCGATGTGCGCGGCAAGCTCGTATTGACGCGCTAGCGGCACGTTGAGGTTGACGCGCTAGCGGCACGTTGAGGTTGACGCGCTAGCGGCACGTTGAGGGCAACCAAGTGCTACATTGACGTACATGGGGCAGCAGGTCGGAATCCGGGAGTTGCAGCAGCATGCCACCAAGGTCGTTGCCGACGCTGTGGCGAATGGGCCTGTCACGATCACCCAGCGCGGGCGACCGGTCGCGCAACTGGTCGGACTGGCGGCCTCAGGACTTGATGGGCTTCGCGCTCAAGGGGCGGTCACGCCGTCTCGTCGATCGGTCAAGGACCTTCCGCCCGCGATCGTGAGTGAGCACTCCTTGTCCGACACGCTCCGGCGGATGCGGGACAGCGAGCGCGAGTAGTGGCCTGGTACCTCGACACGTCGGCTGCGGTGAAGCTCGTCATCGCGGAGGCCGAGTCCGCCGCACTTCGTACTTGGCTCAACAGGCGTGAACTCGTCGCCAGCGATCTCTTGCGCATCGAGCTCTTGCGAGCCGTGAGGCATCACGATCCCTCTTCTCGACTTCATGCTCGCGAGGTGCTCGAAGTCGTCAACCTCGTGCGCATCACGCCATCGGTCTGCGATCTCGCTGCGGAACTCGATCCCGTCGTCCTGCGCTCGCTGGATGCCATCCACTGCGCCACGGCGATCAGCCTTGGATCGGACCTTGAGGGTGTCGTGGCCTACGACGAACGCATGAGACAGGCATGCCGAGCACTCGGCCTGAGCGTGGAGTCTCCGATGCCGTGACGAGCGCAGAAGTCCGCTACTCGTCCTCGTCGTCGAGGCGGGCGAGCCAGGTGGCAAGCCGCTCGACGGGCACCTCGAAGTCCGGATGCAGGTCGACGAAGGTGCGCATCTGGTCGGCCACCCAGGCGAGAGTGACCTCCTCCTCGCCGCGTCGAGCCTGAAGTTCTTCGATCCCTCGGTCGGTGAAGTACATGCGGCCTCCTAGCTGAACGCCTGCTCGACGACGGCCTTCTGCTCCTCCTCGTGACGCTGGTGCGTACCGCACGCGGGGGAAGACGAGGACGGACGGCTGACGCCCGTGATCGGACGATCGACGATCTCGGGCAGGTTCACCGCGATGAACGACCAGGCTCCCTGGTTCGCCGGCTCCTCCTGCACCCACGTCAGCTCGGCGTTGGGGTACTGCTCGAGCGCCGGTGGCAGCGTGCGGAAGGGCAGGGGGTACAGCCGCTCGAAGCGAAGGATCGCCACGTCGGTGATGCCATGCTGCTCGCGATAGGCCGCAAGGTCGTAGTAGACCTTGCCGCTGCACATCAGCACCTTGCGGATCTGCGGGCCGGTGAACTGCGGGTCGGTGATGAGCGGATGGAAGTGACCGGAGGTGAACTCGGCCTTGTTCGACACGGCCTTCTTCGCGCGCAGCAGTGACTTCGGGGTGAAGATGATCAGGGGTCGCACCACCTTCGCGTGGGCCTGCAGCCGCAGCAGGTGGAAGTAGGACGCCGGGGTGCTGGGCATCGTGACGACCATGTTGTCTTGAGCGCATAGCTGCAGGTAGCGCTCGGGTCGCGCCGACGAGTGGTCTGGCCCCTGGCCCTCGTAACCGTGCGGGAGCAGCAGGGTGAGCGATGACCGCTGCCCCCACTTCTGCTCGCCGGACGCGATGAACTCATCGATGATCGTCTGCGCTCCGTCGGCGAAGTCCCCGAATTGCGCTTCCCACATCACGAGAGCATCGGGTCGCGCGACGGAGTAGCCGTACTCGAAGCCCATGGCGGCGAACTCGCTGAGCAGGGAGTCGTAGACGTAGAGCTTGGCGCCGTTGCGGTAGCACTGCTTGAGCGGCTTGTACTGCCAGCCGGTCTCCTTGTCGACGATCACCATGTGACGGTGCCCGAACGTGCCGCGACGGACATCCTGTCCGGCGAGGCGAACCGTACGGCCCTCCATGAGCAGACTGCCGACGGCCAATGCTTCGGCCATGCCCCAGTCGATGGCATCCTCAGCCACCATGCTCTCGCGGCGCTGGAGCTGAGGTGCCAGGCGCGGGTGCACGGTGAAGTCCTCGGGCATCCGCAATTGCGAGGCGATGACGGTGTCGATCTGCTCCGTGGAGATCGCGGTGTCGATCTCGGCTGCGGCATGCTGCGGGGTCAGTCGACGCTCCCCTGCCGTGACGACGTCGTCTTTGGACGAGCTGAACGACGCCGAGTCGTCACCGTGGCTCTCCTGGAAGATCCGCTCGAGCTGCTCCTGGAAGTGACGCAGCGCGGTCTCCGCTTCATCGAGGGTGATGTCGCCGCGCCCGATCAGGGACTCGGTGTAGTGCTTGCGCACCGATCGCTTGCTGTCGATGATCTGGTACATCAGCGGCTGAGTGAGGGACGGATCGTCGGCCTCGTTGTGGCCGCGCTTGCGGTAGGTCACGAGATCGATCACGACGTCCTTGTGGAACGTCTGGCGGAAGTCGAAGGCCAGTTCCGCGACGCGCACGACGGCCTCGGGGTCGTCGCCGTTCACGTGGAAGATCGGGGCCTGGATCATCCGGGCGACGTCCGTGGGGTACACCGAGGATCGGCTGTACTTGGGGCTCGTCGTGAAGCCGACCTGGTTGTTGACCACGACGTGCACGGTGCCGCCGGTGCGGTAGCCCTGGATCTGCGACATCTGCAGGGTCTCGGCGACCACGCCCTGGCCGGCGAAGGCTGCGTCACCGTGGATGAGGACAGGCAGGACGTTGAATCGGTCGTCGCTGGGCAGGCGGTCCTGCTTGGCGCGGACGATGCCCTCGAGGACGGGGTTGACCGCCTCGAGGTGCGAGGGATTCGCGGCAAGGTAGACACGCGTCTGGCTGCCGTCGGGCGCTGTGAAGATGCCGCTCGTGCCCAGGTGGTACTTGACGTCACCGGAGCCCTGCACGAGGTCATCGCCGAAGTCGCCCTCGAACTCGCGGAACACCTGTCCGTACGACTTGCCCGCGATGTTGGTGAGCACATTGAGACGACCGCGGTGCGGCATGCCGATCGCTACCTCGACGATGCTGTCGTGCGTGGAGCGGATCAGAACGGCATCGAGGAGCGGGATCAGTGACTCGCTCCCTTCGAGGGAGAAGCGCTTCTGGCCGACGTACTTCGTCTGCAGGAACGACTCCAGCGCTTCTGCCTCGTTCAGCTTGTGGAGGATGCGCAGCTGCTCGTCGCGGGCCACGCGCTCGTGCGGAATCTCCACACGCGATTGAATCCACTCCCTCTGCTCGGGATCCTGGATGTGCATGTACTCGATGCCGATGGAACGCGTATAGGAATCGCGCAGCACGCCGAGGATCTCACGGAGCTTCATCAGCGGCCGGCCCCCGAATCCACCGGTCGCGAACTCGCGGTCGAGATCCCAGAGCGTCAGGCCATGCTGAAGCACGTCGAGATCCGGGTGCATCCGCTGCTCGTACTCCAGCGGGTTGGTGTCGGCCATGAGGTGACCGCGCACGCGGAATGCGTGGATGACCTCCTGCACACGGACGGTCTTGCTGAGGTCGGTCTCATGGTTGGCGGAGATGTCCTCGGCCCAGCGGATGGGCTCGTAGGGAATGCGCAGCGCACGGAAGATGTCACCGTAGAAGTCGTCCTCGCCGAGGAGCAGCTGGTGGACGCGGCGGAGGAATTCGCCGGACTGCGCGCCCTGGATAATGCGGTGGTCGTAGGTGCTGGTGAGGGTCAGAATCTTGGAGACGGCGTTACGCACCCGCGCCTCTTCGCTCGCCCCCTGCCACTCGGCTGGGTAGTCCATCGCGCCGACGCCGACGATGCAGCCCTGTCCCTGCATCAGGCGCGCCACGGACAACTGCGTGCCGATCGTTCCCGGGTTCGTGAGCGTGATGGTCGTGCCCTGGAAGTCGGTGACCTGCAGCTTTCCTGAGCGCGCCTTGCGCACGAGGTCTTCATAGGTTGCCCAGAAAGTGGCGAAATCCATGTCCTGGGAACCCTTGATGCCCGGCACCAGGAGTTGCCGAGTGCCGTCGGACCTGGCCTGGTCGATGGCGAGTCCGAGGTTGACGTCCGGGTTGTGGATCACGGCAGGCTTGCCGTCGATCTCGGTGAACGCGTTGTTCATCGCCGGAACGTCCGTCACCGCGCGGACGACCGCGTAGCCGATCAGGTGCGTGAAGGACACCTTTCCGCCGCGACCCCGGGCCAGGTGATTGTTGATGACGGTGCGGTTGTCGATAAGGAGCTTCGCCGGCACGGCGCGCACACTCGTCGCCGTTGGCACCGCGAGGCTCGCCTCCATGTTGTCGACCACTCGTGCGGCTGGCCCTCGAAGCGGTGTGACCTCTGCGCCGGGCGCGGTCGGAGTTGCTCCCTCTGGTGCTGCAGGTGACTGCGGAGCGCTGTCGGCAGGCGCGGACGAGGCCGATGGCGGCGTGGAGCCTGGTCGTGCGGCGCTGGAGAAGTCTGGGGGCGTGTAGCCCTCGAAGAACTCCCACCAGGCGGGATCGACCTGGGAACGATCGGCGAGGAACTGCTCGTAGATCTCGTCCACGAGCCATTCGTTCGGACCAAAGCCGGCGATCCGGCTCTCGGGTGACTCCGTGGCCACAGGAATCCTCTCGGCTGCCGCGCACAACGCACTTCTGCTGGGGCGCTGGATGTCCTCAGCGTAGTGGCGCGCGAGTGGCGGTCCGTCCACGAGGTGCGGGCCCTTTGCGCAGGAGGGATGCTGGCGCCATGGTCCACAGCAGTGATCCTCACGTGGGGAATGACATGGATGGACGCGTGGCTCTGGTCACGGGCGGCT